>CAYSFP010000105.1:361-20122 GCA_964430075.1 uncultured Planctomycetaceae bacterium | reverse complement strand
CCGGATCCCGTGTACGGTTCGATCCTGGCCAGCAAGTTCATCAACTGCCTGATGTACGACGGCAAGAAGAGCCGCGCTCAGGCCGTGTTCTACGGCGCCATGGACATCATCAAGGAGCGGATGCCGGACGAGGAGCCGATCGCGGTGTTCCAGCAGGCGCTGGACAACGTGAAGCCGGCGATCGAGGTGCGTTCGAAGCGCGTCGGCGGCGCCGCGTACCAGGTGCCGATGCAGGTGAACCGCACGCGTCAGCAGTCGCTGTCGATCCGTTGGATTCTGCTGGCGATCCGCGAGAAGAAGGGCCGGGCGACCGCTCAGAAGCTGGCGGACGAGCTGGTGGCCGCGTACAACCGCGAAGGCGCGGCGGTGTCGCGTCGTGAGAATGTGCACCGCATGGCCGACGCCAACAAAGCGTTCGCCCACTTCGGTTGGTGATTGAAAGTCCACGAAGCTGCGATCTCAGGAACGAGGTCGCAGCTTTTTTTATGCGCCGAGGGATTGAACCGCCAAGGACGCCAAGGACGCCAAGGTAAGAGAGAATGCGGTAGAATTCATCGCGATGGTGCGACGGCACGACGTGGGAAGACGATCATTCAGGAAATGCGTTAGATTGCTTGCTTCCAACATGACTTACTTGGACGGATTCGGAAGGATTTCTTAGTCTGTCTTCGGGCCGTCGTGGTTCGACTCCCTGCCCCTCTCCTCCGACCTTGGCGTCCTTGGCGTCCTTGGCGGTTCATTTCCCCTTCTTTCCATGGCCGCCGACATCTCGAAGATCCGCAACATCGGCATCATCGCCCACATTGATGCCGGCAAGACGACCGTGACCGAGCGGATGCTGTTCGCGTCGGGGGCGAAGCACCGCGCGGGGGAGGTCGATCGTGGCACAACGACCACGGACGACGACGCCGAAGAGGCGGAGCGCGGGATTACCATCTATAGCGCGTGCGTGCGGTTTGCGTGGCGCCCCGCGGGGATAAACCCCGCGGCTCTCCCGGTTGATATTAATCTCATTGATACGCCGGGGCATGTTGATTTCACGGCTGAGGTGGAGCGCAGCTTGCGTGTGCTCGACGGGGCGGTGATCGTGTTCAGCGCCCGTGAGGGCGTCGAAGCGCAGAGCGAAACGGTGTGGCGGCAGGCCGACAAGTACCATGTGCCGCGGATTGCGTTCATCAACAAGCTGGATCGCGAGGGCGCCCACTTCGACGATCTGGTCGCGGAAATTCGCGACCGGCTGGGCGCCCGGCCCGTGCCGCTGCAGATTCCGTTGGGGCTGGGGCCTGCGCACGTGGCCAATCCCTTCCGCGGGATTATCGACCTGGTGCGGATGAAGGCGCTGGCGTTCCCCGAGGGCAAAGAGGGGAACAAGATCGTCGAGTCCGACATCCCCGCGGACATGGCCGACGAGGCCGCCCTGTGGCGCGAGCAGATGCTCGAGTCGCTGTACAACTATTCGAACGAGCTGATGGAGCTCGCCCTGGCCGAGGAGCCGATTCCCGAGGCGCTCATTCGCCGCGTGGTCCGCGACGCGACGGTGCACCAGCAGATTCAGCCCGTGCTGTGCGGGTCGGCGCTGCACGGCATCGGCGTGCCGCCGCTGTTGGACGCGGTGGCCGCGTATCTGCCGAACCCGCTGGAGGTGCCGCCGGTCGAGGGCGTCGATCCCTCGCACAAGTCGTTCGGCAAAAGCAAGGCCAAGGCCGCCGCCGCCAAGGAGCACGAGGAGCTCCCCAAGATCCGCCGCAAACCGGATCCCAAGGAACCGTTTTGCGGGCTCGTATTCAAGGTGCTGCCGTTCAAGACGGGCGACCTCGCCTGGATACGCATCTACTCGGGCACGCTTTCGGGCAACAGCCGCGTCTTCAATCCCGGCAAGGACAAGAAAGAGAATGTCGCCCAGTTGTGGCGGATCCACGCCAGCAAGAAGGAAGAGCAACTCGACAGCGCAAGCGCCGGCGACATCGTGGGGGTGATCGGCTTGCGCGACTCGGTCACCGGCGATACGATCTGCGACACGCGCGAGCCGATTCTGCTGGAAGCCATCGAGTTTCCCGAGACTGTCATCTCGATGGCGATCGAGCCGGAGAGCACCGCCGACAAGAAGAAGCTGTCGGAAGTGCTCGAGATGCTGCGCAAGCAGGACCCCACGTTCGCCGCGAGCGAGAACGAGGAGACCGGCCAGACGCTGATCAGCGGCATGGGCGAGCTGCACCTGGAGGTGATTCAGCACCGGCTGCAGCGGGACTTCAAGCTGAACGTGAAGGTGCACCAGCCGCGGGTGAGCTACCGCGAGTCGATCGCCCGCCTGGCGGAGGTCGACGGTGACGTGCACCGCGTGATCAACGGCGTGGCGCACACGGCCAAGCTGCGACTGCGCGTCGAGCCGATGCCGACCGCCGCGGGCGTCGTGGTGAGCACGGTTCCCAATGCGGGCCTCTCGGGCGAGATGCTGTCGGTGGTGCTCGAGGAGCTGGAGAATGCCGGCCAGGGCGGCGGCGTGCTGGGCTTCCCGCTGATGCGCGTGAAGGCGACGCTCGTCTCTGGCGAAATGCACGAGACCGAAAGCAGCGAGATCGCGTTCCGCATGGCGGCGAGCGCGGCATTCGACGCCGGGCTGCGGGCCGCGGGCACGGTGCTGCTCGAGCCGATCATGCGGCTGGAGATCAGCACGCCGGAGGAGCACGTGGGCGACCTGGTGGGCGACCTGCAGAAGCGGCGGGCGATCATCACGCAGCAGCAGAACCGCGGCCACCTCACCGTGCTGCACGCCGAGGCGCCGCTGGCGGAGTTGTTCGGCTACTCCAGCGCGATGCGGAGCCTGAGCCAGGGCCGGGCGAGTTGCTCGATGGAGCCGAGCACGTACGCGGCGGCGCCGGACGAGGTGCTGAGGCGGTTTTTGTAGTCATCTCGCTCCGCGAGATGAAAAGGTCTGCTTCTCGCGGAGCGAGAAGGCTACACTGCCTGGACCCACGGCGGCGCTGCCGCGCCGCTGGCTCACTTTGGCATCGGGAGGCGTCTGCCGTGATTCGAGATTTGCTCGCCGCTGTTGCACTCGTCGTCGTTCTGTCGCTGAATTCGTCGTGCCATGCCGCCGACGCGCCGCCGGCGAGGAAGGAACCCGTCACCGACGAGTTTCACGGCACGACCGTCGTCGAGGACTACCGCTGGCTCGAAGACGCCGGCGACGGCGCCGTGCAGGCGTGGAGCGACGCCCAGAACGCCTACGCCCGGTCGATGCTCGACAATCTGCCGGGCGTCGCCGCGATTCGCGCACGGGTCGCCGAGATCATGTCGGCCGAGACCGTCGCCTACTATGGCGTCGAGCCGCGGGGCGAGCTGTTTTTCGCGATGAAGGATCAGCCGCCCAAGCAGCAGCCGTTTCTGGTCGTGACCAATTCGCTGTCGCTTGTCGGTCCGAGCGGCGAGCGCGTGCTGGTCGATCCGAACGCGCTCGACCCGAGCGGCGGCACGTCGATGACTTGGTACAAGCCTTCGCCCGACGGCAAGCTCGTCGCGGTCTGTATGTCGCAGGGCGGCGACGAGGTGGGCGACGTCAGGGTGTTTAATGTGGCCACGGGCGAGCAGGTCGGCGAGGTCGTGCCGCGGGTGAACACGGGCACGGCCGGCGGCGATTTGGCGTGGGCGCCCGACGGGTCGAGCTTCTACTACACGCGGCACCCGCGCGAGGGCGAGAAGCCGGCCGAGGACATGAATTTTTATCAGCAGGTGTACTTTCACAAGCTGGGGACGCCGACCGCGGACGACCGCTACGAGTTGGGCAAGGATTCGCCGCGGATCGCCGAGACGGAGCTGAAGGTGGACGAGCGCACCGGCCGGGTGCTGGCGACGATCCAGAACGGCGACGGCGGCGAGTTCGCCCACTACCTGCGTACGCCGGCGGGCGAGTGGCGGCAGTTCAGCAAGTTTGCCGACAAGGTGATCCAAGCGGAGTTCGGCCCGGGCGAGGACTTGTTCGTCATCTCGCGGGCCGGCGCGCCGCGGGGCAAGATTCTCCGCGTGCCGATCGATGCGCTCGACGTGGCCGGCGCGGAGACGATCGTTCCGGAGGGGGCGGACACGATCGTCACCTCGTTCTGGCACGACGGCACGGTGCTCGTGACCGAATCGCGGCTGTACGTGGTTTACCAGCTCGGCGGGCCGTCGGAGATTCGCGTGTTCGATCTCGACGGCAAGAAACTCGCCGCGCCGCCACAAGTTGCCGTGGCAAGCGTCGGCCACATCGTGCAGCTTGCGGGCGACGACGTGCTGTTCTCGATGGGGTCGTACACGCAGCCGCGGGCGGTGTTCCGCTTCGACGCGGCCGCGGCGAAGGCGACCGAGACGGCGTTCAGAGTGGACGAGCCGGTCACTCTCGACGACGCCGAGGTGGTGCGCGAGTTCGCCACGTCGAAGGACGGCACGCGCGTGCCTGTGAACATTCTGTTCCGCAAGGGCACGGAGCGCAACGGCCGCAATCCTTGCCTGGTGACCGCGTACGGCGGTTACGGCGTGAGCATTCCGCCGGGCTTCCGGGCGCTCAACCGCGTGTTGCTCGACCACGGGTTCGTGGTGGCGACGGCGAACGTCCGCGGCGGCGGCGAGTACGGCGAAGCCTGGCACCGCGGCGGCAATCTCACCAACAAGCAGAACGTGTTCGACGACTTCGCCGCGGTGCTCGAGTACATGATCGACGAGCATTACACCTCCAGCTCGAAGCTGGCGATCATCGGCGGATCCAACGGCGGGCTGCTCATGGGCGCCGCCCTCACGCAGCGGCCGGAGCTGATGAAGGCCGTCGTCGCCTCAGTCGGCATCTACGACATGCTGCGCGTGGAGCTCTCGCCCAACGGGGCGTTCAACGTCACCGAGTTCGGCACGGTCGAGGACGAGGAGCAGTTCCGGGCGCTGCTCGCCTACTCGCCCTACCACAACGTGCGGGACGGGGTCGACTTTCCCGCGGTGTTGTTCCTCACCGGGGCGAACGACCCGCGGGTGGATCCCATGCAATCGCGCAAGATGACCGCGCGGCTGCAGGCGGCCCGTCCCGCGGGGCGGTTCCTGCTCCGCACGAGCAGCGACAGCGGCCACGGCGGCGATACGCCGCTGGCGGAGCGGATCGATCAGCAGGTGGATATCTTTGCGTTCCTCTTCAATGAGCTGGGCGTGCCGTTTTCGGAGTAAGGGATTTCACCACGGAGGCACGGAGAGCACAGAGTCGGAAAAATAAGAAGGATGAAGTGAGAACGAAAAAGGGCTTCAATGCCTCTACTTCTTACTTCTTACTTCCTAGTTCGTAGTTCTTCCTTTCCCCACTCCGTGTCCTTCGTGCCTCCGTGGTTGTTTTCCAGCGATTTTTTTGACAGCCGCAAGAAAATTCGCGCGGTCCGACATCTAAGAACGTCGGTCCGTCCGTACCCTAGGAGTGACCGCGTCGTGCGGTGCGCGCAATGCTGCACGGCGCGAGCAAGTCCCCTGTCCCGTGGGGCACGGCTCTGCGAAGCGACTCTATGCCGTTGGGATTCGACCCGCCAACGGCACAGTGCGGAGCCGTGCCCCTATTTCTGTCGCGAAACGCATTTTTGGCGACATTCTCTCTTTCGGGGGCGTGTCGTACGTCGCGGCGCTCACGCGGGCGCGCACCGGTAGCGCTTGCCCAGGCGGCTCGCGACGCGCGGCTCATATGTGTTTGAGAATGGAATGCCAAAGAGCAGGCGGCACGGTGGCCAAGTTTGACCCTCGCAAAGGGAGTGGCTCATTTCGACACGAAACCGGTGGATTGTTTGATCGCGCGATACGGCGAGATTCCCCTCCGTTTTATTGCCGAGGAGACGAGCCGGCGTTTAGAATAGGTTTCAATCGACCATCCCTGCACGTCGATATATTTATCGCGTCTGAAAACTGAACGTCGATGCGGCTGCTTTTGCGGCCCGAAGGACATCGACGCTCAGTTTTCAGCCGGCTCGGGTCTATCTGAGGATTGGCAATGTGCCAGCGACGGCGCAACGGTCGGGTCCGGACTCTGGGGATGGAGCCGCTGGAAGACCGTCGGCTGTTGGCGACGGTGACGGTCGGGAATCTGAATGACTTGGTGAATGGCGCCACCACTTCGATCGCTGCGCTCATCGCCAATGACGGCGGCGACGGCATTTCGCTCCGCGAGGCCGTCCTCGCCGCCAACGCCGACAATACGGATGCTGACAACACGATCGAATTCGGCTCGCTAACGGGCACGATTTCGCTCACCGACGTCGATCACGCCGGCGAGATCGTGATCAGTAGCAATCTCACGATCAAGGGTCCGGGCGCGGACGTCCTCGCGCTCCAGGCGTTCGCCGGGACGGCGGCGGCCGGTGACGGCGCGCGAATCTTCAATATCGACGACGGCATGGCGAACGTGGTCCGTAACGTCTCCCTCAGCGGCCTGAAGCTTTTCGGCGGAGACGCTGCCGGCGCAGGGGGCGCGATTTTCGCTCGGGAGAATCTCACGGTTGCCGAGAGCATCATCACGGGCAACTCGACTCTCAGCGTCAGCACCGCGGGCGGCGGCGGCATTTACAGCGCCCCAGCTTCATTTACGACGACGTTCCCCAATTCCCTGTCGATTATCAATTGTTCGATCACCGGCAACGAGGCGCTACGCGCCGAGGGCGGCGGAATTCGCAAGCGAACGGGAAACCTGGTCATTGAAGGCAGCACGATCAGCGAGAACACGTCGAATGTGGGGGGCGGCGTTTCCGTGGCCGATAACGTGATGGCGGTGCAGATTGCCGACAGCACGTTCAGCAACAATGCAGCGACTGCCGGCGGGGGCGGCGGCGGCGGGTTGTTCATTTACGACGTCGACAGTCTATCGATCGCCGACTCCCAAATCAGTTTCAACTCGACCGCAGGCAGCGGCGGCGGCGTGTATCAAGCCTTTGTAACGGTCGCCTCGATCACGGGATGCACCATCAACGACAATTCTGCCGCCGGCGCCGGCGGCGGCATTCGGAGCGCATTCACCCAATTGACCGTGGCATCCACCAGCATCACACGAAACGCGGCGACAGGGCCCAGCGCGCGAGGCGGCGGAATCTACTCTCAGGGAGGGACGGCAAATCTCGCGGTGACCGACAGTGAAGTCAGCCACAACACGGCCGGACGGAATGGCGGCGGAGTTTTCCACGACAGCCCCGGTCCCCTTTCGATCACGGGCAGCTCAATCGCCGGCAACTCGGCGAGCGGCGCCGGCGGCGGCGTTAGCAGTACCAACGCGACCATTGCCGGCAGCTCGATCCGGGGCAACACGGCGGCGGCGGGCGGGGGAATTCACATCAGCGGCGCTTTGACTGTCAGCGAGACGACCATGAGCGGCAATTCTGCCGGCGTGGGCGCGGGCGTGTTCAGCCGTCTCTCATCCGCCAACACGTTCGCCGTGACGAGCAGCACGATCAGCGGCAACGCCGCGAGCGGCAACGGCGGCGGAATGTATTTGTTCGCCGTCGACTCCGGCGCGACGTTCTCGGTTCGCCAAAGTACGGTGGCTAGCAACGTCGCGAGCGGGTTCGGCGGCGGGATTGAGGTTGTCGGCGGCACGCTGATGTTAGCGAATTCCATTGTGGCGAGCGACGCGCCATCCGCAGCCCTGGCCCCCGATTTGGCGCCGTTATTCGGGGCGGTGATCGATGCGAAGTTCAGTTTGATCGGCAGCAATTCGGGAACCACCCTCGCCGAGGCGCCACTGGGGTCGCCGGATGCCAACGGCAACCTGATCGGCGGCCCGGTCGACGGCGCGATCGCCCCGCTTCTGGCGCCCCTAGCCAACAATTTGGGGCCGCTCCTTGTCGACGGAAGCCGCGTGCAGACCCATGTGCCATTGCCGGGCAGTCCAGCGATCGACGCCGGCGATCCGACCGCTCTGGCAGGCGTCGACGGCGTGCCGGAGTTCGACCAGCGCGGCAATCCTTTTCAGCGCGTCGTCGACGGCGACGGCGCTGTCGGCGCCCGGATCGACATCGGCGCCGTCGAGACGCAGTTGCTAGCAGTAAATCTCATCGTCGACACGCTCGTCGATGAGAGCGACGACGACTATTCGCCGGGCGACTTGTCGCTCCGCGAGGCGGTGGAACTGCTACCCTTCGCAATGAACAAAACGATTACATTTGCCCCGGCTCTTGCGGGCGGTTCCATTGTGCTTACTCACGGCCACCTTGCGATTCACGCTGCGGCCAACATCGTGGGACCAGGCGCAGAGTTGCTAACCATCGATGCTTCAGGCAACGATCCCACGCCAACCCAGGACAACGGGGACGGGACCCGCGTCTTTTCGATCCCGCCTGGATTTTTCATCGGCGGCGTCGCCATTTCCGGCCTGACGCTTTCCGGCGGCGATACCACGATGCACGGAGGCGCCATTGCCAGTTATTCCGGCAATCTTGTGCTGGCCGACTGCACGATCACCGGCAACTCGGCCATTGGCAAGGGCGGCGGCGTCTTTGGCCAAGAACTCACGGTGATCAACAGCATCATCAGCGGCAACATGGGCCGTTCCGGCGGCGGTGGTCTCCACGGCGTGATCGTCACCGTGACCGACAGCACGATCAGCGACAATTATGCGACCCGTGATGGCGGCGGCCTTTACGGCACGAGCGTGACGGTGACTAACAGCACGGTCGACGGCAATACTGCTGAAGACCAGGGCGGCGGCCTATGGGGCGCCGACGTAACAGTTACCGGTAGCACGATCAGCGACAATTTTGCTTCCAGAGACGGCGGCGGAATTTTCGGCGCCAACATTTCTGTTACCGGCAGCACCATCAGCGGCAATCGTGCCACGAGCAGCGGCGGGGGCATTTACGCTGACGGACCGATGTCCGTCAAACATTCGACGATCACCGGCAATCGAGTTAGCGGCGGCGGCGGTGGAATTCAGTCGAATGGGGCCGCAACGTTGTTGCATACGATTGTCGCGGGCAATACCCGAGGCGCCTCAAGTCCCAACGATTTCCGGGGGAACATAACGCTCAGCTTTAGCCTGCTGGGCGCGAATCTCGGCGCGTCCGTGACCGACCAGGGCGGAAATCTCATCGGTACGCAGGTGGCGCCCCTTAACCCCAAGCTGGCGCCGCTGGCCGACAATGGCGGGCCCACGATGACACACGCGCTCTTGCCCGACAGCCTGGCGATCGATGCCGGCGATCCGGCGGCGGTTGCCGGCGTCGGCGGCGTGCCGCTGTTTGACCAGCGCGGCCTTGCGTTCAGCCGGGTGGCGGGCGGGCGGATCGACATGGGCGCGTTTGAATCGGGCGCCGTCTCGGCCGACTTCGACGGCGATCTGAAAGTGGACGGGTCTGACTTTCTCGTCTGGCAGCGCGGACTCGGCGCGACGGGCGTCGCGGCGACGAGGGCCAACGGCAACGCGGACGGCGATGCCGACGTCGACGAGGGCGACCTGGCGGCGTGGAAATCGCAGTTTGGGCTGTCGAGCGCTGTCGTTGGTGCTGCGGTCATCCCATCGAGTTCACTTGCGAGCGAGGACCCCCCCTCCCCGGTGCTTCGCACGGACGACCGCGTGCGCTCGGGCGACTTCGGGTCGCCCGTGCTCCTTGGTCCCGTCCCCCTCAAGGGGAGGGAACCGGAGGGTTCGATGCAGTCGGCGGTGGACGCAGTTTTTGCCGCCGGCGACTTTTCGCAACTCTTCGTGGAGCACGGGGACGCACCCCGTCGAAAATGGCAGCCGCCGCGGCGGGTGGGTTAGCGAGGTCGTGGGCCGCAGATCTGCGAAGCGACTCGATGCCATTGGGATTCGACCCGCCAACGGCGCCGTGCGGAGCCGTGCCTCTTTTTTGTGCGCGGCGGTTGGGCGCCGATTGTTAAATATGGCGTGGCGGAAACCCCCGGCTTGCGCCGGGGGCTAGCGCGCGGGAAGGATATCGCCATCGAATACGGCGTAGCCCCCGGCGCAAGCCGGGGGTTGAATGGTCCTGCTTGGTATTTTTGTCGCGAAAGCGCGCTTTTAACGACAAATACCCTTTCTGAGTGAGCCCGCGTTGCGGGCGGTGGCTGGATCGCATTGGTACGATTGAACTTGCGCTAAAGCGAGCGGGCGCAAGATTCTGTCGCCACGAGGTCGATTGGCGACAAATATGTCGCTGGTGCGCGATGCTGAAGGCAACGAGAACGCAGGCTCGTCGTGGTTGCGCGCGGAGGCTGCGCCCCCAGGGGCGCTCTCAGCCGCGCAGGTGAGCGAGTGAGTTGTCAAGGAGCTGGGCGCGCAGCGTGGACTCGGCGACAGGCCGTTGGGGCGTCTGCCGTACGCGCGTCGGGCTGGGCGTTGCCAATGTTTCTTGTAGCACAGGCGGTGGCCTACTTTCTACAAAGAAGTTCTGGGAATCTGCTGGCGCGTGATTGGCGGAGAAACCCCCGGCTTGCGCCGGGGGCTGGAGGGGCGCTGGGCGGGGGAGCGTTGGGCGCGGCGTTCACGCCGCGTGGTCGGCGAGCGAGCGGCCCAGTTCCTTGTGGCGCCAAAGCTGGCGCGCCCTCCCGAGGAAACCCAGGCCGGCGGCGTAGAGGACGACCGCCCAGAACAGGGCGACGCCCTGACTGTCGTGCGGACGGAGCGACGTCCAGTATCCCTGCAGGGCAAGCGTCGCTAGGGCGCCGGTTCCGCCTGCGAACAGGAGCGGGAAGCAGCCTTGCATCGGACTGCAAAACATGCCGACGCCGAAGCAGTACGTCAGCCCGGCCAGCGAGATGGCCAAATACGCGGCGACGTTGCCGGGCGACGGCGGGTCGAGTCCTTCCCAGGGCAACGCGAAAGCGACGACGGCCATGACGGCGTGCAGGATCAGCCACGAGCGCACGGTATGCCACAGGCAGACGCCCACGAGCGCATCGGCGTAGGCCTGGTTCGACATCGGCAGCAGCCGCTCGGACGTCATCTGCGGAATGCGGGCGGTGAGCTTCGCGGCGGGCACGAAGGCGGCCATGGCCGTTGCGATGGCCGTGAGGAACCAGAACGATCCCAACCGATCGGCGTCCCAGTCCCAATCCCGGAACATGACCACCCCCCAGATAAAAGGGACGAACAATGTGCTGCCGAGATAAGCGAGGGCGGACTGCCGTTCGAAGAAGGCGATGTTGATCCGCCGCCAGGGGCGAAGTTTTGGCACACGGCGTATCTGCCGGTCGAGCCATCGGGAAACGCTCTCCGACGACGTCCAAAAGCGCTCTTTGGATCGTGCCGTCGCCTTCTCGCGGGCGAGTCGAAACGTGCGCGACACATTGGCGCTCGGGTCGGTAACAATGGGTTCCGAGTAGCCGGGATCGTCCTGGGGAAGCGCGCCGATCCTCATCACCTGCCACAGCGCGGTTGCCCAGGCGAGGAGCGTGGTGATTGCGAGCACGGGGGGCCGGTAACCTTCGGCGGTCATCCATGCTTGAACCGCTTGGTCATCCAGAACGCGATCGCCGCCAATCCATGCGACGAAGGCGACCATCCAAAGACCGTTGGCGAGGAACGTGCTCTGGCTGGCTGCTGCGCCGACGGCGGCTCCACAGAGGACCGGCCAAACGGAGACTGTGCTGCCGCTGAGGGCGGCCAACGGGAGCGGCATGGTGATCAGCAGCATGAGACTCGCCCAGATGATCACATGAGGCGCCCGAAATCCAGGAATCAACCGCGAGCGGGGGTGCCGAAACTGCCAATGAAGTTGGTTGGCAAAAAGCGATCCGGGCGCCATGACTCCGAGAATCGGAAAGACCATCACTAGAAAATGCGAGACGTTGCTGCTCAGCAACGCATAACAGAACACCAGATAAATGGCGCCAAAGAGGCCGTAAGCGATCCACTCCACCAGCGTGGGCCGGGTGACGTAGGTGATGGCGACTTGACGGATTTGTTTGGTCATGGGGAGGACGATCTGCGGAAAAGTGCGTTTGGGCAGCCAGGCCATTGGCGAGGGGATCGTTGGCGCCGCGCTCCGCTAGCGCGTCGCGGCTAAACGGGGAGAGCGTGGGGGAGTTTTTTCTTCGTGTAGGGCGACGAAGATTTCTTCGAGGTTGAGGTCTTCGACCGTTACATCGGCTCGCAGGTTTGTTCGCAGGTCGCCCAGGAGTTCCTCGTCGAAGTTGTCGACGGTGACGAGCGCCACGGGGCCGTCGAGTTCGCACCGCAATGCGCCGGGGACCGCGAGATTGTTGGGAAGCGGTTCCGTGCCTGCGATCCGCAGCCGCTTCACGCGGTCCTTCAGCTCGTCCAGCTCGCCATGGAACGCGATCTTGCCGTCCTTGAGCAGCGCGATGCGGCTGGCCACGCGTTCCAGGTCGCTGGTGATGTGCGTGCTGAAGACGATCGTGCGGCGGCCGTCGTCGATCACTTCCAGCAGCGTGCGGAGGAACTCGCGGCGGGCCGAAGGGTCGAGGCTGGCGACGGGCTCGTCGAGGATGAGCAGCTCCGGTTCGTGACCGAGGGCGAGCACGATGCCGAGCGTTTGTAACTGGCCGACCGACAGCGGACCGACGCGGTCCTCGAGCGGCAACTGCCAACGGCGGCAGAGGTCGTCGACCAGCGCGTGGTTCCACGTGGGGTAGAACGCGGCGGTGTAGGCGATCACCTGGCGGACCCGCATCCAGGGATAGCTGACGACTTCCTGGGGGACGTAGCCCAGGCGGGCTTTCGTGGCCGCGGAGAGGTTCCAGGCGTCGTCGCCCAGGACGGTGACGCGGCCGCTGGTGGCGCGGAACAGGCCGAGCGTGCACTTGATGAGCGTGCTCTTGCCGCTGCCGTTGCGGCCGAGCAGGCCGAGGACCGTGCCGGGTTCGACGCGGAGGTCGATGCCGCTGAGCACGTGTTTGGGCGAGTGGCTGTCGAAGACTTTGTGCAGATTGTCGACGTTAATAACAGGTGGGTTCATCGTCGGGACCCCTGTCGGGAAGTAGGGAGAGGTTCGTGGTCAGCTAAGAGTGATTCGATGACGCTACGGATTTGATCCGGGGTGAGGCCAAGCTGCCGGGCGCGGTGCAGCGCGGGGGCGACGAGATCGGCGAACTCGTCCTTGCGATCGGCGACGCGGCCGGCGGCCAGCGGCGGCCGCACGCGCATGCCCTGGCCGCGGACGCGCTCGACGAGCCCTTCGACCTCGAGGCGCGAGTAGGCCTTGCTGACGGTCATGGGGTTGATCTCCGCGGCCTGCGCGACTTGGCGGACGCTGGGCAAGAGATCGCCGGGCCGGAGCCGGCCGCCGGCGACCAGCGCGCGGACCTGGTCGACGAGCTGGCGGTAGATCGGCACGCCGGAGGAGGGATGGAGCTCGAAGAGCTGCGGGGGCAGAGTCATAGTGTATTACTATAGCAATACACGTGGAGCGGCGCCAAGAGGGGCCAATGAAGGGGGGGGGGCGGCGTGGCGTGCGAACCCCCGGCTTGCGCCGGGGGCTATTCGACGATCTATGGGAAAAAATCTGTCAGAGAAAAAAGTAGCCCCTCGCGCGAGCGGGGGGGTATGATGCGGCGCTGTTCAAATTGCCGCCCATCGCATCGCGAACTCCCTTCCATGCCCGTCTACCTGTTCACGTATCACGCGCATCAGAGTTGGATGCCTGATCGCGCGCGGGGGTTTGTGCAAAAGGGACGCGGCATTCAACCGCAGAACGATGCACTGGCCGACGCCTATCGTCGGGCGGCGAAGCATGAGCCGTTCGAGTTCGCTGCGGGGACGCAGATTCGGCTTATCGTCAAGTCGCAGGCTGTGTGCGAGGGCGAGGGATGGCGTTTGCATGGTGCGTCGACAGAGCCGACGCATTTGCACCTGCTGGTGAGCTGGAGCGACGAAGCGTTGGAGTTCCAGAAAGTACGCGGGCGGATCAAGAACCTGCTGTCGCTCGACCTTTCGCGGCGGGCGGGCGTGACGGGGCGGCCGTGGTTTGCCGGCGAGGCGAGTCGCCGGCGGGTGCGGACGAGAGAGCACTTTGAGTACCTGCTGCAGCAGTATTTGCCGAAGCACGGCGGCGTGCAGTGGTACGAGGATCGCGGGTGGGTGAACGTGCCGGCGGGGATGGAGGGGGAGTTGGGAGAGTAAGCGCGGTGTGGCGCGAACCCCCGGCTTGCGCCGGAGGCTATTGCGCACCGACGATTTCATCTATCCCATGGGCGATAGCCCTCGGCGCAAGCCGGGGGTTGGCGTTGCTTCAGTACATGGCGACTTTCGCGTCGCAACTTTTCTCTCGAACCCCCTTTACGACGTAGCCGCATTGCCATAAAATCCTCGATTCGCCCCTAAATTTTGGGGCGGACAGGTCTTTGACACATCGCTGGCGTCGACGCGGCTTTGGGCCGTGGCGGCGACCGTTGGCCGAGCGGCTCAGCACCGGCGGTTTTGCAGAAGGACGTTAATCGTGGCTGCCCCGCGGGAAGTCATTCGGATTCGGATGGAGGCCTACGATCACTCGGTGCTCGACCAGAGCGCCGCGGAGATCGTCGACACGGCCAAACGGACCAACAGCGAAGTTCACGGGCCGATTCCATTGCCCACCCGGATCGAGCGCTACACGGTGCTCTCCGGGCCGCACGTGGATAAGAAGGCTCGCCAGCAGTTCGAGATTCGCACGCACAAGCGGCTGATCGACATCGTCCAGGCCACGGCCAAGACGATCGAGGCGCTCAATAAGCTGAGCCTGCCAGCGGGCGTGGATATTAAGATCAAGGCGACGACGGGGTGAGGGAAGACCGTAGGCTGTAGGGTTGGCGCTTCGGGCCTTTATTCGCTTCGTAGGTAGATTGTCAGTCACCGATCACCAATCGCTTTTGCAAACTATGCCGCGGATGATTGGCGGGTAAGCCGGGGGGGGTCCCCGAGTCTCCTGCCGTTCAAAGCACCGCTAAGAAGGTAACCAACGATGGCCGCTGCCGAGCGCGTCCCGGGGATCCTGGGTCGCAAGATAGGAATGACGCAGATTTACGACGACGCCGGCAACGTCGTGCCGGTGACGGTCGTCGAAGCAGGCCCCTGCGACGTGCTGCAGATTCGCACGGCCCAGCGGGATGGTTACGAGGCGGTGCAGTTGGGTTTCGGCGACAAGCCGCGGCGTCTGGCGAGCCGCAGCGAGCGCGGCCAGGTGGCCAAGCTTGACAGCAAGCGGTCGAAGCGGCGGGCCGACGCGGGCGTCGCCGTGCTCGCCAAGCCGGGCTGCGAGCCGAAGCGATTCGTCCGCGAGATCCGCGGCGGCGCCGGCGACCTGGAAATCGGCGCCAAGGTCGATGTGAAGGTGCTTGAGGGCGTCGAGCGCGTCGACGTCGTGGCCATTTGCAAGGGCCGTGGCTTCTCGGGCGCCATGCGGCGGCACAATTTCAGCGGTCAGCGGGCCACGCACGGCGTGAAGAAGTGTCACCGGGCCATCGGCGGCACGGCCGGCAGCGCCTTCCCCAGCCGCGTGTTCAAGGGCAAGAAAATGGCCGGCCAGTACGGCAACGCCCGCACGACGATGCGAAATCAAAAGCTCGTGCGGATCGACGCCGAGCAGAACCTGGTGCTCATTCGCGGCGCGGTCCCGGGCCCGAATGGCGGTTACGTGGTGATTAAGAAGTCAAACAAACTTTAGAGGCTGTAGGCTGTAGGCCGTAGGCTGTAGGTCGGACTTGCGACCTTCTTGCCTACAGCCTACGGCCTACAGGCTGCAGCCTGTTATGCCGAAGCTCACCGTACACGACGCTAAAGGTAAGAAGGTTGGCACGTACAACCTGGAGCCGACGGACTTTGCGCCGCGCATCAACAAGCAACTGCTTCATGACGCGGTCGTGATGTATCAGTCGAACCTGCGGCAAGGCACGCACAAGACCAAGAACCGACGCGAAGTGTCGGCGTCGACGCGGAAGCTGTACCGGCAAAAGGGCACGGGCAACGCCCGCTCGGGAGATCGCAAAAGCGGCATTCGTCGCGGCGGCGGTCATATGAAACAGATTCACCCGCGCGACTATTCGTACTCGCTCAATCGCAAGGCGCTGCAGTTGGCCACGCGGATGGCGCTGGCGGCCAAGGTGAAGGACGACGCGATCGTGCTGCTCGACAGGCTCGAGTTTGCCGAGCCCAAGACGCGTGACATGGCGGCGATCATCAAGACGCTCGGCTGTGCAGGTCAGCGGGTGCTGGTCGCGACCAACGGGCATGATGTGAATGTGTACAAAAGCGGCCGCAACATCGATCGCGTGAGCGTTTCGCCGGCATCGGACCTCAACGCCTTGTCGGTGCTGGCCGCCGGCAAGTTGTTGATCACGACCGAGGCGCTCGACGCCCTGAAGTCGAAGGCGGCGAGCAACGGCGGCGCCGCTAAGGAAGCGGCGGCAACGTAGCCGGCGGCGAAATCGATTGTTGCAGCAAATCGAAATTTAGTAGCGAATCGGACGAAGCGAGTTGAATCATGCCGCGCCACGTTCCCCAAGCGACGAGCATCGTGCTGGAGCCGCACCAGGTGATCGTCAAGCCCTTGGTGACTGAGAAGGGTATGCACCGCTCGACGCGGAACAACGCCTATGCGTTCGAGATCAACCGCCTGGCGACCAAGGACGACGTGAAGCGGGCGGTCGAGTCCTTGTTCGAGGTGAAGGTGCTGAAGGTGGCTACGCAGAATCGCAAGGGCAAGCCGCGGCGGACGCGGTTCCGCGGCGGCGTCACGAAGGATTGGAAGAAGGCGATCGTGACGTTGGATGCGGAGCATCGGATCAATTTCTTCTAGGTGCAGCGTCGACGGCGGCGCGGACTGGTCGCTTAAGCGACCAGTCCGAAGCACGCTGGAGATGAACGGCTGATAGACGTTGATTGGAAATATCGAGAGCACAAGTCGTCAGTTTCTGACCCCTGACCCCTGACCCCTGACGCCTCCCATGGGCCTACGCAAATACAATCCGACGACAGCCGGCCGCCGCGGGGCGACGGTCAGCGATTGGGCCGAGCTGACGCCGGGGGCGAAGCCGGAGAAATCGCTGCTGCGCCCCAAGCCCAAGAAGGGCGGCCGCAATAATCAGGGCAAGATCACCGTCCGGCATCGCGGCGGCGGTCACAAGCAGCAGTACCGCTTGATCGACTTCCGGCGGAACAAGGACGGCGTGCCGGCCAAGGTCGATTCGATTCAGTACGATCCCAATCGCACGGCCCGCATCGCCCTGCTGGTCTACGCGGACGGCGAAAAGCGGTACATCATCGCCCCGGTGGGCCTGAAGCAGGGCGACCAGGTGATGAGCGGCCCCGACGCGCCGGCCAAGGTGGGCAACTGCCTGCCGCTGTCGAAGATGCCGCTGGGCACGTCAATTTTCAATATTGAGCTGCGGCCGGGCCGCGGCGGCGTGTTGTGCCGCAGCGCGGGAGCGCACGCGACGCTGATGGCCCGCGAGGCCGAGTGGGCGCAGATTTCGCTGCCCAGCGGCGAAATCCGCCGCATCCCGGCCGACTGCCGGGCGACGGTCGGCGAGAGCAGCAATCCGGACAATTTCGGCATCGTGCTGGGCAAGGCGGGTCGTAAGCGGTGGATGGGCCGTCGGCCGCACGTTCGCGGCACGGCGATGAATCCGATCGACCACCCGCACGGCGGCGGCGAAGGCCGCACCAAGGGCGGCCGCCATCCGGTGAGCCCGACGGGGAAGAGCGCCAAGGGCGGCATGACGCGCAACCGCCGCAAGCCATCGAATAAAGCAATCGTCCGCCGCCGCCGCAGCAAGCGGTACGGCGTGCAGAAATTGGTGAAGAAATAAGAGGGCTGTCGGCTGTCGGCTGTCGGCTGTCGGCCAGAGGGGCTGATGGTCGGTTTTGGCCGATCGCCGAGGGCCGATAGCCGAAAGCCGTGAGCTATGGGACGTTCAACCAAAAAAGGCCCGTTCGTCGACCCGAATGTTTACCAGAAGGTCGAGAAACTGAACAATCAGGGCCGTAAGGACCCAATTACCACCTGGGCGCGGGCCTGCACGATCATTCCGGAGTTCGTGGGCCACACGTTCATGGTGCACAACGGCAAGCAGCATCTGAAGGTGTTCGTCACCGAGGACATGGTGGGGCATCGGTTGGGCGAGTTTTCGCCGACCCGCAACTTCCGTGGTCACGGCGGCAAATCGAAGAAATAGGAGAGGCTATCGGCTGTCGGCTGTCGGCTGTCGGCCAGAAAGGGAAAGCCGGTGCACCCTTCTGGCCGATAGCCGATAGCCGATAGCTAACAGCCACAACCATGGCATACAGCGCAGTTCATCGTCATGCACAGATCAGCGCCCGGAAGGTGCGGCCGATCGCCAGCATGATCCGCGGCAAGCGGGTCGACGAGGCGCTGGCGATTTTGAAGTACCAGCCGCAGCGCGGCGCGCGACTGCTGGAGAAGGTGCTCAAGAGCGCCTTGGGCAACGCCGACGACCTGCGGGCGCCGAATCTGGCCGGCCTGCGGGTGGTCGACGCCCGGATCGACGGCGGGCCGGCGTTCAAGCGGGTGCGGCCTGGGGCGCGCGGCATGGCGCACGTTATCAAGAAGAGAATGTCGCACATCAAGGTGTCGATTGAGTAGTAAGCACGAAATTCGAAATCCGAAACAAGCTTCAAATCCGAAGTTCCAAAGTCTAAGTCATCAGGCATGTGAGATTTGAAGTTTTGAATTTCTTTCGAGTTTCGACATTCGGATTTCGGATTTAAAGAATTCACTCCCCGTTTCGAACGGCAGTCCTCTCAATGGGTCAAAAAGTCAATCCCGTCGGCTTCCGCACCGGCATCATGCTGGGTTGGAAGAGCCGCTGGTACGCGTCGAAGAGGGAATTTGCGGACCTGCTGATCGAGGATCAGAAGATTCGCAAGTTCGTGCACACGAAGTACAAGTTCGCCGGCATTCCGAAGGTGGAGATCGAGCGGACCCGCGACGAGGTGAAGGTCATCCTGTACGCCGCCCGCCCCGGCGTGATCATCGGTCGCAAGGGCCAGGAAGTCGAACAACTGCAGGACGAGCTGCAGAACCTGGTCGGGCGGCGGATCAACATCAAGATTGAGGAGATCGGCCGGCCCGAGCTGCAGGCGCAGCTCGTGGCCGAGGACATCGGCGAGCAGCTTTCGAAGCGGTCGAGTTTCCGCCGCACGATGAAGCGGGCCGTCGAGCAGACGATGGAGGCGGGGGCCAAGGGCATCAAGGTGCAATTGGCCGGCCGCCTGGGCGGGAGCGAAATGGCTCGCCGCGAGAAGCAGATTGCCGGATCGATCCCGCTCAGCACCCTGCGGGCGAAGATCGACTACGGCATTACGGAGGCCATGACCGCGCAGGGTCATATCGGCATCCAAGTGTGGATCAACCAAGGCATGTTCGAGGACGAGACCGATGGCGCTGATGCCCAAGAGGGTCAAGCACCGAAAAAGCCAAAGAGGTCGTATAAGAGGTAACGCCACTCGCGGTAACCGAGTCGTCTTTGGCGAATTCGGACTGCAGGCCATGGAGGCCGGGTGGATCAGTGCCCAAACGATCGAAGCGGGTCGTATTGCCGCGCAGCAATATGTGCGTGGTGAGGGCCGGCTTTACATTCGCGTGTTCCCACACAAGTCGATTACTTCGATTCCGCTCGAAACTCGTATGGGTAAGGGCAAGGGAGAGCCCGAATACTGGGCCGCGGTCGTGAAGCCCGGCACGGTCTTGTACGAAGTTGCGGGTGTGAGCGAAGCGGCGGCACGGATTTGTCTGGCGCGTTTGGCGCACAAGATGCCTCTCCGCGTCCGCATGGTGAAGAGAACATAAGAATAGCCGTTAGCTTTTAGCCATTGGTTGTTAGCCGGAG
>CAYSFP010000105.1:0-351 GCA_964430075.1 uncultured Planctomycetaceae bacterium | reverse complement strand
CTAAGAGCTAAGAGCTAATAGCTGAGAGCTTAAACAATGACGAAGGCCAAAGAACTACGCGATATGAGCGATGAGCAGTTGGGTCTCACGCTCAAAGAAGCGATGGAAAGCTTGTTCCGCTTCCGCGTGCAGGCTCAGACGGACCGCTTGGATGCCCCCAGCGAGTTGCGCAAGCAACGCCGGTTGATTGCCCGCATCAAGACCATTCAAACCGAAAAAGCAGCCAGTCAGTGATTTATTTAGGCCCGTCGGCAACGCCGGGTGAATGAAATCGAGAACACACATGCCTAAGAGACAGTTAATTGGCATCGTCACGAGCGATAAGATGAACAAAAGCCGCCGCGTGGAAAT
>CAYSFP010000104.1:0-20239 GCA_964430075.1 uncultured Planctomycetaceae bacterium | reverse complement strand
GGGTCGCCCGTGCTCGGTTGCTCCCATCCCTGCGAGGGAGTGGGAGTCCTCATGCATCCCCGCCGAGCGTGCGTTTCCGCCGCAGGATGTGGTGGTAGTGCTGGGCAAAGCGGTGGGCCTCGTCGCGCACGTACTGCAGGAGCCGCAGGGCGAACGCGTGGCGGCTGAGCTTCAGCGGCTCGTCCCGGCCCATGACGTAGACCAGCTCCTCACGCTTGGCGAGCGAGAGCACCATCGGCGGCGCGATGCCCTGGGCGTCGAACGCCTGCAGGGCTTTGCCGAGCTGGCCCTTGCCGCCGTCGACCAGCAGGATGTCGGGGAACACCTCGCCCTCGACGTCGAGCCGGCGGAATCGCCGCGCGACCACTTCGTGGATGCTGGCGTAGTCGTCCACGCCGTCGACCTCGCGGATGCGGAAGCGGCGGTAGCCGGGCTTGAACGGCAGACCGTCGATGAACTGCACGAGGCTGGCGACCGTTTCCGTGCCGCCGAGATGGGCGATGTCGACGCCTTCGATCGTGCGCGGCTGCTGCGGCAGTTTCAGTATCTTTTGCAGGCCCGCGAGTCCTTTTTTCGGGTCCTGGTAAAACACCTCGGGCTGCTCGTGCTTGTCGAGGTCGCCTCGGTCGGCGATTGATTCGAGCATCTGGATTTCGTCGCGCAGCCGGGCCGCCTGCTCGAACCGGCGGGCCTCGGCGGCTTCCTGCATTTCGGCCCGCAGTTCGCCCAGCAGCGACTTGCCGTTGCCGTCGAGGAACTTGCGCAGGCGAGCGATGTCGCGGCGGTACTCTTCGCGGGAGATTCGCAGGTTGCACGGGGCGGTGCACTGGCGAATCGACGCCAGCAGGCAGGGGCGGAACCACCGCCAGCGGTCGTCGCTCTCCTCGATGTCGAGCGAACAAGTGCGGAACTGGAACACCCGCTGCAGCACCTGCAGGGCGCCGCGGAGGTCGCCCACGTTGGCAAACGGGCCGTAGAGCTTCACGCCGCTATTGCGAGGTTCGCGCGTGATCTCGACGCGGGGGAAATCCTCGTGCGTCGTAATTTGCAGATAAGGGAAAGTCTTATCGTCGCGCAGGTCGCGGTTGAACTTCGGCTGGATGTCCTTCACCAGCCGCGATTCCATGAGCAGGGCGTCGACCTCGCTCTCGGCCTCCAGGAAATCGACGTCGTAGGCCTCGAGCGTGAGCGGCCCGGTGCGGCCGTCCTCGGCGGCGGCCTTCAGGAAGTAGTGACCGGCGCGGGCCCGCAAGTTCTTGGCCTTGCCGATGTAGATGACGCGGCCCTGCTTGTCCTGGAACAGGTACACGCCGGGCGCGTCGGGGAATTGGGTGCGCACCTTCTCGGCGGCGCGCAGGAAGAACTCGGCCTGGGTCTTGGGCAGCTCGTCCCCGGTTTGCTCTGACTCCATGAGGGGATTATTTACCACAGAGGGCACAGAGGACACTGAGAAGGAAGTAAGATGGGCGAAGTGTGAAGGAAGAAGTTCTTCGGTTCTCCTCTGTGCACTCTGTGTTCTCTGTGGTGAATCCCCTGGGTCCAGTCTATACCCCCGCATACGCCCGCATGTCGGCTTCGAGGTGGGTGAGCCGATCCGCCAGCATCTGCTTGGCGTCGTCGAGGTTGGCGAGTTGCTCCGGCGGCTCGTAGGTGAACATGTAGAGCTTGATCTTCGGCTCCGTGCCGCTGGGGCGGATGGCCACGTAGTTGCCGGCCAGGGCGAGATCGAGGATCACCAAGTCGCCCTTGGGGCCGGCCAGCGGCGTTTTCTCGCCGCCGGGCTGCCACGCGAGCTGCTCGAAGTAGTCTCGCACCCGGGCGACGGGACTGCCGACGAGCATGGTCGGCGGGGCCGCGCGGAACTGGGCCATCACTTCCATCATCCGCAGCATGCCGTCGCTGCCGGGCATCTGCACCGAGACGGTTTTTTCGGCATGCACGCCGTGCTGCCAGAACAGGTCGTCGAGCTTTTCGTGCAGCGTCTTGCCCTGGGCCTTCAGCCTGGCCGCCAGCTCGCAGAGCAAGAGGGCCGCAACGCCGCCGTCCTTGTCGCGGTTGTGCGTGCCGGCCATGTAGCCGTGCGATTCCTCGGTTCCGAAGAGGAACTTGTCGGGCCCCTCGTCGTCGATCACGCCGGCAATCCACTTGAAGCCCACGAGCAGGTTGTCGAACGTCTGCACGCCGTAGCTGTCGCCGATGCGGCGGACGAGCTGCGTCGTGACCAGCGTTTCGACGATGAAGTTGTCTGGTTTAAGTCCGCGGGACGCCTTTACGGATTCCAACCGGTAATCGGTCAGCAGCGCGCCGATCTGGTTGCCGTTGAGCGTCTTCCACGGGGCGCCGCTCTTAGTCGTGAGTGGCGCGGCGCAGCCGATGCGATCGCAGTCGGGGTCGGTGGCGATGACGAGGTCGGCGCCTGTGTGGCTCGCGTGGGCGATGATCGCGTCGAACACCTGAGGGTTCTCGGGGTTCGACACGTGACCGGGAACGTTGGGAAAGTCGCCGTCGGGCTTCGCATGCAGGCTGAACAGCTCGACCTGCTTGAATCCGGCCCCCGCGAGTACGGGCAACACGGCCGTCGCGCCCACGCCGTGCAGCGGCGAGTAGATCACCTTCAGCTCGCGCGGGCCCGGCGTCGACAGCGAGACGACCGCGTCGACATACGCGCGGTCGACCTCCTCCTGACACACCACGATCCGCCCGTCGGCCAGCGCAGCGTCGAACGGCACGCGGTCGATCTGTTCGACGGCCATCACGCGGTCGATCACGCCCTGATCGTGCGGCGGCAACAGCTGCCCGCCGGTGGACCAGTACGCCTTCACGGCGTTGTCGCTGGGCGGATTGTGGCTGGCCGTCACCATGATGCCGCACGAGCACTGCTTCAGCCGCACGCAGAACGACAGCTCCGGCGTGCTCCGCGGGCCTTGCAGGAAGTACACCCGCAAACCCGCGGCGACCATGATTTCGGAGCACAAGCGGGCGAAGTGCTCCGAGCGGTGTCGGGTGTCGTAGGCGATGGCGCAGGACAACTCGTGGTCCGGTCTCTCCGAGACCGGAAGATTTCGAGTCTCGGAGAGACTCGACCACGTGGATTTCACGTAGTCGGCCAATCCCTGGGCGCTTTCGCCGATCGTGCGGTCGTTAATCGCGTTGGAGCCTACCGGAAACATCCGCCCCCGCCGGCCGCCGGTGCCGAAGGGGATCACGGTCCAAAACACGTCGTCGAGAATCTGCCACTGGCCCGTGGCGATGAGCTGCGCGACCTCGGCGGCGTAGTCGGCGTAGCGGGGCTCGGTGAGCCAGGCGCGGATATTCTTGAGCGCCGTGTGCGTGATGTGGCCCGCCTCGGCGGCGGCCCTGGCCTCGGCCAGTGCGGAATCAAAAGCCATGACGTCTCGCTGGGGTCGCGCGGTCTGGAGCATGGGCGCCCTCGGTTCGCTTGGCCGCCTCGGATGATGCTCAGGCTACCAAATTCACGCGCCGCGGCCAGTGCCCTACAATTCCTGTCATGCACGCCAAGCCCGCCTTCCGGATTTTCGCCATCGCCGCCGGTGCGACGGTTCTCGCATGGGCCGTTAGCTTGGCGGCCGCCCTCGAGGTGGCAGAACCGCCCGAGTTCACCGACGCCGACGTCGAGCCATTCTTCGGAGACGCCCGTAACGCACTTGTGGGTGAGCGGCCCGCAGCGGGCGCCGACGAGGTGAAATTGGCGCCGGGCGAGAACGCGGATCAAGCCCCCGAGAGGTTTGCTTGGTCGCGAATCATCGACAGCGAGGCCCTGGCGACAGAGGTCAAACGCATCGCCGTTCGCTTTGGTCCGGCGTTGACGTCGCCCACCGACTTCAAATCCGGCGGCTATCACGAATGTCGCCGTGCCGCGGGCGAGCTAGCCGTGTTCATGGCGGTGATTGATCAGTACGACGGTGAAGTGCGATGGCATGTCGACGCCGCCGCGCTGCGCGACCGAGCTGCTCACGTTGTGATTTCCTGCAGTCAGCCGACAGACGAGGGCTATGCCGACGCGATGCGTCTACGAGACGAGCTGAACGAATTGATTCGCGGCGGAAGCCTTGGCGAGAGGGGCGGTTCCACCGTCGCATCGTGGAGCCAGCTTGTAAGTCGCCCGGTGCTCATGCTCCGCATGGAGCGTTCCCTGCGCGACGCGGTCCGACCGCAACTCGCCGACTCGGCGACGTTTGCGAAGGCAGCCGTTGATGTGAGGCATGAAGCGATGGTGCTCGCCGTTTTGGCCGAGGTCATCGCTCGACCCGAGTACGAGTTCTGGGACGACGCCACGTACGTCGACTATGCCCGGATGCTGGGGCAGGGCGCGGCTGACTTGACCCAGTCCGCTGCGGATGGCGACTACGAGTCGGCGCGGCGTGCCGGCGGCGTGATCACCAACGCCTGCAGTACATGCCACGACGGATATCAAGGCTAGTCGTCACCTCGTTTACGCTCGCGGGGCGCCTTCCTATAATTCCCCCTTCGCACCCGATTCCTGACCCGCACTGGACGCAGCATGGACCCAATGAAGGCGATTGTTCCCGAGCACCTCATCATCGTCGGCAGCGGCCCCGCCGGATGGACCGCGGCGATCTATGCGGCCCGGGCCAATCTCAATCCGCTGGTGTTCGAGGGCGCCATCACCGAGCAGAACCGCCAGGACGGCACGCTGCCGCTGGGGCAGCTTGCGCTCACGACCGAGGTGGAGAACTACCCCGGCTTTCCGGCCGGCGACCTCAGCCACTACCTGCGGTCGGCGTTGCCAGAGGAACATCACTACCTGGCCGAGATGCACCACGGCGAGGGCTGCAGCGGCCCCGAGCTGATGCAGCTCATGCGGCAGCAGGCCGTCAACTTCGGCACGCGCATCGAGACCGACGACATCGTAGAGGTCGACTTCAGCAGCCGGCCGTTCAGGCTGAAGTCGCTCTCCGGGCAAAGCGTGGCCGCCCACGCGGTAATCATCGCCACCGGCGCCCGGGCGAACTATCTCGGGCTCGAATCGGAGGAGTTGTACAAGAACCGCGGCGTGAGCGCGTGCGCGGTGTGCGACGGCGCGCTGCCGCGATTCCGCAACAAGCCGCTGGTCGTGGTCGGCGGCGGCGACTCGGCGGTCGAGGAGGCTGACTACCTGTCGAAGTTCGGCAGCACCGTGTACATGATCCACCGCCGCGACGAGCTGCGGGCCTCGAAGATCATGGCCGATCGGGCGCTCAAGAATCCCAAGATCGCGATCCAGTGGAACTCGGAGGTTGCCCACGTCCACGGCAACGACGCCGATGGCGTTACGGGCGTCGAGCTGAAGAGCACGGTTGACGGCGCGACGCGCACGCTGGACGCGACGGGCATGTTCGTCGCCATCGGCCACACGCCCAACACGCGGTTCCTCGAAGGCAAGCTGGAGATGACCGCCAAGAAGTATCTCAAGTGGACCGTGCCGTTCCGCACCAACACGAGCGTCGAAGGCGTGTTCGCCGCGGGCGACGTGGCCGACGACTACTATCGCCAGGCGGTCACCGCCGCCGGCAGCGGGTGCATGGCGGCGCTCGACGCGGAGCGATGGCTGGCGACGCAGGGGATTTGAGGCGGCGTAGCGGCGTTCAGGCTTGGAGTGCATCTGGTATAATGTCGTCAGGGACGCCATTGGTTCTCCGCAAGGGTACAGGCTATGTCGCAAACAGCGATTGAGTACGCGTTTAAGACGGAAGCAGGCGGCTGGCGCGTTACCGGAACTCGCGTCTCGCTCGATTCGGTCGTGATTGCGTATTTGGACGGCGAGTCTCCCGAGACAATCTGCGAAAGCTATCCCACTCTTTCACTAGAGCAAGCCTACGGGGCGATCGCCTTCTACCTGCGGCATAAGGAGGAGATGGATGCCTACCTCAAGGATCAGGAGGCGTTGTGGGAGAAGCTTGCCAAGGAAAGTGAGGAACGGAACGGCCCGCTCTTGGAGCGCTTACGGAAATATAGAGAGACCATGAATGCCGATTCGAGCAGTTCATGAGTCGACCTCGTTTCCTTGTCGACGAGAATGTGGATGGCCGTAGTTGAGGTTAAGGACAACCGCAATGCACAAGCTCACGATTCGCGAGGCGCGCGATCCCGCGTCGATCGGCCGCCAGGCCACGCTGCAGGGCTGGGTCCGCACGCGCCGCGACTCCAAGGGCGGCTTCAGCTTTCTCGAGCTCAACGACGGCACGACGCTCGCCAACATCCAGGTGATCGCCGACGCCAAGCTGCCCAATTACGAGTCCGAGGTGAAGCATCTCACCGCCGGCTGCAGCGTGACCGTGCACGGCGAGGTGAAGGCCTCCGGCGGCAAGGAGCAGGCGACCGAGCTGCACGCCGCGGAGCTTGTCGTCCACGGCTGGTGCGACGCCGAGGAGTATCCGCTGCAGAAGAAGCGGCACACGCTCGAAAAGCTCCGCGAGTGGGCCCACTTGCGGCCGCGGACCAACACGATGGGCGCCGTCATGCGGGTGCGGAATCGCATCTGCCGGTCGATTCACGATTTCTTCCAGGAGGAAGGATTTCTGTACGTGCACACGCCGATCATCACGGCCAGCGACTGCGAAGGCGCCGGCGAGATGTTTCGCGTCAGCACGCTCGACCCCGCCGCGCCGCCCCGCACGCCGGACGGCAAGGTCGACTACGCCCAGGACTTTTTCGGCAAGCCGGCGTACCTCACCGTGTCGGGGCAACTCGAAGGGGAAATCTACGCGACGGCCCTCGGCAAGATCTACACGTTCGGCCCGACGTTCCGCGCGGAGAACTCGAACACCTCGCGGCACCTCGCCGAATTCTGGATGATCGAGCCCGAGGCCGCCTTCTTCGAGCTCGAAGACGACATGCAGCTCGCCGAGCGATTCCTCAAGCGGATCGTCCGTGACGTGCTGGCCGATTGCACCGAGGACATGCAGTTCTTCCACGAGCGGTACGATAACACGGTGCTGGCGGCGCTGGAGTCCGTGGCCAACGAGCCGTTCCGCCGCTGCAGCTACACCGAGGCGATCGAGCTCTTGGAGCAGTCCGGCGAAAAATTCGAGTTCCCCGTCCGCTGGGGCGCCGACCTGCAGGCCGAGCACGAGCGGTACCTCACCGAGAAAAAGTTCAACGCCCCGGTGATCCTGTACGACTACCCGCGCGAGATCAAAGCATTTTACATGCGGCTGAACGACGACGGCCGCACGGTGCGGGCGATGGACGTGCTCGTGCCGCGGGTGGGCGAAATCATCGGCGGCAGCCAGCGCGAGGAGCGGTACGACGTGCTGGTCGAGCGGATGAAGCAGTCGGGGCTCAACCCGGAGGACTACTGGTGGTACCTCGACCTACGGAAGTTCGGTACCGTGCCGCACGCGGGCTTCGGCCTGGGGCTGGAGCGGATGGTGCAGTTCGTCACGGGGATGGCGAACATCCGCGACGTGATTCCGTTTCCGCGATATCCGGGCAGCGCGGAGTTTTAGGAGTACGGCAACCGCACTACGATTGAGCACTCACAGAAGCATTCTGCTTCTCAAGAAGATGCCGAATTGCCGCGAGAGCCTCGGAATCCTCGAGCTCCCAAACGCCGCCTTCGTCAGTTCGGCCCGCGAACATGGCCAAATTCGCCAGCGTCTGGCCCAATCTCCAATTGGGATGCAGGTCGCTCAGTTCTCCGAGCGCTCGCAACAATTCAGTTCGCGTCTGGCGTTCGTTCATATCGTGTCTCCGATTGTCGGAAATCCGCCGACCGGTCCCCGCAGCTCGGCCCAAACCTCAACAACGACAAACTCATCGGGCGTAAGCTTGGCGATACGTGTTGCTCGCGTCACGCCGTCATTGATCACCAACTCGCCGTCCGCGCCTCGGCTCACCTCGATGGGCGGCATGCCCTCAGAGGATGCACCGTACTTGGCGATTTGCCGCTGCAACTTCCACGGGTCGGCGCCGTTGCGCCGTCCTCCCGGAAGGTGAAGGCCGGCGGGGTGGACATGCAGAAGTTCGCGGCCGCCCATGCCTGAATACTACCTCGAAGGATGAGACCGAGCAAATCTCGGCCACGGAGGTTCGTCATCGCTCGGAAGGGATTTGCATCACGCCGCCGAGTTGCTCACAAACGCCAGGCGATTGCTATCGGGCGACCAGCTCGGCACAGTGATCCTCCTGCCGTACACGGAGGCAATGACGCGCGACGGCCTCATCTCCGTGCGTCGGATCAACGTTTCTTTCCCACGATCTCGCCCACGTCGCACAACGGCACGATTGGACTCGTCGAGCGGACGAGGCTGGCAAGCGTCACGCGGGCCAGCGCTTGTTCCGTGGCGGCGTAGGCCTTGTCGAGCTCACGGTGCAGCGGGCAAAGCTTCGTGTGTCCCGGCAGGCCGAGCGGGCAGTGGCGAATCCGTTCGAGCGGCGCCACGGCGTTCACTACGTCGAGAATCGTCGTCTTCTCCGGCCGACAGGCCAGCGCATAACCGCCGCCGGGCCCCGGTTGCGAGCGGACCAGTCCCGCACGGACCAAGTCTTGCAGCACCTTGTGCAAGTAACGCCGAGGAATCTGTGTGCGCGCCGCAAGCGCGTCGGCCGGTTCGAGCAACTGCTGGTCGCGCGCCAGCCACACGATGGCGCGGAGGGCGTATTCGGCGGTTTTTGGCAGCATGGGAGCCCCTTGATTTCCTGTCGCTAATTCTACATATTCATGTGAACTATTTCAGGCCGGTCTGATTTGGGCCTCGCGGCGCGCACGTTAAGGACGTCATTGCGCCGCCCGTTCCGGCCATTATCTTCACCATGCAACAACATTCCCACGAGGCAGCCATGCTCAGCGAACGTACCATCGAAATCGTCAAGGCGACGGCGCCGGCCGTCGCCCCCCAGGCCGAGGCCATTACGCGCCGGTTTTACCAGCGGATGTTCGCCGAGAATCCCGAGACGCAGCAGTATTTTAACCAGGCTCACCAACATTCCGGCGGCCAGCAGCGGGCGCTGGCCGGCGCCATCTGCGCCTACGCGGCGAACATCGACAATCTGGCGGCCTTGGGGCCGGCCGTCGAACTGATCGCCCAGAAGCATTGCTCGCTCGGGATCCATGCCGAACAGTATCCGATCGTGGGCAAGCACCTGCTCGCGGCGATCAAGGACATCCTGGGCGATGCCGCCAGCCCCGAAGTGTTGTCCGCCTGGGGCGAAGCCTACGGGTTTCTTGCCGAGATCTTCATCGGCCGCGAACGCGGCATCTACCAGGAGCAACGAGCCCAACCGGGCGGTTGGAATGGCTACCGCCGGTTCGTCGTGGCGCGCAAGGTTCCGGAATGTGAAACCATCGCGTCGTTTTACCTGCGACCCGAAGATGCCGGGCCGCTGCCAGAATTCAAGGCGGGGCAGTACATCACGGTGCGCATCAACGATGCTGCTGCGGCGCCGCGGAACTACAGCCTGTCCGATCGGCCCGGCCAAAGCTACTTCCGCATCAGCGTGAAGCGTGAAGGACCGCTGGCGGCCGCGTCGCCCGCGGGGGTGGTTTCCAATTTCCTCCACGACCAAGTGAACGAAGGCGACGTGCTGGAACTCGGCCCGCCGTGCGGCGAGTTTACGTTTGCCGCGGATGCCGCGCGCGACCGGCCGCTCGCGCTGTTGGCCGGCGGCATCGGCGTGACGCCGCTGATGTCGATGCTCCAGAGCGCCGTCCACCATCGCATTGCGGCGCCGATTCACTTCGTGCAGTTCGCGCGGAACAGCCGCGTCCACGCGTTCGACGAGGCGACCCGCCGCCTTGCGGAGGAACACGGCAACATTCAGCGTCATGTCCGGTACGATGCGCCGTTACCGGGCGACGTCGAGTCGTCTCGGTGCGACAGCGTGGGGCTCGTCGACGACGGGTTTCTTCGCGAAATCGCGCCGGCCGAGGCGGATTACTACTTCTGCGGACCGAAGCCGTTCATGGCGTCCGTCCACCATGGCTTGAAGGCCTGGGGCGTTCCCGATGACCGAATTCACTTCGAGTTCTTCGGCCCGCGGCAAGAGCTGGCGGCTTGAACGGGCCATGGGCGAATGCTATTCGGCGGTCGCCGATTGCGGGATGTCCGCGGAATTGCTCACGAACGCCAGACGCTTGCGATCGGGCGACCAGCTCGGCACGTTGATCGTGCCCTGGCCGCCGTACACGTAGGCGATGACGCGCGACGGGCCGCCGCTGGCGGGCATCAGCCGCAACGTGACGTGCTGGTAGAACGGATGGTCGGCGGCGTCGATGCTGGGCGGAAACGCGAGATAGGCGATCCAACGCCCATCGGGCGAGATGTGCGGGAACCAGTTGTTGTCGTCGTCCTCGCTCACCTGTTGCTGGTCGAAGCCGCCGGCCGTCATCCGCCAGATTTGCATGCGGCCCGTGCGCGACGAGTTGAAGTAAATCCACTGACCATCGGGCGTGAATTCGGGCCCATCGTCGACGCCGTCGGCGTCCGTGAGCCGCTCTTCGGCGCCGCCGTCGGCGGAAATCCGGTAAATATCGAGCCGCCCGTCGCGATCGCCGGTGTAAACCAGCGTGCGGCCGTCGGGAGACCAGCTATGAAAGTACGACGGGCCGCGCGCGGTGATCCGCTTGGGCTCGCCGCCTGCGACGGGAACGGTGTACACGTTCGATCGGCCGCCGTCTTCTTGTGCGTGATGGCTGATGCCGAGCATCGTGCCGTCGAACGAGAGCACATGGTCGTTGTTGTTGGCCGTTGCGAAACCGGTGTCGATTTCTGTTGACGTGCGCGACGCCAAGTCGAACCGGTACAGCCGCCCACGTCGATTGTAGATAAGCGCCGCGCCGTCGACGGTCCAGTTGGGCGCCTGCAGCGAATCGGGCGTCGACAGGACGATCTCGCGGCGGCCGGACTCGACGTCGAGCACTTCGAGATGGCTGCCGATGTAGTCGCGGTACGGCGTGAAATCATTGGGCGCCGGGACGGTCAGGCGCACGTTGCGAAACAGGCCCGTCTCGGTCACCTCGGCGTTGTGTGAGCAAACGAACAGTCCTACATGGACGGCGTCGCCCAGTTCCACGTCGACGGAACGCTCCGAGGCAAACGGTTCGCCCAGGCGGGCAACGCGCATCGTGCAGCGATTGCCGTCGCGCTCGAGCTGCAGCACGCCGGCATTGATCAGGGGGGCTTGAATCTGTTCGGTGTCCGCCCCCAAATTGCGGCGGAACTGTAGCGCCGTGGTGCCGTCGCCGTGAACCAGTGCGTCGACGTAAGCAGAATTCGGTTCCCTGCTGCTGCGGACCATAACGCCCAGCTTGCGGTGCGGCTCGACGCCGGCGCCGACGAGATCGACTTCGGCCTGAATGATAAAATCGCCGGTCAACCGTTTCCAAACGAAGTGGCATTCGTCGCGGTCGTCCCACATATTGCTGCCGGCCGCGGAGATGGTGAACTCCTGCCGATCGGCGTCGAAGACGGCGCTGCCGCCGAGTTGAGGGGCGCCAATGTCGCCGTGGGACTCGAAGGGGGCGAGCGACTCGTCCTGCGCAAGGGCCGAAGCGGCCATGAACGCCGCCATGCCGCAGACCGCCAGCAGCATGAAACCTGCGGCGCGCATATCGGTGGAATGAGATTCTAAAAGGTGCATGGCCGGATGACCCCGGGACGATGAGTTTTGTGACGAGAGGGCAGGTTGGTCACTTTAACACCGGTGGCGGACAAAAGCGTCTGCCGAACCGAGGCAATTATGGTATGGCAGCATGTCGCAGGCCTGCTCGATAGATTATTAGCCCCGGCGTTTACAGGATGATGCATCTGCCATCAGGGCCCCGGAGGGGTCAAGTCATGGAGCCAGGCGGCGTAAGCCCCTGGTCCTGGGCATGCTCACGAGATCAAAGCCCCGAGAGGGGCGACATCGACAACACCGAGAGGCTTGCCATGTCGCCCCTCCGGGGCTCGTCAGACGTTTCATCGCACGCTGACCAGCGCCTTGCGGCCCTGGCGACATGACGCAGCCCCTCCGGGGCCAAAACCCGATGCGTCGATAGCAGATGCATCATCCTGTGAACGCCGGGGCTAATATCGCCGGAAAGCGCGCGCTGTTGACGAACTGCCTGTAATATTTGCCACACACGCCGCGGCCGAAACCCGCGAGAAATGTTGCTTGGGCAGGTAGACTCGTGGTTTGCAATAAAGTGCGCTCGCTTTGGAGACCGTCCGCATGTTGCTCGAAGAAATGACCACCGTCGAAGTGGAAGCGGCCCTGGCGGAATGCCTGAGCGTGATCATTCCCTTCGGTGTGATGGAAGCCCACGGCCCGCATTTGCCGCTGTCCACCGACACGCTGCAGGCCTACGACGCCGCGAAGCGGGCGGCAAAACTCACGCGCGTGTTCGTGGCGCCGCCGGTGCCGTACGGCGTGTGCCGCAGTCTGTCGGGGCATCCAGGGACGATCGGCATCACGCCCGAGGCGCTGCGATTGGTCGTGCACGACATCCTGCAATCGATGTACGCGTCGGGTTTTCGCAACTTCATTTTGTATTCCGGTCACGCGAGCGCCTTGGAGATGGCGGCGCTCGAAGAGTCGGCCGAGCGAGTGCTCGCCGCGTGTCCGCAGGCCAATGTCGCGCTGGTGCTCGAATACGATGTGATCCTGAAGCGCGGCGCCGGGCTGTACGACACGCCGGGCGACTTGCACGCCGGCGAGATAGAGACCTCGCGGATTCTCACGGTGCGTCCCGATCTGGTGCGAATGGACCTGGCGCCTGCGGAGTCGGGACGCGACTCGGCGCGGCCGCTGCTGGTGCGCGACGTGCGGCGATACTGGCCGAGCTCGGTCGCCGGATCACCCCGTTTGGCCACCGCCGAAAAGGGCGAACGGTTGGGAGCGGTCGTGGGCGAGTATCTGGCCGACCTTGTGCAGACGCTGGAGCGAACCGCTCCGCATTAGGCGGCGCAGCGTCACTGCATCCACCGCGCGGCAAGTGCAACCAGGGGAGCTGCCGCGGCGCAGGCCGCGAATACGGTGAAGCCCACCGGCGGCGGCACGCGGCGGAGCTTTCTCACGACGGGCAGCAGAGCGAGGACGGCGACGCCGATGATCGCGCCGGCCGCCAGCATCAGGCCGCCGAGCACGGCCGCGCCGCGGAGCTGAGGGTTGCCCAGGTACACGAAGTGGGCGCCGACGGCCGTCGCATCGCACACCAGGACCATCGTGACCAGCACGGCCCAGGCGACGGTGACGACTTCGGCCGATTGCGATTCGCGCTGCCACAGCGGCGTGGGCGGCCGGACCGGCGACTTTTTCTTCTGTGGTCGCTTTTGAGGCGCACCACGTTTGCCCTTTTTCATACGAATTGATGGGCCGTTGCCTGGCGAGGTACGGATCGGTAGTGTCCTAAGGGTGTAGGGATGGGGACTGTTGGGCCGGTGGGTTTGTTTGGCGGCGCCGCGTTCTTAAGAGTGCAAAAGCGCCAATCGATCCGGTGAGAAACAAAGCCCCGAGGGAAGCAAACATCGCCAGCGCCGCAGGCGCCTCGCACGGAAATGTGCATACCGGGCGTCCGGGGCCTAGAAATAGCGATGTGCAGCTTTCGCCCTCCACGCCAGCTACGCCAAAGAAGCCTCCAAAAAGTATGATCGTGTAGTTGTGGAATTTCATCGATCCGCCCCCAGCACGATCGAGAACAATTCATCGAACGACCAAACGTGCCCGGTCAACTTCGTCATCATAGCAGCCGTAGGCCGACCTACGGATCGTGATCAGTGCGTGTCGGACAAGCTACGATACGGGACACTGCCTGACAATCGGCCCGCGGCGGTGGAGGTCATTCTGCAACTGTAGCGGGTCGGGGGCGTGCTGCGAGGCGACCGTCGCACGAATTCTTTCAATCTTCGTCCGAGTCGGTCCGCGGGACTGGAATTCGTGAGCTAGTGTTGTCGTGGAGACGCCACCGTCTCCCGCGGCGACCCGCCGCGCTATTCCCGCCGCGGCGTCGCCCGCCGGCCTTGGCCGACTCGCCGCCGCCCCCATCCCGCCCTGTTTCGCCGCAGCGCGCCAGTCGTGCGCGCTCGCCGGCGCCTACCCACCTCGTGCGCTTGCCGTGCCCGCTATGGTTGAAGCTCCTGCGCTCGATGCCGTTCGTTCCGCCCTGGCGCCCGTCGAGGAGCTGCGGGGCGAGCAGTCGCAACTTGAATCTTGGATGCGCGAGTCGTTCGCCACGCTCGAATCGCTTCACGACGAGCTGTCCGAGTGGCAGCGCGAGCTGGCCCGCCAGCAGGAAGAGTTCGATCAGCACGTCGCGGCTGCGCACGACGGCGGCGGGGCGCCCAGCGGCGCGGTGGTGGAGCGCCAGGATCGGCTCGCCCGATCGCAGGACGCCCTGCGGCATCTCGAGGAGGAGAACGCCGAGCAACTGCACGCCATTGCCGAACTGGATCGCCAACTGATCGCTGCGGAAGCGGAGCTGCGCGCCCGCCGGGCGACCGTCGACGAGCTGTCCGCGGCGCTGGAGGCCCAGCAGCAACGATCGCTCGAGGAGCAGCGACTGTGGGCGGGTGAGCTGCGCGAGTTGCGGCGATTGCTCGAGCGGCAGGGCGAGGTGCTCGCGTCGCTTGCCGGAGCTGCCGACGACGCCGACGAGGACGTTTCCGGCGAGGGAGCCGGCGAAGCGTGCGGCCAGTCGTCCGAAGATCCCGCCGCTCGCACCGCGGAGCTGTGCCGCCGGGCGGCCAACCGCCGCGTTCAGCGCCGCACGGCGTGACGCGCGCAAGCGCTTGCTGGTCGACATTCTGGACGTCGGCCCGAAATTCTGTTCATTCCACCACCTTTCCAACTTTCGCCGGGACCACGCCATGTCGCGCCATTCGACGCCGCATGCAGCTCACCACTTCGTCCACACAGCGCCTGGCGGCCTCGCCTGGGCCGAGTACGACGCGGTGTCGTCCGAAGTGCGCGAGCAGCTCGATGCGCTCGACGACGCGGTGTTCGCCGCCCTGGGTGGCGCCGAGGGCACGGTGGAACACGCCCGGCGGCTTTGGGCCGAGGCCATCGCGTCGCTGCCGCGCGAGCAGGTGGACGAATCCCGCGAGCAATACTTGCGCTACGCGGCCGAGGTAATGCGGCGATTCGAGGCTACCGAGATTCGCAACCCGGTCGCGGCGATCGCGGCGCTGGAAGTGATTGAAATGCTGGCGGCGTCGGCGTGAGGGGGATGGGAGGCAGGGGACAGGAGACGGGGAACGGGAGACAGGGGACGCAGATTCACTCGATCTTGGCTGGCAAGTCAGAATAGCCCCGACCAAGCTTGGTCGGGGCTGGCCCACGCTACCCCTCCGGCCACTGACGGCAGTACTCGTACAGTGCCATCGTGGCGGCCGTGGCGACGTTGTAGCTGTACGGGAGGCCCCACACGGGGATTTCGACCGTTTCATCCAGCAGCGCCAGCAGATCCGGCGTGAGGCCGGTGCGTTCGTTGCCCAGCACGAGCGCCGTCCGCCGCGGGAACTGGTACGCGTGCAAGTCGTGCGCCCCGGTCGTCTGTTCGAGTCCGACCAATCGGTAGCCGTCGCGCCGCAAACTGACGAGCACTGGCGGCAGCGTGCGGTGCACTTCGATTTCGATGGCGTCGGCGCCGTCGCGGGCGATCTTGCGATCCAGTTTCGCGTGGCCCGTGCAGATGATGCGGTCCAGCCCGCAGCAACTGGCCAGCCGCACGATCCGCGAAAGATTGACGTTGCTGCGCAGCGGCGCGCACACGACGAGCAGTTCGCGCGGCCGCACGAGGCGCCGCGGCGGCTTGTGCCGTTGGTGTTCAAATTCCATGCGTCGGGTGCGTGAAACGCACCATGGCCTCCGGTTGCGCGGGCAAACTCCCCTTGGCCGAAGTTCGCCGCGGCTCACGGGTGCGTTTCACGCACCCTACCGTCGATGTCGACTGGTGCGATTCTAGCGTCCTCCCTTATGCTGGCCGCATGTACTCGACATCCCGCCTGATCGTCCCGCTGGCCGCCGGCGCGATTCTCGTTTCGGCCATCGCCTGGGCCCTCAGCGGCGTCCAGTTGCCGCCGGCCGATTTTACGTTCTGCAACGGCACCGAGGTCAAGAGCCTCGACCCGCAGATCGTCTCGGGCCAACCCGAGAACAACATGGTCAACTGCCTGTTCGAGGGGCTGGTGCGCTGGCATCCGCAGACGCTCGAACCCATGCCCGGCGTCGCCGCGAGCTGGGAGATTTCGGACGACCGGATCACGTACACGTTCCACCTCCGCGACGCGGCGCGGTGGTCCGATGGCACGCCAGTTACCGCCGAGGATTTCCGCTTCTCATTGCGTCGCATCCTCGATCCCCGCACGGCGGCACAGTATGGCTACCAGTCGTGGTACGTCAAGAACGCGCGCAAATACGCCGCCGGCGGCCGGGCAGTGCGGCCGGGCGATCCGGTGGAAGTGGAGCGGAATCTGCCGCCGGATGCGATCAATTCGCTGCGGGGCCAAGTGCTGCGCGGGTCGCTCGTGCGGATTGAGGACCAGGCCGGCGCCGAGATCGCTGCGGCGGCGCTCGAGGAAGCGGCGACGAATCCCGACGTCAATGTCGAAGACCGGATCTTCGTCATCGAAACGGGCGGCCGCGAGCAGCGGTTTCGCTACGCCGATGACGGCCCTGCCGCGAATCGCGAGGCCCCCGCGGGCGTCGCCTGGTGCCGGCAGGTGCTCTTGGATTTTGAGGAGGTTGGCGTCGAAGTGATCGACGAGCATACGCTGCGCTACACGCTCGAAAACCCGACGCCTTATTTTCTCAATTTGCTGGGATTCTACCCGCTGTTTCCCGTCCAGCGGGCGTGCGTGGAAAAATACGGCTCGCCGCAGTGGACCGATCCCGAGCGGATCGTGTGCAACGGCCCGTTCGTGCCGGAGTTCCGCCGGATTCGCGACCGCACGCGGCTGCGCAAGAATCCCGAGTATTGGAACCGCGATGAGATTCGTCTCAACACGGTGGACGTGCTGGCCGTCGAGTCGGTCAACACGGCGCTCAACCTGTTTCTCACCGGCAAGAGCGATTGGAATTACGACACGCCGCCGGCGGCGCTGCGGCAACTGCTCAGCGAGAAGCCGCCGCGGCCTGAGCTGAACCCGTTTCCGTACCTGAACACCTACTTTTACATGGTCAACACGACGCGCCCGCCGCTGGACGACGTGCGCGTGCGGCAGGCGCTGTCGATGGCGCTCGATCGGGACGAGATCACGAAGACGCTGCTGGGCGGCGGCGAGCGAAGTGCGTACAGCCTCGTACCGCCGGGGCTCAAGGGGTACGAACCGCCCCAGTGTGCACCGGAAAACGTGACGGAGGCCCGCCGCCTGCTGGCCGAAGCGGGCTACCCCGGCGGCAAGGGCTTCCCCACGTTCACGATCCTCTACAACACGCACGAGATGCACCAGTCGATCGCCGAGTTGATCCGCAAGCAGTGGCAGCGCAATCTGGGCATTTCGGTGCGGAGCCGGAACGAGGAATTCGCCACCTGCCTCAACTCGCAGCGGATGATGGACTACGACATCAGCCGCCGCGCGTGGAGCGGCGATTACGCCGACCCCAACACGTATCTCGACATGTACGTGACCGGCAATGAAATGAACAATACGGGCTTTGGCCGGCCGGAGTACGACGCGCTGATCGCCGCCGCGGCGAAGGAGGTCGACCCCGCGGCGCGCATGGCGCTCTTCACCAAGGCCGAGCGGCTGCTGATGGACGAGTTGCCGATCATCCCGCTGTATTTCTACGTGTCGAAGAACCTCGTGAAGCCGTATGTCCGCGGGTTCTACAACAACGTGCTCGATCAGCACATGGTGTGGGCGATGTGGATCGACCGCGAAAACGCCACGCCCAGTCCATTTTCCCGGACGGCGCCATGATTCGATTCGTTGTGGCGCGCCTCGCGTGGCTCGTGATCACGATGTGGGTCGTGTTCACGGTGACGTTCGCGCTGATTCGCGCGGTGCCGGGGGGACCGTTCGACTCCGAGAAGCCGGTGCCGCCGGAGGTGCGCCGCACGCTCGAGCGGCGCTACGACATGGACAAGCCCGTCGCCGTGCAGTACTGGCGGGAGCTGTCGCGGCTCGTGCGGCTCGACTTCGGATATTGCATGAAAATGGGCGACTACCCGGTCAACGAGGTGCTCCGCGAGGGGTTTCCCATCTCCGCGGCGCTGGGCGTGCTCGCACTGACCTTCGCGGTCACGTTCGGGCTGCTGACCGGCGTCGTCTCCGCCGCGTACCGCGGCAGCCCGGCCGACGTGCTGCTGCGGCTGGCCGCGACGGTGGGCATAGCCGTGCCGAACTTCGTCATCGCGGGCGTGTGCATCCTGCTGTTCGTGTTCTGGATTCCGCTGTTCCCCGCCGCGGGCTGGGGCGATTGGCGGCAGTTGGTGCTCCCGGCATTCTGCTTGGGGGCCCCGTTCGCGGCCGAAGTGGCGCGCATCTCGCGGACCAGTCTGCTCGACGCCCTGTCGAACGACTACATTCGCACGGCCCAGGCCAAGGGCGCCAGCGCCCCGCGCGTGCTGCTGATGCACGGGCTGCGCAATGCGCTGCTCCCGGTCGTGTCGTTTCTGGGCCCCGCGTCGGCGGGCGTGCTCACCGGGTCGCTGGTCGTCGAGAAGATCTTCGCGATCCCCGGGCTGGGCGTGTACTTCATCACCGCCGCGGAGCTGCGCGATTGGACCGTGCTGATGGGCGTCGTGATGCTTTACACGTTCGTGCTGTGCGTGATGAACCTGCTGGTGGACGTGTCGTACGCGTGGCTCGATCCGCGGGTGAAACTGGAGTAATTGTGGTCATTTCTCGGATGGACCGGATTTCAGTTTCCTCCGGTTCCCTCTCCCTTGATGGGGAGGGCTAGGGAGGGGTGAGGCGCCACGAAGAACCTGGCAATTGCGGATGAATAGAGTGGAAAAACAACCGGAGCACACCCCCCTCCCCAGCCCTCCCCACAAGGGGGAGGGAGCCGGAGGGAAGCAAGCTGGCGGCGCGTCGCTCGGTAGCGATGCGTGGCGCCGCCTGCGCCGCGATCGGCCCGCGATGCTCGCGCTGGTGACGCTTGTGCTCCTTGCGCTGCTCGCGGTGTTCACGCCGCTGTTGCCGCTGCAGCCGCCGGACCAGGACAACACGAGTCTGCAATACGCGGCGCCAACGACGTCGCCCTGGGGGCTTCACACGTTTGCCTTGGACGAGGATCTCCTGGAGTCGGCGCCGAAAGAGGCCGCGCGGCTCCACGCGGAAATCCCGCCCCTCCGTGCGGCCTACAAGGCAGCGCCGCCCGAGCAAGCCGGCACTGCGTTCGACGCGCTGTATCGCAAACACGCTGAAGCCAGCGATACGATCCAGGCGCCGTACCGCAACGCCGGCTTTGCAGAGCTCGGCGCCGTGAGCCGCTGGATGGTGCGATTGCGTTACCACATCTTCGGGGATTGGCAGCTCAACTCGATCTGCGGCCGCGACGTGCTGGGACGCGACATCCTCAGCCGCATCTTCTGGGGCGCCCGCATCTCGATGCTCGTGGGGCTCGTGGCGGCGCTGGTGTCGCTCGTGATCGGCGTCTTCTACGGCGCGGTGGCCGGCTACATGGGCGGCCGCGTCGACAACGCGATGATGCGAGCGGTCGACGTGTTGTACTCGATCCCGTTCATTTTGGTGGTGATCTTTCTGATCACGATCCTCAACGAGGATCAGATCGCCCGCCGCCTGGCGTACTACGGCATCAGCAAGATTACAGTCTTCTTCTTCGTTGTGGGCGCCATTTACTGGCTGACGATGGCCCGCGTCGTGCGCGGCCAGGTGATTTCTCTCAAGACGGAGCCTTTCGTCGAGGCGGCTCGCTCGCTCGGCGCCGGCCAGACGCGAGTGATCCTACGGCACCTGCTGCCAAACCTGTTCAGCATCGTGCTCGTGTATCTCACCCTCACCGTGCCGCGGGTGATTCTGTTCGAGTCGTTCCTGTCGTACCTCGGCCTGGGCGTGGAGCCGCCGGACGTCTCCTGGGGCCTGCTCGCCAAAGAGGGCATCGACGCCCTCAATCCCGTGCAGGAGATGTGGTGGCTCGTGCTGTTCCCCAGCCTCGCCCTCGGCGTCACGCTGCTAGCGCTCAACTTTCTGGGCGATGGCCTCCGCGACGCGCTCGACCCGCGGATGAAGCGGCGGTAGAGCAGGGGAGGGGAGGAACCGCCAAGGACGGAAAGGCATAGCTCCGTGAATGGCACTTGAACTTTGTCTAACTCGTTCGCTGTTGAAATGAT
>CAYSFP010000103.1:0-21102 GCA_964430075.1 uncultured Planctomycetaceae bacterium | reverse complement strand
ATTCAGGCGCCACGACGCCCTGCCAGGCGCTGCACGTTTCGGGCGCCATTCACAAACGTTGCAGGTGTAGCCAAACACCTGCAAGCAGGCTGCCCGAGCCTTTGGGTCGCGCTCGTATCGATTTACAAGGAGTTGCTTCACAGCTCCCTCGACGTAGTTTTCTGATACCGGCAACTCGCCTGTGAAATTCAACGTCGGGGGAACGCGTTTTCGATTTTCGCCGGTGTTGTGAGTCTGGCCGCCTCCTGAACTCTTTCCGGGATGGCGATCGTTCTTTTGTTTGTCGCGCGTCGGCTTGCCGTTCAGCGCTTTTTCGACTTCCCGCGCGTCCGACCAGCCCAGCTTCCACGCTACTTTGTCCGCATCCTTGGAGGGCGTTCAGCAGCGCGCTCACGCGCTGCTGAACCGCATTCGGCAACTTGCCCAGCACGCTGCGCAGCGTGCTGACAGCGGCTTTGACGGCGGTCGCATCGCCGTAATCGCCGGGCGTGGGCCCATTGCGCAAGCATTTGTCCCACACTGCCTTGAGTTCGGCCACGTTGCCGATATGATTTTTGACTTTTCTATCCGCAATTACTTTCCAAACAATTGGGTTGCGGTAGAAACGGGAGCCGATATCGACTTCCATAGATTCCCCCTACGATGCTGCTCCAGAATGCCGGTGGACAGCCTCCTGGTACCGGCACATGATCGCCGGTCAAGATTCTCCCCAACCGGCAATATCCGGCTCCCAGCGCTCTCGACGGAGTATGCCTGTGCCTGCTGCCGCTCCTTGCGACAAGATGACGCACAAGTTCCAGATTACTTGCCGTCTCGCAACCGTCAACATGATCTGAAGATGTGAATATCGATGGCAATTTAACTATTGCGCCGCTCCACCAGCTTACGCACGAACGCCGCATGCTCCGACGTCGCCAGCCCCTCCTCCAGCGTCGCCGTCATTTGCGCGTAGTCATTCGCGAACAGCGCCGGCCCGTTGAGCCACAGCCCCGGGAACGCGCCGATCCGCAGCACGCCGCCCGCGTCGGCGGCGAGATCCTTCCCCGCCGCCAGGTCGAACCACCGCAGCTCCTTCTCCCGCAGGCACGCCACGACGTACTCCCGGCCGCCGTACTGGGCGTACATGTCCTTTTTCGCGTGCAGGTCGATCGCCCGGCTGCTGTGGGCCACCTCGACAATCAGTTCGGGGACGCCCTGCACGTAGTCGTCGGCCGTCGTCGATGATTGGCCGCCGTGCTCGGGCCGCACGCGGAGGAAGAGATCCGGCTGCGGTTCGCCGTCGTCGCCCAGCATGACCGTGGTATTGTCGCTGACCTGTGTTCCTGGAGTGCGGCTGGCATAGGCAACCAGCACGGCGCCGAGCAGAACATGCGGCTCCCCGTGCGTCAGTCTTAATGGCGAGGCCACGTAAACAATCCCTCCGATCAGCTCGGCCCTAAAATCCTTCGGAGCCTGCTCGTACAGCCGATGAAACTCCTCGCGGCTCATCCGGTCGCCGCTGTGCAGCTCCACCGGCGGTCGGACCACGAGCGGGAGCGCAGAGAATCCCGTGCTCGTCGTCGCGTCGGTGACATGATCGGTCGACATCACGGAGACTCCTGCTGCGGTTTCTCAATTGTAGTCCGGAGGCCGGCGCGTTCCAGCGGCCGTCGATCGCAGCGCCTCGGCTGAGACTCGCGTCCACCTCCTCGCTTGGCCCAGGCGAGGCCGATGCGCTCTCCCTGGCCAAGGAGCTTGGCATCGGCGACGTGCTGATCGACGAGCGCCGCGGCCGAAACGTGGCGCGGAGCGAAGGGTTGAACCCGCTCCCGACGCTGGCGGTGCTCGAGCGCGCGGCGGCCGCCAATCTGTTGGAGCTTGCGCCGGCGCTCACACGACTTGAGCAGACGAACTTCCGCGCGTCGTCCGATCACATCAGGGCCGCCCTTCAGCGCGATGCGGCGCGACGAAGTTCGTAGAAGCTGTGCATTCTGGCGGCATGGCTGCCGTGGCTGTTCCGGCCGTAGCCGTGGATGAGCCGATTGTGGGACCAAGTGGTATTGCGGCCCTCCGGTACGGGAGACGTTCATGCTTCAACCGGCGGCTACGGAATCCAGCATTCGCAATGCTGCCGTCGCTAAGCCGCTGCCCGGAAAGCGATCCAAGCACCGTTGGTAGTACAGGCGGCTTTGTTCGCCATCGCCGAGTTGCCCATAGCAAAAGGCGATGTTCGCCAATGCCATCTCTCGGTAACTGGGCGCAGAAGGCGACATCAGCGTGATTGACCTAAAGCGATCAATCCACGTATGGCGATCAAAGAATTCCAAGCTTTCCTGAAACTTCGGAATCGCCTCGTCGAAGCGTTGCTGCTTGATAAGCCCAATACCGACCCGATGGGCTCGCGCAATGAATTGACGGGAACCAATCGAGTAAGCAAGGTATGCCACCGCGCCCCACTGCACGCCATCGCGCCCAGCAAAAAGATAGCCGGCGACCATCGCGACGAGTAACGCTAGGATCTGCGGAAGCACTGCAGGCCAAGACACTTGGCGAACAATAGGCGTCCCTGATGTCATCGTATCGAACTTCCTCGCGTGAATCCTACAATCCGAACGTCCGCACGCGGAACCCGTCCGCTCGGTTCGATGAGGCCGATCGCGGGCCGGCGCTCGTCAATTCCGCTCCACGTCGACGTGCGCCAGCCGCCATCGCCCATACGAATTATGCATCGGCGCCCCCGCCTCCACGCGGTCGTCCGCCTCGGCGTGCACGCGAAACGTCGGCAGCACGGCGTCGCCCACCACGTCGCCGTCGCCGAGCACGGCGCCGCTGAACGCCGTGTAGCCCAGGAAGCTGTGCAGCGTGCGGTGATCGAGCTCGTCGCGCCCGGTGCGCGGGACGATCGCGTCGCGGCGCCCCAGCACGTGCATGCCCATCGAGTAGAGCTCGTCGTCGCCGCCGACCGCCGAGACGAACGCCCAGTAGGCGCCGCCATTGTCGGCGCTGTCCAGCAGCGCGAGCCAGTCGGACGCTCCGTGGGCCAGGCCGCTGTTGTCGACGAACACCCCCGCGCCGCCCGCGGCCAGCACGGCCGCGGCGGCGGCCATGAGTTGCTTCGCCGCCGCAAGGCTGCCGCCGGGACCGGTCACGCAGATGTTGACGGCGTACTGTTCGATTCGCTGCCGCTCGTCCTCGGTCGGCAGCTTCGGGCAGGACGCGGCAAAGATTCTCGGAAACTCCTCATCGGCCGGCAGGGCGTGCAGCTCGAACTCCGCCCCGTCGTCCAGGACGAGGCCCCGCTCCGTCGCCCGGCAGCCGCGTGGCAGCCGCTGCGAGAATTCCTCGGGACTGCGCCACGCCCCGGGAATGCGCAAGGTCACATCGGGCGCCAGGATGCGGCGGTCGTTGGCGATGTTCATGCCGAGGTCTCGTGGGAACGAAGCGACGATGGGGCGGCCGCGCCTCACACCGCAGTTGACGTGAGTCGCAATCCGCGGAGCCAACTCCCGCGTGGTTACCGCGTCAGGTCGAACCGCGCGTCCTGCGTGCCTTCCGGGGGGACCGTCAGGCGCAGCGACCCGTCAGTATACTCCACCGGCCAGCGCTTCGCGGCTTCTTGAAGGTGCCCGCGCGGGTCGTCCGTCGCGCTGCCGTCCGCCAACGCTGCCGCGCCGTCACTGGCCGGACTGATCATCACGCGATGCTCGCCCACGACCGCCCCGGGAACCGCCGGCTTGACGAGCTCCAGCTCGAAGCGGCCGGAATCGTCGGTGACCGCGAACGAGCCGGAGCCGGGATTCTTCTTTCCGTCGCCGGCAATCGGCTGCGTCGTGATGCTCGCCCCGGCCAAGGGCTGGCCGTTGAGCGTAATGGTCCCCGCGACGGGCGCAATCGACGCGTCCGACCCGCAGCCGGACAACACGAGCAACCCTGTGACCGACCGCCACGGTACGAAGCGCCGTCGATGAACAGACGCGGCGACTAGCAGCGAATGGACCATGATTGGACCCTACGACGGTTGAATTGCTTCGCTCGTCGGCCTTGCGCCCGAGCAACGCCGCGGCGGCCGCGCGATGACCGAGCGGCCCGGCCGCTAATTCTGCGTCTGCACCTCGCCGCCGGCGATCGTCGACAGCGAGCCGAACAAAAAGATGTCAACGGAATCCGAAATAAACTGGGCCGACCCGTCGCACATCGCAATGTTGAGCCCCGCCGTGTGCAAGCTCCCCCAGGAGCGCTTGCACGGGTCCTCGCCGAACGCGCCGGCGATCCGCACGCAACGATCGTAATCCGAAATGATCGATCGCGTCTGCAGAAACGTCAGCGAGCGCTGATACGAGGTGTACGTATACGCCCAAAACGTGCGCCGCCGCGGCGACTCGGGCAGCACGCCCAGGTGAGCCTTCTCGCCCAGCAGCATCGTGTTGGACGTGCCGTCGGCGATCTCGCGCAGCTTCGTCGGCGTCTTGATGCTGAACGGCGGGTTCGGCAGCTCCTGGGGATTGGCGATCCAGGGATTGTTGAGCATGCGCCCCACCCCCGGCAGCGGCCCGCGCTGGTGGGCATAGGTTTCGTTGCCCTGCGACGAGCTGTCCCAAAACGCGCCCGACTCGACCGTGCACAGGCCCGCGTTGCCGCGATACGAGCCGCGATTGTAGAGGACCGACGACCCGGGACCGCTCGCGGGACGGTCGCTCAGCTCGGCATCCTGGTCGGAGGGGCAATCGTAGAGCGTGACGTTGGCCTCCCGCACCTCCCGGTTGTGCTTGCCGTCGTTGTCCATGTCGATCAACGCTTCGTTCGGTTCGTCGAAGTCGTAGCGGGCGAACAGCGCCTGCTGTTCGACGAACGGCAAGATGAGAATCGTCCAGCCTGCGCCGCTGCGCGTATCGCAGCATGCGCCGTCGGTAATGCCGCCGGCGGGAAATTCGCCGCGACTCGATTCATAGCTGAGGATGCCCAGGGCGAGCTGCCGCAGGTTGTTGCGGCATTGGCTGATGCGGGCCGCCTCGCGAGCGGCCTGTACGGCCGGCAGCAGCAGCGCCACCAGCACGCCGATGATCGCGATCACCACCAGCAATTCAACGAGCGTAAACCCGCTCAGGCGGCGCGAGAACTTCCTCATGGCGGCCCCTTCCGTATGAGTACGGCGACACGTGGACCGGAACAACTGCCCTGCCGGTCGAATCCATCGACCATGGCCGCCCTATCATATCATGATCGTCGCCGCAGGGGCGCTAAGGATCGGCGAAGTCTCGCATTCCGCAACGGATTTCGCCCGCCCCCCGCCCGCGTCGCCGCCGGCGCCCGACCTCTCCGCGCCCCGGCGGGACAATCAACGTCATCCCTGCCGTCCTGCCGTGCGAGCGCGGAATCGAGCCGCTGCCCGCTTCGGCGGCCGCCAGCAGCGCAGCAGCGTGAACCGGGCCGAGATGGTTTCCATGCCGGGCAGCGCTCGGCAGGCTGAGGCGCCCAGGCTGAGGCGCCTCGTTCAGGAACCGGGCGTCGCTTCTTCGCCGGCGGCAGAGGTCAGCGCATTCCAAACAAAGGGATCGATGGCGTCGTCGTAGTACTGGACGGATGCGTCGCATCGGGAGGCGCTGACGCCGCCCGGGTGGTGGCTGCGAGCGGCGATCCATTGCTGCTTGTGGCCATTGCCGTCCAGCATGGCGGGATCGGTGGACGGAAACCCGCGCGCACCGCTCTCCGGCGAGTACATCGACACGCCGCAGGGAGCGCCGTGATTGGCGGCCAGCGGACGGGGAATTCCTTGCACGTCAAACCCGGGCCCCGCATTGCCGATCCACTCGCCCTGGCGGCAGAGACAGTCCGGAGTCGTCGCGTTGGGCGTGGTCCAGCCGTTGAACACCTGTCCGCCCAGCGCGGTCTGTGCGTCCGAATACGGGCCGCCCCATCCCTGCGTTTCCGGAAGCACGAGAATCTCGGACATCATCAGCGTGTTGGCCGCGCCATCGCTAATGGTCGCCAGGTCGTTGGCTTTGATCGGGATAAAGGGCGCACCTTTGAAATTGCACTGCAGCGGCGACGAGACGCCCGGACAAGGGGCGTTCAAGCCATGTTGCCCGTACACCGTATTGCCGGCATTCACCACATAGTTCGTGCGGACCCGCGCCCAGGTGGCAATTGCCCATTCGTTACGCTGCAAGCCAATATCCGAAGGGCACTGGTGCAACGTGACCATCGCCCGGCGGACCGCCTCGTTGGCGGCGTTGCTGAGGCCCAATTTCGGATTCCCCGTAGTGGCGAGTCCAGCCTGCTCGATGTATGGCATCAGCGGAATGTACCAACCATGATCGTCGTACCATCCTCCAGGGCCTAGGGCCGGCGTAATGTCGAGATAACCGGGGTCGAGCCCCGACCCCGCGGGAGCGCGGTTCCACCAGAATTTGGCCATCGGAACGAGGCCCCGTTTGCTGCTTTCATAGTTCAAGTGGGCCAGAGACAGTTGGCGGAGGTTGTTTGTGCATTGCGAACGACGCGCTGCCTCGCGGGCCGCCTGAATGGCAGGCAGCAGCAAGGCCACAAGAACCCCAATGATCGCAATGACGACCAACAGCTCAACTAATGTAAAACCCCAAGGGCGGCCAGGTCGGCGTGCCATGAAAAGTTCCTCCTTTGACGGCTGCGGCGGCCGTCGCTCCAAAAACCCGGGAGGGGAGTCGTTTGCGGCGAGCGACTGCCAGGCGGACCGTCTTCGCTGCTGCGGGCCTGCCTTGTTACAAATCAAAGTTCTGCTCCAGGTTGTCGCCGACCACCTCGAGATCCAGGCCCGCCCCGTATTTGGCGGGCACAATATTCTCCGTTTGCGGATACGTCTCCCCGGTACGATCGCTGGCGATCATGCGACCGGTCGGCGCGGAGATGCTGAAGAACGCCTTGACCGGCCCCACGGGCGTGTTGGGCGAGTCGTATCTGCCGTCGACGATTCGGGCGAAAGCCTGCTGGCCCTCCCCGGTCGGCCGAAAAGTCACGCCGCCGTCGGCGCCGGCCGGCAACGGCTGGCCGCCGATCGTCACGGCCCCCTGCCAATGAGCGATCGGGCTCGAAGCATCGCTTCCGCTGCACCCGGACAGTGCCATACACGCCGTCGCGAGGACTCCCACGCCGAGACCGCGACGCCCCCTCGCATGCGAGCGAGTCGTCACGGCGAGCCCCGCCAGTTGTGGCTGGTTTTGCATGGATGAGTAAGCGCCGCGGCGCGACTTCGACCGTCGAGAAGCGCGAGCACGGCATCGCGTCCGATGCGCGGACAGGACGTGTCGCCGTTCTTATTGATCCCTGCGCAACAAAGGGGCCTCGGGGGCGATCGGCTCTCGCCTGTCAGCCAGGCGAAGAACGCGCGTGCTTTCTGGCTGACAGCCGATGGCCGATCGCCGAGAGCCGTTGCTCGCAGGGGTTCATGAACTACGCAGACCTCAATAACGTCGCCTCCGAGAGCAATCCAGGCCGGCGGGCTCGGACGAGGTTGTCAGACCGGCATCGCACCGGCGGGCGAAGCCGCCGCCGCTCGATCACAGTTCTCCTCGTTCATTGTGCCTGCACCGGCCCAACTCGGCAAAGTTGTTCTTGCGGAAAATATTTTAGGAAATGCGCAACCGCCCTGCACTCGGCGTTAATCTCGGCGAGGCTCCCGACTATGATAATGACCGGCGCCGCGTCCCCTCATTCATGCGACGGACGAGGCGCCTCTCGTCACCGCTCGGCGCATGGATCGTCTACCGTATGCCTCGCGCACAACCCGATATTCCTCAGGTCGCACTGCTCATCGAAACATCGCGCGGCTACGGCCGTGGGATGCTGCGAGGAATCGTTCGGTACGCGCGGCTGCACGGTCCGTGGCGATTCTATGTCACGCCTGGCGACTTCGAGCAAGCGCTGCCTCACTTGAATCAGTGGGGCGGCACGGGCGTGATTGCCAGAATCGAAACGGCAAAGACGGCGCGGGCGATTATTCGATCCGGCCTGCCGGCAATCGCGCTCGACATTTCTCAGAATCTGCCGATGAAGCTGCCCGAGTTGAGCCGTCTCAGCGAGATTGCATCCGACTCGCACGAGGCCGCGCGATGGGCCGCCGAGCACCTCATCGAGCGCGGCTTTCGCCAGTTTGCCTACGTCGGCGAGGCGCGGCGACTTTGGTCGAAGAATCGCGAACGCGGATTTCGGAATCGTCTCAGAGAATCGGGCTTTGAGCCGATTGTGTTTCAGCCTCCCGTGAGGCGCGCGCCGATTCCGTGGGAGCGCGAACAGGCATCGCTGGCGAGTTGGCTGGCCAAACTGCCGAAGCCCATTGGATTGATGGCGTGCAACGACGACCGCGGACGCCAGGTGCTGGACGGATGCCGCGCGGCGGGAATCGCGGTTCCGCTCGAGATTGGCGTCATCGGCGTCGACAACGATGAGCTCCTGTGCGAGCTTTCCGACCCTCCGCTCTCGAGCGTCGCTCTGAATGCCGAGGCAGGAGGGTATCGTGCCGCCGCGCTGCTGGATCGAATGATGCGCGGCCGCGTGCGCAAACCCCATCGGCTGGTCGTCGAACCGCTGGGCGTTGTTCAGCGGCGCTCCACCGAAGCCAGCGCCGTCGCCGATCCCGAGGTGGCTTTGGCGCTCGAGTTCATCCACAACCATGCCGTCGAACGGGTGGGCGTCGACGATGTCATTCGCCAGGTCAACATCTCGCGACGGGCCCTCGAACTCAAGTTTCGCGACGCCGTCGGACGTACGCCGTACCAGGAGTTGCACCGCGTGCGCCTGAACCGCGCGCGGCAGCTATTGCTCGAAACGGACCTGCCCATTCCGAAGGTCGCTCTCGCTGCCGGATTCAGTAGCGGCGCTTACCTGGCCCAGGTGTTTCGCCAGCACCTCGGAAAGACGCCAGCCCAGTTCCGCCGAGAGCATCGGACCTAGGGCTTCGACCCAGGAGGACTGCAAAGTCGAAGCTGTCACCCTGAGGTCTGCCGAAGGGTCTTGCTGGCAGCACCCTGAAACGAGGCAATCGTTCGGGGCGACTGAAGCAAGATTCTTCGGCGGACCTTGGGCGTGGCGTCCTGACCCGAAAAAATCGGTGTGACGCACCACGAGGGCAGGTGAACGACGAAGGCTAATTTCGGATCAAACACGCTTCAATCGCCGCCTGCCGCGATTAGGTCGGCCGCCGCCGCGCCCGCACGCTGATGGCAAACGCCGCGACCGCGGCAAGGAATCCCGACGCGGGTTCGGGAATCGCGCCAGCGGCCGCAACGGACGAACCAAACGTCGACTTCCAAATGGCCAGGTCCGCGGCGTTGACGGCGCCGTTTCCATCGGCGTCGCCTTGCGTCAGCGTGGCGCCCGAGGTGATTCCCAGGTTCCGTTGCCAGATCAAAAAGTCGTTTCCGTTGACCTGGCCGTCGCCGTTGAAGTCGCCGCTGCCGGAGATGTAATTCACTTTGCCCGCGATGAACTCGCCCGACGGCAGCGAGAACTGAAACTTCAGGTCGCCAGCGCCCAGAGCCGTGTTGTAAGCATTGCCTAGATTGTACGAGGCGCCAGGCGCGAGCGTCGAAGCGCCCTGCAGGAACAATTCGGCAAGTTGATTCGCCGTGGCCCCGCCCGACTCATCCCAGCTCTCGCCCGGGTTGCCGCCCACGGCGTCGATATTCTGATCGTCAAGACTGTTCCAGTTGCCATCGGCGGGTTGGAGCTTTCCGCCCGCGCTGGAGATCTGATAGTAGTCGAAGGATTGCGGCGCACTGCTGGTGTTCTGCAGAGAGATATTCCCCGTCTGAATGTTCACGTTCAGCGCCAACAGATCGACCAACTCAGGACCGGCGGCGAAGTTGGCCGCGATTTGGGCCGCGGAAAGCGCGTTGTCGTAAATCCGAAACTCGTCGATGAATCCCGGCATGTACGCGTCAGGGTTGTAGAGCGACCGTCCTAAATAGGCGAACACATTGCTCACGGAGTCCAGGGAATTCGTCGGCGTGACAGGATTCTGCGTGCCCGGCGCCAGAACCCCGTCGACGTAGACGCTCATGGTGTTCGTCACGCTCTTGTCGACCACCACGGCCACGTGGTGTGGCACGCCCGCCGGCAATCGACCCGTGGCCAACGCCTGATCTTCAAGATTGAAGCCCGGATCGGTCGACGAAAGCGCCGCGCGATTATCGCCAGGACCGCTCGAGGGCGTGTAGAAGAAGTATTGCCGCCCCAATCCGTCGGCATTCGTGTCGCCAAAATCGAATAACCTAATCCAATTTGGCTGGGCGTTGATCGTAAACCAGGCTTCGAACGTCGTATCCGTGTACGTGTTGATCGCGATCGTGGGCCCGGGCAGATCGACGTAGTCGTCGAGCCCGTCCAGCGCGGCCTGGCCGCCGACGCTGACGGTCGCGCCATTGATCAATGCGCCGTGCGCTGTGCCTACCGAGTCGTTCGCCGTGCCGTCATTGAATGTGTACTTGTGGGTCAGGTCCGCTTGCGCGGTCATCGCGGGCCCCATCGCCGCCAGGAGCAGCGCCGCCAAGCCGGCGCGACGGCGAGCTGCGACCGCAAGTGCACACGCCACGGCGGCGAGAGCCAGGGATCCCGGTTCGGGCACGCTGAGGGCCGCCCAGGCGGCGGCGCCGTTCGCAGCGATGAAGTCCGTCTTGAAGAGGCGAAAGTCGGCAACGTCGACGTCCAGGTCCCCGTCGAGGTCGCCCAGCCCCGCCGATTCGGCGAGCGTCAGCGTGGGGTCGATCGGGACGAGATGGTTCGCTCGGAAGACGTTCCAGTCGACGCCGTTGATGATTCCATCGAAGTTCAGATCGGACCGCTGGAAGGCCTGATTGTTGTTCCCCGTGTACTCGACGGGGAGATTGAACGTCGTGAAGTCGACGCCGTCCATAATCTGAATGGACGCGGTGATGTCCTGCCGGAAGGATTTGATCCACCCGCCGCCGGCGCTCAGCACAACCGTCCCCAACGTGCCGCCGTCTTCCGCGCCCTCATTGATAATGTCCTGCTCCATCACGGAGTTTGCGGTGAAGGACAGCACTTCCCAGGCGTCGTTGTCGTCGAAGCTGCCGTTTCCGCCGTTCGTGACCGCGTCGAGGCGCTGCGAAATCGGTTGGATATTGTCGATGTCAAGGGCGCCCGAGGGCGAGTTGACCGTGTACTGGAAGATCTGGAGCGGCGTCGACGACGTCGACAGCGTGATCGCGCCGGTCGAACGATCGATGGTCAGCTTGGGGCCGCCGCCCACGGGGCCGGCCAGGAAGTCGGCCAGGATTTGCTCCGCGGTTCGCGCTTCGTCGTACACGCGAAACTCGTCGACCACGCCCGAAGTCGAGTTGTCATTCGGAAACGCGGAACGTCCCAGGTAGGCATTGGTGAACGAGTACGATTCCAGAGGAATCGCCGGGATCGTTTGCTGCAGCCCGCCCACGCCGTCGGACTGTCGAAACACGTAATAGCTCAGCGTGCCGGCCGTGCCGTCGATCACCGTCGCCGCCATGTACGTGCCGCCGTCGTCCAGGTAGCCGCCCCCGCCGGCGCCGATGCCCGGCGTCGACGAGTACGCCGACGACTCCGCGCCGCCGCCAAAACCGGCCAGAGTTTGAACGATTCGCGAGCCGCCCGTATTCGGTCCCCCGGGTGGATTGGCCGGTTGCGGGTTCGAAATCGTGTGCATCAGGTACTGCCCGATGTCGGCTCCGGGCGGATTCGTGTCGTCACTGTTGTCCGAAAACGTCCACGCCTCGGTAAAAAAACCCGATCCCGTGAACGTGAACCATTGTTCGATCGTTACGCTTCCGCTCGCGGGCAAGATCGTCGGCGGGAGCGAAAGATAACGGCCGGCGGTGCTCGGCCCGCTGAAATTGGGGTTTGCCAGTTGAAGCTGCCCCGCGGCAACTGTGGCCCCGTTAACCAGCGTGCCATGGGCACCGCCGACCGAATCATTCGCGGTTCCGTCGTTGAACGTGTACTGGTGCGTCAGCGCGCCCAACGAGGAATTTGCCGTGAGGGCGACAAAAAGGGGGGCCCACGCACAGAGTCGCGCCGCTTGTTGCCGAATCATTGCCGTCTCCCTCATTGAAGAGCTACTGCCTGCAATCACGCCGCCGCGGTTGATCGCGGGACCTGCTCGCATGTTGGCGCCGTATCGTCCGCGGACGGTCCGAGGTCACCGACTTTTTATTGACAAGGTTTGTGCTGGCCAATTGCCCCCAAGGCGCGCATTGCGAACGCAAATGAGCTGCCCCGGGGCACGGTCAGTCAACGAAACGAGACGGCCAATGCCGCGAATCGTCCGAACAGAATTTAGGATCAATCGGCACGTCGTGCTGCTCGTTAACGCGTACTGCGAGTGTATTCTCGCCGTTGGCGCGTAGCAAATCGCGCGCGACGTGATCGTGCGCAAAAATATTTAGAAAAAGCGCAAGCCCCTGGAACGGCCCGGCAAGGAAATTTTGTGTCGGCTATCAGCATTCGGTAGAAGTTCGTTCACCAGTTCCCTGAAGGAGGATAACCTTTTGAGCACCTTTGGCCGAAACCTCGGCAAAAAATGCCCGCCACGCCTGACACGACTTTTGAGCATCTTTGGCGCGTCCCTGGACGCCATGCGAGCCGAACGCGACTTGTAGCAAATCCTCCAATCCCCCCACTTTCCGCTGCTGGAGAGCCCGAAACTGCCGATTCGTCCCCATTTTCCTCCGGTTGCGTTCCGCCGCCAAAACGGTAAATTGATGGTCTTACCCATGGTGGGTGGATTGGACCCAAGAAAGACAGCAGGGCGAGTCGTAGCACGCCCGGGCGATGCGATGCGATAGGGCGGCGCTCCTGAATGGGGCCGCCACAATCGCCGCACCCCCGCGCTCGTTTGCGAGAGAGAACTCGTTCCAGCGCCCCCGAACACAGGCACGCCCAAGCGCGTGCGCCGTCAAAAGCAGTAGAAGCACAGATGTCAGTCACGAAAGAGCGGAAGAGCGAGCTGGTAGCGGATTTTGGCCGGACGGGCAGCGACACGGGCTCGCCCGAAGTGCAGATTTCGATTCTGACCAGCCGCATCGCGGAGATGACCAGGCATCTGCAACTGCATAAGAAAGACTTTGCCAGCCGCCGTGGGTTGCTGGGCATGGTCAGCCGCCGGCGCCGCTTGCTGGATTACGTGAAGCGCACGAATCCGCAGACGTACCTCGATTTGTTGCGGCGGCTGGAAATTCGCAAGTAGGCCCGCAAGGGGCTTCGCTTGCGGCGGTGCGTTTTCAAAGCTGGCGACGCGCCGCGATGCTCTTCTCACCGACGGCGATGGCGCGGACGCACGCGTCGCCTGTGCCGCGGTCTACGGGCCCCATCTGCACTCTCCATGGCCCGCGTGCCGATGCTTGCGAACCCGCGAGCGGCGTACTCTGGGTTCGCGATCGATCCGCGCAACAAGCAGGCCACGTCCGGTCGCCGCACGTCCGCGGCGACCTGCTCCGTGGCGATCGGCCGCACAAAACACATTGGGTGATTAGGCAAAGTCGGATATCTCGTAAGTAGGAAACGGTAAATTGAAGCGAATTCGAGTCGAAAAGAAGATTGGCAAAAGCACGTTCATTCTGGAAACAGGCGCGCTGGGCAAACAGGCCGCGGGCTGCGTCCTGGCTCAATACGGCGACACGGTCGTCATCTGTGCGGCGGCGACGGGCCCGCCCCGGCCGGGGATCGATTTCTTCCCCCTGACCTGCGACTACCGCGAGCGCACCGCGGCCGCGGGCAAGTTCCCCGGCGGGTTCATCAAGCGCGAAGGCCGCCCGACGACCAAAGAGATTCTCACCTCACGGCTGATGGACCGCCCGATTCGCCCGCTGTTCCCCGAGGGGTTTGGCGATGAAGTGCAGATCCAGGCGTTCGTGCTCTCCAGCGATCGGCAAACCGATGCCGACGTCCTGGCCATGAACGGCTCGGCCGCGGCGTTGGGGATCTCGCCGCTTCCGTTCCAGGGCCCGCTGGCTTCCGTGCGACTGGGGCTCATCGACGGCGAGCTGATTCCGTTCCCCACCCAGGACGAACTGGAGACGAGCGAGCTCGACCTGATTGTCTCCGGCACGCGCGAAAGCGTGCTGATGATCGAGGGCTTTGGCCGCGAGCTGCCTGAGGATCGGATGGCCGGCGCGATTATGGAGGCGCACCGCTACATTCGCGAGCTGTGCGACCTGCAGCAGGAGCTGATCGACAAGGTGCAGCCGCAGAAAATGGAGTTCGCCGCGCCGCCGTCCGACGGCCTGTACGACGCGCTCAAGGCGAAATACTACGACCGCGCCCGCCAGGCCAAGCAGACCGTCGGCAAGCACGCCCGCGCCGACGCGATGAGCGCGGTGAAAAAGGAAGCGTTGGCCGAGTTGATTCCCGATCCACTCGCCGAGGGCGCCTACACGCTCGTATCGTTCGGCAAGGCGTGGCACGATTTGGAGGCCCGCATTGTCCGCGATCTGATCCAGGACGGCACGCGGGCCGACGGCCGCGACTACACATCGTTGCGGGCGATCGAGTGCGAGGTCGACCTGCTGCCGCGGGTGCACGGCTCGGCCCTGTTCCAGCGCGGCGAAACGCAGGCGCTGATCACCGTGACGCTCGGCACGGGCCGCGACGAGCAGCGCGTCGACGGGCTGTTCGACGAATACTCGAAGCGGTTCATGCTCGACTACAACTTCCCCTCGTTCTCCGTCGGCGAAGTGCGTCCGATTCGCGGCCCGGGCCGGCGGGAAATCGGCCACGGCGCCCTGGCGGAGCGCAGCGTGGGGCCCGTGCTGCCGGATCACGACACGTTTCCCTACACCGTGCGCGTGATTTCGGACATCCTGGAATCCAATGGCTCCAGCTCGATGGCGAGCGTGTGCGGCGCCACGCTCGGCCTGATGGCCGCGGGCGTGCCGATCACGAATCCCGTGGCCGGCATCTCGACCGGCCTGGTGAAGGACGGCGATAAGTGGTGTTTGCTCACCGACATCATCGGCGACGAGGACCACTACGGCGATATGGACTTTAAGATCGCCGGCACCCAGAATGGCATCACGGGCATCCAACTCGATCTGAAGATCGATGGTATCAGCGAGGAGATCATCCGCGCAACGCTCGCCCAGTCGCGCGAAGCGCGGATTGAAATTCTGCGGTCCATGCTGTCGGCCATCTCGCGGCCGCGGGCCGATGTGGCCGAGAGCGCGCCGCGGCTGTTCCAGACGAAGATCAACCCGGACAAGATCGGGCTTTTAATCGGCCCCGGCGGCAAGACGATCCGCGGCATCCAGGAGGAGACGGGCGTCACGATCGACGTAGAAGAGGACGGTACGGTCACGATTGCCGGCTCCGACGAAGCGACCGCCCGGGCGGGCCTGGCCCGCGTCGAGGCGCTGACCGCCAGCGTCCAGGTGGGCCGCATCTACGACGGCGTGGTGACCAGCGTGAAGGACTTCGGCGCGTTCATCGAAATCCTGCCGGGCCGCGACGGGTTGTGCCACATCAGCGAGCTGGCCGAGGGCTACGTGTCGAGCGTTGGCGACGTCTGCAAGGTGGGCGACCACCTGCAGGTGAAGGTGATCGCGGTGGACGAGCAGGACCGCGTGAAGCTGAGCCGCCGGGCGGTGCTGCGTGAGCAGGCCCAGGCCGAGCCGGCAGTGCAGGCGTAGGCGGCGCGCCGCTCGACAATGTGACGATGCCTTGGACAGCCGTCCGCGAAGGCCCCGCTGCTTTGCGTAGCGAAGGCTGCGTCTGCGCGCATTTGGCGTGGGCTGCTGCTCAGAATAGAATTCAAGCGGCGAGCGGGAGGCCAATAATCAGTTCTGCCCCTGCATTGGGCTGCGTCGGAAGTTAGAATTGTGGTTAGGTCAGGTCATTTTGCATCGATGCTGCCATGGAAGCTCTCCGCATTGAAACGACCATTACTGGCGAGACGCTCTATCTTCCGCAGTTGAAGCCATTCAAAGGCAAGGCGGTGGAAATACTCGTGCGCGAGCGCAGCGTCCCCGAAGTAAGGCCAGGAACAAGTAATTGGGCGGCAGTGGAGGCCGCAGTGAGGGGGCTTGAAGACTACGACTTCGACGCATGGCGCGCTATCCGCGATGCAGAAGTGGCTGAAGCGACAAAGGCGGCTCAGGAGCGGTCATGACGCTGCTGGACGCCTCAATCATCATCGAGCGATTAAGGGCACGCGATCCAGCGATTATTCGGGCCCTGACCATCGACGGAGCCGTGTGCGGGGTCACTCGCGCCGAGATCCTTAGCGGCGCACGCAACGACGCGGATCGCCAGCAACTGGTCACGATCCTTGCCGGATTTCAGCAGGTCAGCATATCCCATGCGCTGTGGGACGATGTTGGGGCAGCCCACGCAACGTTGCGCGCCGGCGGCTTGACCGTGCCGATGATCGACGTCGTTTTGGCGATTGTCGGAATGGCTGTCGACTGCGAGGTTTGGACGTTGGATGCGCATTTCCGCGCAATGCAGCGATTGTTCCCGCGGCTCAAACTGCGCAGTTCCGCTTAGTCCGCGATCGGAGCAATGTCGCCGCGCTCGCCAACCGATCATGACGATTTCTGCTGCCGCCGCCGATCCCTACGAAAAGCTGCTCGCGCAGTACACGGAGATCGCGCGGCTGGCTGGGGCGCTCGCGCACGAAATCAAGAATCCGCTCTCGACGATTCGTCTTAACATGGAGCTGCTTGCCGAAGACCTCGACGAGGCGCAAAGCCCCGCGCAGCGGCGCGCCCGCAAGCGAGTCGACGTCATGCAGCGCGAGTGCCAACGGCTGCAGGACCTGCTGGATAACTTTCTGAACTTCGCCAAAGTGCGGCGGCTCAATCTCCAGTCCACGGACCTGAACCGCGAGATCGACGAGACGCTCGACTTCTTCGCGCCCGAGGCGGCGGCGGCCGGCGTCGAGCTGGTGCGGTACCTCGACCGCGACCTGCCGCGAGTGCTGATCGATAGCGAATCGTTCCGCAGCGCCCTGTTCAATCTGCTGCTCAACGCCAAGCAGGCGATGCCGGAGGGGGGGCAGATCGTCGTCCGCACGGACGAACGCGGCGGCAAGGTGATTCTCGACGTGATCGACACCGGCTGCGGCATCGACGACCACACGGCGGCCCACATGTTCGAGGCGTTCTTCTCGACCAAGCCCGGCGGATCGGGCCTGGGGTTGCCGACCACCGGCAAGATCATTGAGGCTCACGGCGGACGAATTCACGTGCAGAGCGAAGTGGGGCGCGGCACGAAGTTCACGATCGAGCTCCCCGTGCCGGCGCGGCTGGCTGGCGGCGAGTAGTGGCGGCAGTAGGAGGGGCGTGCAGGTGCATGGACGAGGACGGGAACTACGTAGAGGCGTGCTCGTCGTCGCGCTGGCGATGTGGGCCGCCTGCCTGCATCCTTCGCGGGTGACGGCGCAAGAACGCCGCGGCGTCACCGTCGACCAGGTGCGCACGGCCATCGAGCGGGCCAGCCGATTTCTGCTTCGCGAGCAGAAGGCGGACGGCTCGTGGCCAGAACGGCGCGAATACGCCGACGGCCTGTCGCCCTTGTGCACGCTGGCGCTCCTCCACGCGGGGCAGCCGCTCGAGGACGAGCAAGTCGCACGGGCGACGGAGCGGCTGCGGCGGCTCGTGCCGACGGCCACCTACACCGCGGCGGTGCAGACGATGGCGTTCTGCCAGGGCAATCCCGGGCGCGACCTGCTGTTGATCGCCCGCAACGTGAAATGGCTCGAGTCGCGGCAGATTCGCACGGGCGATCAAGCCGGGATGTGGGCCATTCCGGAAAACGGCACGCCCGACCACGTCGACAACTCGATGACGCACATGGCGCTGCTCGCCCTGTATGAAGCGGAGCGCGTCGGCGTGCGGGCGAGCGACGAGACCTGGCGGCTCGCGCTCGATTACTGGCGGCGCTCGCAAAACGCCGACGGTTCGTGGGGCTGGGGCCCGGACTGGCCGGGCACGGGTAGCATGACGTGCGCGGGCATCGCGTCGATCATCGTGGCCAAGGCGCACTTTGAGGACGGCGATGCGCGCGTTGAAAAGGGCGTCGTGCTGTGTTGCCAAACGCCGGAGGCCGACGCGCACCTCCAGCGAGCCCAAGCGTGGCTCGCGCGAAATTTTTCGGTCAATCGCAACCCGGGCATGAGATTCTGGCACAGCTACTACCTGTTTGCGCTGGAACGGGTGGGGCGCATCTCCGGGCAACGGTTCATCGGCGAGCACGACTGGTATCGCGAGGCCGCCGAAACGCTCGTGGCCATGCAGTTGTCCACGGGCTCGTGGCCGTCGGACATGGACGAGGAGTATCACGCCGATCCACTGGTAGCGACGAGTTTTTCGCTACTGTTTCTCGCCAAGGCGCGGCGACCGCTCGTCGTCGGACATCTCCAGCACGGCGAGGGCGAGAACTGGCGGCGGCATCGACGCGGACTGGCGAATCTGATTGCGTACGTTGAGGGTTTGTGGGACCGCGAGCTGGCGTTTCAGACCGTCAATCTTGCCGCGGCGTCGGTCGAGGACTTGCTCGAAACGCCGGTTTTGTATCTGAGCGGTCGCGATGCACTGGCGTTCTCCGCGGCGGATAGGAACAAGCTGCGGATGTACGTCGACCGGGGCGGGTTTCTATTGGCCGATCAAGCGTGCGCGGGCGGGCCGTTCGATGCATCGTTCCGTGCGCTCATGACGGAGCTCTTCCCCGAACCGGAATCGCGACTACGGCTTTTGCCGCCGCCCGATCATCCCGTTTGGCGTGCCGAGCGGGACGTCGATCCGAACCACGCCCGGCCGTTGTGGGGCGTCGAGGTAAGCTGCCGGACGGCCGTCATCTATTGCCCGGCGGATCTCTCCTGCCGGTGGGAGCTGGCCGGCCTCGGCCGGCTCAAAACCTATCCCGCCGAGATTGTGGCCGATGTCGAAGCGGCTGTGGCGATAGGCGCCAATGTTCTGTCGTACGCGACCAACCGCGAGGTGAAATTCAAGGATCCGCTGACGCCGGCTGCCGAATCGAGCGAGGAAGCTCCGGAATTCGAGCGCGGCAAGACCTACGTCGCCAACGTGCTGCATCCCGGCGGCTGCCGCGGCGCCCCGGGGGCGTTGTGGACGGTGCTCCGCCTGGCCGACGAGCAATTGAAGATGTCCATCGGCACGACGCCGCGGGAGGTCGCACTGACCGATCCTGAGTTGTACCAGTACAGCCTGCTTTTGATGCATGGCCGCACGGCGTTTGAGCTGACGCCGGCGGAGCGCTCGCATTTGCGGACGTATCTGGAACGCGGGGGTGCGGTGTTAGCTGATGCGATTTGCTCCAGCGCAGAATTTGCCGGCTCGCTTCGCCGCGAGTTGGCGCTCGTGTTTCCAGAGGCGTCGCTCACACCGATCGCCATCGACGATCCGCTGCTGTCGGAGCAATTCGGCTACAATCTCCGCACCGTCTCGCGTCGCGGCGCCAACGGCGAGGTGGAATCGGGCCCGCCGATTCTCGAGTGCCTTCGACTGAATGGTCAGATCGCGCTCGTCTTCTCGCCTCACGATCTGAGCTGTGCTTTGGAGAGTCGCGAGCCGGTCGAGTGCGGCGGCTACGTGCGCGAGGACGCGGCGCGGATCGTGATTAATGCGCTCAACTATTTGCTGCACTGATGGAATCACGGGCCCGCTGGGCGGCTCGCGGCAAAAGCTCGTCGAAGAATTGCTTCATGCCCGCGTCGTCGAAATCGACGTACCGGCCTTCATCGAGCTGTCGGCGGCCTTCGGCAAGCTGATCCAGAATGTGCTGCCGCGCGCGCAACAGGTCCACGGCCGCTTCGATCGCTGCCTCGCGCGAAGCAAAGCGCCCGCGGGAAACTGCATCCGTTAAGAACATCTCGGAGGCGGGGGAGAGTGCGTTGAGCATGGCCGTCGATTCCTCGCTTTCCATTGTGACGGATCAACGCGGCGGGTCAAAGTCAGGCATCGGCATCGTGAGTCGCCCCTTTCTCGGCCTGCAAAGCCGCCCTATCATCGTCCCTATGGCGAGCAAGACGACGGCGGCCGCGACGGCGCCTATCAAAGTGTTGGCGATCGACGACGACCCGGCCCATGCCGAGGCCGTGGCCGACAGCCTGGCCCGCGTCGGTTACGAGTGCACCGTAGCGACGACGGCCACCGAGGGCCTCGCCCAGATCAATCGCGGCGAGTTCGAGGTGATCGTCACCGACCTTCGGATGAAGGACGCCACGGGGCTCGACGTGCTGGCCCACGCCAAGCAGGAGCTGCCCGACGCCGAGGTGATCGTGGTGACCGGCCACGGCACGATCCAGAGCGCGGTCGAGGCGATGCAGCAGGGCGCCTTTAATTACTTGCTCAAGCCGCTCGATCTCAAGCAACTGCGGGCCGTGGTCGACAACGCGGCGCGCAACCAGCACTTGCGGCGCGCCAATGCGGAGCTGAGCCGGCGGCTGGACGAAAAGTTCGGCTTCGAGGGGATCATCGGCAACAGCCCCGCGATGCAGGAACTCGTCGATCGGCTGCGGCGGATCGCCCCGACCGACGCCACGGTGCTCATCCAGGGCGAAACCGGCACCGGCAAGGAGCTGGTGGCCCAGGCGATCCACCAGAACAGCCCACGCAAGAACCGGCCGTTCGTGGGGCTCAACTGCGCGGCGCTCAGCGAGCACATTCTCGAGAGCGAGCTGTTCGGCCACATCCGCGGGGCGTTCACCGATGCAAGCGCCGACCGCGTGGGGAAATTTGAGTACGCCAATGGCGGCACGCTGTTTCTCGACGAAGTGGGCGACATGCCGCTGGCGACGCAGATCAAGCTGCTGCGCGTGCTGGAAAGCAGCGAGATCACGCGCGTCGGCTCGAACGACACGGTGAAGGTGAACGTGCGGATCATCTCGGCCACGAATCGCAACCTGGAAGACTCGATCGCGGCCGGCACGTTTCGCAGCGACCTGTATCACCGCCTCAAGGTGGTGACGATCGACTTGCCGCGGCTGACCGACCGCAGTCAGGACATTCCGCTGCTGATGGAGCACTTCATCAAGCTGTTCGCCAAGCGGCATCACAAGAAAATCGACAGCGTCTCGACCGCCGCGCGCAGGGCGCTGATGGCCTACGATTGGCCCGGCAACGTGCGACAGCTTCGCAACGTGAT
>CAYSFP010000102.1:0-21447 GCA_964430075.1 uncultured Planctomycetaceae bacterium | reverse complement strand
GGCGAAGTACGATACGGCCGGCAACCAGGTCTGGAGCCATGTGCTGAGCGGACGGGACCCGGGCATTTCTGCCGACGGTCTGGGTAATATCTTCGTATCGCGCTCCACCACTGGCGGCGGCTCGTCCTTGACGAAACTCTTCGACGGCCAGCCCGCCGACTTCAACAGCGACGGCGCCGTCGACGCGGCCGACCTCGCGCACTGGAAAAACGGCTTCGGCGCCACCGGCAACGCCACCCGTTCCCAAGGCGACGCCGATGGCGACGGCGACGTCGACGGCGCCGACTTCCTCGCCTGGCAGCAGCAGCTAAGCAGCCCCTCGCCGGCCGGCGGCGCTCCCGTCCCGGAACCAACGTCGCTGAGCCTGCTGGGAATCCTGGGCGCCGCGGGGCTCGGCGCGGCGCGAACGCGTCGCCCAGGCGCACGGCAAAGATCTCAAGCGGCCCCCGCCGCCACCCAGGCTCGCCCAGGTGGAGCGACGTTTAGCAACCAGCACGCATCGCCGACCGCACCACCCGCCCCCACCCTGGCTTGCCAGGTGGAGCGATGTTGAAGAACCAGACCGCACGATCGCACCCACAAACCGCCCCCGCCCAGCTTGGCTGGGTGGAGCGATGTTTGGAATCGCCGCGCAGAAAACACCGTTCCACGCAGACAAGCTGCGAGGGGACGGAGGCGCGCGGGTGCATCACGGTCTGGTTTCCAAACACCCGGTCCACGGAGCAAGCTCCCATGGGGCCGTCCCGCCCCCACCCTGGCTTGCCAGGTGGAGCGATGTTAATGAACCAGCACACGCCGCCAATCCAACCACGCCCCCGCCCAGCTCGCCTGGGTGGAGCGATGTTTGGAACCGTCGCGCGAAAAACACCGTTCCACGCAGACAAGCTGCGAGGGGACGCAAGCGCGCGAGCGCCTCGCCGGTCTGGTTCGTAAACCCCCGGTCCACCGAGCAAGCTCCGGCGGGGCCGCTCCTGGCGGCGACGCCGCACCCGATATAAGATCCCTCGCACCAGCCATGGCGGGAACCGCGCCGCTCGACCATCTCCCCCGCCAATCTAGGGCTCAATGCCATTTTGCTTCAGAAACTCCACGAGCAACTCCTTCCACACCGCCGCGGTCGTGTGCGTGCCGTGGCCCGACGTGCGATCGCTGCGCGGAATCAGCACCGCCCTGCCCTGCGGAACGCGTTTGATTTCGCGCTCGAGCACGCCGAGCTCCGGCGGATTGATGAGGTCGTCCTCGAAGTTGATCGCCAGCAGCGGCGCCTTGATGCGCTCGAGGCCCGGCGCCGGGTCGTAGTCGTGCGAGGCGCCGACGGCGTACAGCACGTCGTTGGCGTCATACGCGTCCCAGCGCGCTTCGACGTGCTCGTCCAGCAGGCGATCGGCCGCGGCGAGCGTGGGCGCCTCCGCGGCGCGGCGCTCGGGGTTGCTGCCCATGAGCCACAGCAATTCAATCGCCGTGCGTAGGCTCTGCGGCTGGGCGGCGTACTCGCCGTCGCGCCATTCGGGGTCGCCGGTGATGGCGTCGATGATCGTGCGGCGCCACGCGCGGTTGCGGCCGGAGATTTGCGTGGGCAGGCTGGCCAGCGGCACGAGGGCGTCGACGGCGTCGGGATACGTTTGCCCCCACAGCCAGGCATGCATGCCGCCCATCGATGTGCCGAGCACGAGCCGCACGCGCTCGACGCCGAGTTCGTAAACCAAGAGCCGCCGCTGGGCTTCGATCATGTCGAGGTAGCCGTAGCGCGGGAAATCAGCCCGCAGGCCGTCGCTGGGCTTCGACGAGCGGCCGTGGCCGATGCTGTCCGGCATGATGATGAACCATTTTGTCGCGTCGAGCGGTTGGCCCGGGCCGAAGAGCTCGGCGGCGAACTCCGGCCGTAGGAACTGGCCGCCGCTGCCGGTTGTGCCGTGTAGGAGCAGCACGGCGTTGCGAACGCGGCCGGCTTCGTCGCGGCGGGGTTCGCCAATCGTCAGGTAGTGAACCTTGAGCTCCGCCAACGACTCGCCCGAGCGGAACTTGAAATCGGGGATGACAAAGTCCGCTTCCTTTGGCTCCGGGTAGTTGGCCCGGAGGGGCCGATTGCGATGGCTGCCGGCGAAGAACTCCTTGTGGACGGCGAGCAGCCGGGCGAGCTCGCCCACCGGGTCGGCGTGGTCCTCGACGCGGAGGTCGACGTAGCGATCGTTGCCGCCGTAGCCCGCCTTGGCGCGCACGACCATCAGGGCGGCGGACTGTTTGCCGCGCTTGTCGCCGCCGGCGTCGTCGCCTGCGGCCAGGGCCGCCAGCAGCCAGTCGGCCAGTTCCGTGCCGTCGTCGTCGCGGGCGGCTTCGTAGGCGGCGGCCATGTCGTTGAGCACCTGCTGGCCGGCGAGCAGGTTGCCCTGCACGGCGTAGTGGTCGCCCTCGATGTGCCCGAACCACTCGTTGCACTCGTCCCCGCTGAAGGCGGCGACGCGGCCGCGGGCGTCGACGACGCCAAGTTGCCGCACGGCGCGATCGGCGTCGACTTCGGTCAGCTCGGCGACGGTTTCTGCGGCGGTGCGCCCCTGGGCGAGCAGCCGCAGGCCGGCGGGGCCGTAGGAAGTGTTGGCCGCCGATTGCGTGGCGATCGCCCCCACGCCGGCTTTGGCCCAGGGCACGATCGAGCCGACGCCGAGCACCTTGCTGGCGACCGCGATGCCGAGGTCGCCGGTGGTTGGGTCAAACGCGACGATCGAGAACGTGTTGACCGGCGGCGCGTCGGCGCCGCTGGCGGGCTCGGCAGCGCGGGCGCCCGCGCTGGCCGCCACGCCGACGACGCAGACGAGCCCCGCCCATGCCGAGCGAAGCGGTGAACGACGGGATCTTTCAAATGCCATGGAGGGGTTCTCGCTCGTTCGAAGCGGCAGGATTTTGGGGCGAACCGCCCGAATTCTGGGCTGCGCGCATTGGTCAAGTCAAGTTGCGTCCGCCGGCGAACATGGGTTCGCAGGTCGAGCGGGCGCGATACAATGGACAGCCATCGGCGCGAGCGCGTCCGGGGCGGGCTCGACAATCCAGCAAATCAAAACGAAAGGCGTGCGACATGCCTGACCAATTTTCCGTTCCGACGCGGCGTTCGTTCCTGCAAACCTCGACCGGCCTGGGCGCCGCGGCGATGCTCGGCGCGATGGCCGTGCCGCGGGCCGTGCACGCCGGCGTCGACGAGACGCTGCGCGTGGGCCTGGTGGGCTGCGGCGGCCGTGGCATGGGCGCGGCGAAGGACGCGCTCGGGGCCGATCCCAAGGCGCAGCTCGTGGCCGTGGCCGACACCTTTGCCGATCAGGCGCAGACGTGCGTCGACGAATTGAAATTGGCCGAGAAGTTTGGCTCGCGCGTTACGGTCGACGCCGAGCGAACGTTCGTGGGCTTCGACGCCTACAAGCAACTCATCGACAGCGGCGTGGACGTTGTGCTGTTGGCGACGCCGCCGCATTTTCGTCCCGAACATCTCGCGTACGCGGTGGCGGCCGGCAAACACTGCTTTGTCGAGAAGCCCGTCGCCGTCGATGCTCCGGGCGTGCGGGCCGTGATGGCTGCGTGCGACGAGGCCAAGAAGAAGTCGCTGTCGATCGTCTCGGGCCTGTGCTACCGCTACGATCTTCCCAAGCGCGAGGTCGTCAGCCAAATCCTCGAAGAGAAGGTCATCGGCGACGTCATCGCCATCGACTCGCGCTATCTCACCGGCCTCTTGTGGCACCGCGGCGAGAGTCCCGACTGGAGCCGCATGGAGTACGAGGTGCGCAACTGGCTGTACTTCACCTGGCTGTCGGGCGATCACATCATGGAGCAGGCGATCCATAGCATCGATAAGACGGCATGGATCCTGGGTGACGTGGCGCCGCTCCGCGCCACGGCGCTGGGCGGCCGGCAGCAGCGCGTGGAGCCCCAGTTTGGCAACATCTACGACCACTTTACCGTGCTCTACGAGTATCCCGGCGGGGTGCGCGTTACGCTGAGCTGCCGGCAACAGGAGGGATGCGCCTCGGAAACGAGCGATCACGTGCTGGGCTCGAAAGGCGTGGCCGAGCTGATGTCGCATCGCATCGTCGACCGCGGCGGCAAGCAGGTTTGGCGTTACCGCCCATCGAAGGACAGGCCCAACCCGGGCATGTACCTTGCCGAGCACCAGGAGCTGTTCGCCGCCATTCGCAACGGTGAGCCGATCAACAACGGCCACTACATGTGCAACAGCACGCTGCTGGCGCTCATGGGCCGGCAGGCGGCGTATACCGGCGCGGCGCTGACGTGGGAGGAATGCGTCAACAGTCAAGAACGGCTTGGCCCGACGCAGTACGCGTGGGGCGATGTGCCCGACTCTCACGTGGCCATCCCCGGCAAGTCGGCCGTCGCCTGAATGGCGTGCCCGGGTGCAGAATTCGTCTGAGTCCTCGCCGCTAAGCGCGCCGCCGACTTGCGCGGCTCGCCGCAAGGTGATCGGCGAAGTGATCGCGCACGTCAAAGTTCATCGAACCCTGCGGCGTGAGCGCCGGCTCGGGCGCCGTCGAGCAGGTTTTCGTGATCGCCGAACCGACGCTTGAACTCCTGTTCGCGCTGGCCCTGGTCGAGCAGTTGGACGAGCAGTTGCCAGTCGCCGTGGCCGACGTGAGCCAAGTCGCTGAAATGCGGGTCCTCTTCTCGATGCCGTGATACACTGGATCGGTAGGGGATTCCGAGTTGGCATCGGGGTGGAACGGCGTCATGCGGCAAATCGCGATCCTGTTGAGCGGCATCCTGGCGGCGCTGACGGCGAACGGTCCGTGCCAGGCTGAAACGCTCGCGCAGTTGATCGCCGGTGCGCAGATCGAAACCAGCCTCTTTACGTTCGACGCCTTCGCGTACTCGCCCTATGCGGGGGGACCAGCCGAGGGGGCGATCAACGTGCTGCCGATCGACCTTGGCGACGGCTTCGAAGGGCTGCGATTCGCGGCCAGCTTCTCGTCCACGTCGTTCTCGCAGGGATCGATCCGCTACCGCATCACCGCCAAGGACGACGGCGTGATCTCTGCGGCGCGGCTCGAGGGCAATCCCTTGGCGAGCCCCAATGGCTTCGCTTCGTTAGACGCGGTGTTCAGCGGCGGATTGTCGCCCCTCGGCGTGTGGTCGCAGGGCCATGCCTCGTCGACGAGCGATGAGACCACGTTTGCCAGGCCGCCGGAGAGCCTCACGGTCAATTCACTGATTCGCCTCAGTGGGTTGCCGGGCAACCCGACGACGCTCACCCAGTTTGAAGAGACATTTCGTGCAGCGCCGGCGGGTCTCGCGGCCGACTTCGACGCCGACGGCGACGTCGACGGCGCCGATTTTCTCATCTGGCAGCGCGGTCTGCGCTCGGACGGCGGCACGCCGGCCGGCGGCGACGCCAACGGCGACGGCGCGGTGAACGCGGCGGACCTGGCGATCTGGCGGAATCAGTTTGGGCCGGCGCCGTCGGCGATCGCGCTGCAGAGATCGGTCCCTGAGCCGCCTGCCGGCGCGCTCCTATGGCTCGCGGGACTTAGCGCTGGCATTCCGATGCGACGCCGGCGCGCTGTCTCGGCGCGACTCTGCACGAATTAGCCCCGGCGTAAACAGGATGATGCAGGTGCTAGCGACGCATCGGGTTTTGGCCCCGAAGGGGCCGCGTCATGTCGCCAGGGCCGCAAGGCCCTGGTCAGCGTGCGATGAAACGTCTGACGAGCCCCGGAGGGGCGACATGGCAAGAGCCTCCGTGTTGTCGATGCCGCCCCTCTCGGGGCTTGATCTGGTGATCATGCACATGACCAGGGGCTTACGCCGCCTGGCTCCATGACTTGGCCCCTCCGGGGCCCTGATCGCAGATGCATCATCCTGTTCACGCCGGGGTAAAGTAGCCCGAATATCTTTTTTAGAGCCGTTCACGGGCCTTGCCGCATATGCCGACGCCCTGTTGAGATTCACGATGTCACGCAACGACGACAGCGAGATCGACCTCCGTCTGGTCGGGCACGCCAAGAACGGCCTTCCGCTGCTGACTGGGCGGGCGAAGAGGGGCGCCAAAGAAAATGAGCCGCCCCGATGCGAATCGGGGCGGCTCGAATTGCGTCATCTGATCAATCGCCCAAGCAGGGCTAACGACTAAGCCCGCTTGCGGCGCACAAGCCCTAAGCCGCCCAAGGCCAGCGCGGCCAAACCAGCCGTCGAGGGTTCCGGCACGGCCTGCATGAACGTAATGGCGTTCAGGAACATGTGGGCGCCGGTCGGCGTCAGGTCGTAGATGCCAGAGGCTTCGGCCGAGATGCCATTCTCGCGGCTGCCGCTGAGGAACATCAGTCGGCGGCCACCGAGGATGTCGTCATCTCCATCGTTGACCATCGTGGCGCCCGCCGGGAAAAACGCGATCACCGTGCCGCCATTGGCTGGGTCGCCCGCCCTGTTGATCGTCGCGATGACCTGGCCGCCCGGATTGACCGGCTCGGTGATCACCGAGATGCCGAGCTGCGTCACCGCATTGAACGTCGTCAGGTTGGCGTAGTCGTTGACCGTGGTATTGGAGCCGTCGAGCACGATCCCGGTGAAGATCGGATGCGCCGGCTGAACCGCGTTCAGCTTCACGCTGCCGGCAGTATCAGGAATCGTGTTGCCCGACATCAGGCCCAAACGATTGGTCCGGGCAATATAACCGCCCATGACAATCACCGGCTTGGTGATGGCATTCCAGGCCGCGGTTTCCGTATCGGTTTGATAGTGTCCGCTCGGGACGCTGCGGCTGAGGATGATCACGTCGTGTGCGTCCAGACCGGCTGGGGGCGCGTTATCCGTCGTGACGATGCGGGTGACCGTGTGGCCTGCCGCCTGCAAAACGTCGGTGTAACCTTTGTCGGGAGCCTCGGTAAAGCCGGCGCCAGCCGCCCCGGCCGAGGGCGCGTTATCGGCCCCGTGGAACGAGACCCACGCGATGCTGGCCGCCGAAGCGCCGCGGCACAGCATGAGCGCGGCGCAGAGTGCCGCGCACGAGAAGAGTGAACTCCAAGTTGTCCGTTTCATTAGACTGACCCACCAAATGTGACGTGAAGAGGACTCATACGACGCAATCTCGATCTACATCTCCAGACCTCAATCCCTGCGTTGACCATCGCGGGGCAAAAGCCCACGTCCGCCAACGCCCCAATTCCTGCTTGATTCCCGGCGATGCGGCTCGAATTCGAGCCAATCGCCCCTCTTCCGCGTAGTCCGAGTTCCCGCGTGCACTTGTGCACGCACGCTAGCGCACTTCCTGAGATTCCAGAAAAGTTGACTCGCCGATCCGCCGGCGCGTTTACGTCCTACGGCAAGCGGCGGAATGGACCGCCAGCCGCGGTTCCCCTGTTAAAGGCACCTTCACAATATGATTACAACGTGAAGGAGATTCAACGAATTTGTAGGGAGGATACGCATTTTGCGATTTTTCGACCACGAACCTGCAGGATTCGCAACGCCTACCCCCCCTGCCCGCCCAACGAGCACGCCTTCTGGCGAGGAACCCCGCCAGAAGGCGTCCGAAGTTGCGGGCAACCTACCGCGACGCGCGGCGGCGAAGCGGCAGAAGCGCCATGCCCAGGGCGGCAGCCAGTGCGAGGCTTGCCGGCTCGGGCACGCGCGCGGTCGCCACCGAGGCCCACGTCCCGCCCAGGCGAATCTCATCGAAATTCGCCGATACGGCATTGAACGCGCCCGCCGTATTGCCGGTGAATGGCCGAATCGCCGCAATCGACGTCAGTTCGAAGTCGCTGGTGGACACGTAGGGCGCGCCAGCGGCGGCTTCCGTGGTGACGTCGGCCGGGTCGACCCACAAGGTCACCGTTTCGAATCCGGCGTCGTTCCAGTCGATGCGGCCAAGGATCAGGTGCGTGACCCCGACGCCCATGGCGATCGGATTGGCCGCCTGCACGAGCCCGGCGGGGTTGGAATTGTTCATCAGCAGGGCGATGTTGCCCGCGGTGTCGCCCGCCCCGGTGCCGATCTGTCCGAGCGCGAATCGCTCGGCGTTATCCGGGCCGTGGAACGCCATGTTGATCGTGCGAATCGTGTCGGTGTTCTTGCTCATCAGCAAGCTGAAGTACGTCGTGCCCGCATCGATGACCTGGCCGCCCAGTTGACGGCCGATGTTTTGCGTGGCGTTGGTCGTGGCGGAGTCCAGCGTCAGCTTGGCGCCCGTGCCGTTGAGATACCCGGTGGCCGAGTGAGTCAGGCCAGGCGTGGTGGCCGTGCGAAACGTGCCGGCTGCGTCGCCGCCGTTGAGCACCGAGCCCCAGTTGGACACGGCGGCATTGGCCGCGAGCGTGCCCGTCGCGTTCCATCCCTGGCCGCCATTGAGCGTCGATGCGTTGGGGAAGAGGGTGTCGCCGGCATATTCGAACGGCTCGTGCATGGAGCCCGAAATCGCGGCGGCGGAGGCGCCCGTCGCAGAACCCAAGGCGACGACGACGGCGAGACAAAGCGTACTGGTGCTCGACCTCATAAGATCACTCCTCGAAGTAGTAGTTGCTGAAGGCGTTTCACGGCCTTCGAGTTGACGACAAGAACCGCGCCGGCCGGGGGCGCCGGCTCGCCGACGTCTCATTCCCGTTTCGGGCGAGAGCCGCGACAAAACGACCAGTCGCACGATTGTGCGGACGTTTAAAAAGGTGAATCTGCGACGAGACGGCCAGCGACCGCTTCGCTTCGCCGCCGAAGCCCTGCCCGGGCAAGATTATCTCTTGCGGTCTTGCCGGTCGCAACGATTTAGCGGGCAATTTGCGTAGATCGGGCGGCGTTTGCAGTCTGCCGGGCATTTTTTGGAGTTTCGTCCGCATTCAAGAAGCGTTTTCAGTTGCGATGATCGCGAACTGTCCGCGGACTGCGACACGGCCCGTCGCCCGGCCGTGGGAGGTCGGATTGTACGGGCACACGGCCCGAAACTGTGGGTTTCCTCACGACCGATTTCTGTCCGATTTCGGCGGGGCGAATATACTGAAGGTCTCGCCCCACGTGCGTCCCGCCATTCTGGCGGGCGCGGTCCAGCCCCATCGAAGATGCCTCGCGGGAAGACGTTGTATGACGATGTTTCGCCGAGTCTGCGCCGCCTTGGTCCTTGCGGCATTGATTCAAGCCGGCGCCGCCGCCCAGACCATGCGGTTTGAGACCAATGTCGGCAGCTTCGACATGATTCTCAACCCCACAAACAATGCCAATCTCCAGCCGCTGGTCGACAATATCGTCGCCTACATCGGCTTGGGGCGGTATCACTACACCGCGATTAACCGGGCCGTCGACGGCATCCCCGGCCCCGGCGACACGGACGACGATTTCGTCCTGCAGATGGGCGGGTTTCTCGGTTTTCCGCCCACGCCGGAGAATTTCCTAGGACTCGTCCAGGAAGTCCAGCGGCTCAACCCCGTGACCACCGATGCCGATGGCGACGGGCAAGTCGACTTCGCGACCTTGGGGAATACCCGCGGAACGGTCTCGCTGGCCCTCTCGGCGGGCAATCCCAACAGCGGCACGAGCAGCTTCTTCATCAACCTCAAGGACAACTCCGATCTGCTCGACCCGCAGGGCTTCGTGCCCTTTGCACGCATCGACGACATGAGCACGATCGATCGCATCATGCTGCTGAACCAGGTCGACCTGGACGGCCCGCCGGCGAACATTACTTGGGACGACGTGCCGCTGACCGAGAACGGCCGGCTGGTGATCCTCAAGAGCGTGCGCGTGTTGCAGGCGGCGCCGAGCTTTTCGTTCACCGGGCCGATTGCGGCGGCGCTGAACGCTCAAAACCAGGCGCAGAACAATGTTGCCACAGCGGCCCAGTTGGCCGCAGAGATTCTCTCCGCCGAGAACGTGATGCTGGGCGAGGAGGAACTGGCCGGCCTGCCGGCGATCGATCCAATTTCCGCCCCGGCGGCAAGCGGCGGCCTGGCAGCCGTGCCGGAACCGTCGGCCGGCGGGCTGGCCGCCTTGGCGCTGGGCGGACTGCTTGCTCGCAGACGGCGGCTTGCCTAAATGCGATCCTCCGGCTGCCTCCCCTTCAAGGGGAGGCAGCCGGAGGAATTCCTTATGCGACGCCGCGACGCAACGGCCACTACGGCGTCGGGATACTGCCCGGATCGTCGTTGAACGCCGCCTGATTCGGCGAGAAGTTCACCTCGCCGCCGTTGTTGGCGTCGACCGTGGCCACGTCCTCCACCGAGAAGTTGCCCAGCGTCTCGACCAGGAAGTACTCTCCGCCGCTGGTGGCCGCGGCGTTGTTGGCGTTCAGACGCAGCCGTACGACCGACGAACCGGACTGCGACTCCATGCGGAACGGCTGCCCGGGCGCCACGTTGGTGTTGTTGAACGTGCTGTTCAGCACCGTGGCGTTGAGCGTCGTGTTGAGGCCCGCGATGAAGTTCGCCGCCGGCGCCGTCGCGCTGTCGTTGGTGATGTTGTTGCCGTTCTGCAGCGCCAGGTTCACCGTCTTGATGCCCGTGCCGCTGGTCGTGAGTAGCACGGCCTCGTCATCGCTGGTGTTGTTGATCGTGTTGCCATTAAGCGTGATGTTGGCCAGCGTGGCGGCGTCCTGCAGGTTCAGCCGCACGCCTTCCAACGCCGTATTGCCAATGTTGTTTCGCGCGAGCGTGATCCGCGAGGCGGCCGATTGCGTCACGTTGTAGTCGACGCCTTGGCCGTTGACGCTGGAGAGGATCATGTTGTTGATCGCCACGTTGGCGGCGTCGGTGATGGAAATCGCCGTACCGGTCGAGGCAATCGTGCCGCCGGTGCCGGGCGTCGCGCCCGAACCGACGGTCACCGTGCCGCCCGTAATGTCGTTCAGGAAGATGCCGTTGGTGGTGCTGTTGCTGTTGATGCTCTGGAAGTTGATGCCGGAGGAGCCGACGGCCAGGTCGTTGAGACTGAGGGCCACGCCTTCGTCGGTGGTGATCGTGTTGGCCGCGCCGGTGACGGTAATCGTCGCCCCGTCGCCGTTGGTGGCGAAGAAGCCGGCGCCCTCGTCGGTGGTGATCTGAATGTTGTTGAACTGCGTGCTGCCGCCCGAGTTGTTCTGAATCGTCACGGCGTTCTGAGCATCGGTATTCAGCACGACCTGGCCGGAGAACAGGACGGCCCCGCCGGTGTTGTTTTCGCTGAGAATGCCCTGGCCGGTGCTTTCGATGCGGCTGGTGAACGTGGCGCTGCCGCCGTCGTTGTCGCGAATCAGCACGGGCCGGCCGGACGCGTTGTCGGTCGAGATGTTGCCGGCGTAGGTGAAGTTGGCGGCACTGTCGAGAATCGACACCGCCGTGCCGGTCGTATTGGTGATTTCATTATCCGCATCGGTGAAAGCGAAGGTGCCGTCCGAATCGTTGTCGATCGTGATGCCCGCGCTCGTGCCGGTGAGATTCACGCCGTCGTTGAAGTTGTAGGCGCCGTCGGCGTTGTTGAACTGCAGGCCGTCGCCCGTCGTGGCTACGATCACGTCCGAACCGTTGGTCAGTTCGTTGAAGGAGAGCGTGCCGGAGTGGCCGCCGGTGACGTTCAGGATCGTGGTACTGTTGGCAGTCTGCGAGATCTGACCGGTAAAGATCATGCTCGCTTCGCCGCCGGCAAAGTTGAGCGTCGTGCCGGTGGTGTTGGTAAACGTGCCGTCTGTGATGGTGATGATCGCGTCGGAGCCATTGATCACGTTGACCGCGGCGCTCGTTCCCACGAGGCTCACGTTGTCGTTGAAGGTGTACACGCCGTCGGCGTTATCGAACTGCAAGCCGCTGCCGGTCGTGGCGTTGATCACGCCGGCATTGGCCGTCAGCTCGGTGAAGGTCAGGTTGCCGTCATGGCCGTCGGTGGCGCTGAGGACCGCGACGTTGTTGGCCGTCTGCTCGATGAAACCGGTGAAGTTCATGCCGGCGGTTCCGCCGGAGGCCAGGATGCTGGCTCCGCCGGTGTTGGTGATCGTTGTGCCGGCGACGGTGTGCGTTGCGGCGCTGTCGATCAGGGCGATCGCATAGCCTGCGCCTGCCACGCCGGTGACGCCGCCAGTGATGGTGTTCGTGCCGTTCATCGTGACGGCTCCTTGCGTGCCGGCGTCCTCGATCAGCAGGGCGCCCAGGCCGGTTGTGCCGCCGTCCCAGTCGAAGTTGGAGATCGTGGCCGCCCGCTTGGTATTGGTCAGGCGGATGCCCACGCCGTCGCCGTCGTCGCTGGTGATGTCGCTGATCGTGATCGTCTCGCTGATCGCGACGGTGGTCGGCTGAGTCGTCGTGGCATTGAGATCGATGTCGTCGCCGCCAATGTTGGTGAATATCACGTCGTCGATCGTCGGCGTGAACCGCACCCGCGTGGTGTTGTTGGCCAGCGTTTCGACCAGCGGGGTGAGCTCGATGCCGTCGCCCGTGGTGCCGTCGATCATCAGGCGATTGATGCTGACTGCGCCCACGCCGGTGGGCGAATAGACGCCGCGCGTGCCGCCGGCGATCTGGAAGTTCGATACTTCCATGCGGGCGAGGCCCTCCACCTCGTCGTTGCCGCCCGCCAGGATGACGGCCGCCGGGCCGATCGAGTTGGTGATCGTCGGCTTGGCCAGCGAGCCGGCGCCTGGCGCCGTCTCGGGGATTTCGATCTGGCCGAGCTCGGTCGTCACGATCATGTGCGTTTCGTTGTTGCCCTCGCCCAAGAACCGTTGGGCGTCTTGGAGCGTCACGTTCTGGCCGGTGAACGAGCTGCCGGAGTGGACGAGGATGATGTCGCCCACGTGCGAGTTGGCGTTCACGTCGCTGATGCTGTTGAGCGGATTCTCGAAGGTGCCGTCGCCGCCGGGCGACGCCGTGCTGTCGACGTGCACGATGCGGATGGCGTCGCCCACGGCGTCGGTCAGCGTCGTCGCGCCTGTGATCTGGGTGCGCGACACCGCCACGTAGGAGTTGCGGTACACCTGCTCGCGCATCCGGTCGTCGATGTTGTGCGACCAGGACGACATCGTGGCGGAGGTGCGTCCCGGCGTCCAGATGATCTGCACGACCGTGTTGGTGCCGAACTGCTGGTCGTCGGTCACGCCGACGTCGAGCGCCAGATCGTTGGTGATGTAGCCGCGGACGCCGCCCTTCTCACCGAACTCGCTGACGCCGTCGCCGTCCATCTGGTAGCCGCCCGCGTAGAACCAGGCGTTGAGATTGAACAGTCGCGGCGCGATTTCGAAGTCGATCACGCGCAGCGAGGCGTCGGCGTCGACGATCGTGCTACGCCCGAGATTGTTGCCGACAAACGCCGTGTCGCCAGTGAATCGGACGCGGTCGCCTGTTTTCACGTCTTCCAACGGGAAGTTGGCGTTGAAGCGCAGGTCGACCATCTCGCCCAGCCGCTCGAAGCTGATGCCGAGCTGGTTGAAGTAGTTGTCGAGCTGGGTGTCTTCGCCGTCGTACCAGACGCTGACGCCGAGGATCCGCGGGCTGCCGGTGAAGTAGTCGTCGGAGCGCCAGCGGATGCCGCCGCCCAAGTTGACGCTGAGGTCCGTATCGGCGTTGCCGACGCGCATCTGGCCGTCGATGAACGCCAAGCCGCCGGCGGTGGGGGTGGCCCAGTGCGTGCCGAACGCCGTCTCGCCGGTTTCTTCGCCCATGCCGCGCGTGCGATGCCAGATGCGCAGCGGGGTCTGGCCCAGGTAGGCGCTTTCGTCGAGCACCGACTGGTAGGGCATGCCCTCCATCGCGGGATCCATCATGATCTCTTGCGCTGCGGCCGAACCGCAGAGCAGCCAGGCTACCAGGAGGGCGCCGCTCGACAGTCGCGAAGCGATCAAACCGGTGCGGAAACGGGGCGACACGGTGGACTCCTTGTACGCAGACATAGCCGGCAAGCGCGCGCTCGCGCTGGCAAGACCGCTACAACCTGCAAAGTCGATGCAGCTTACAGCGACAAATATCGGCAGCGCCGTGGAGCCGTTTGAGCCGAAATGCCGGCCCAGCCCGCAAAAATTGCCATTCGGCGTCGCTAGCGGAATTTGATCTAACGCCGCGTGACATTAATTCCTAAGCTCCGGCCCCTCTGGTGTAGAACGCGTGCGGAGCGGGTGCAGAACGCGTGCGGAGCGGGTGCGCGCTGGCGCCCCCTGACCCGTCGCGTCGTGCATGGATGCAAGGAGTTGGTCGATGCGTGTCCAAGGATGGATGAGCCTGGCGGCAATGCTGGCAGCCTGTTCACTCGCCGGTTGCGGCCGGCACAGCGGCGACGATCGCTCGGCCAGCGCCGCTGGCGCCGTGGCGGTGATCGACCTCGACGAGATCGCCCGCCGCCTGGGCAGCGATAAGCAAATGGCCGAGGCGATCGCGCAGCGCGAAAACGCGCTCAGCAAGCAGCTTGTCGAACTGGCCCAGTCCTACAGCGCGCAGATCGCCGAGCAGAAGGCCAAACTGCCCGCGAACGACCAGCAACAGGCCGGCGTCACGCTCGCCTCGTGGCAGCAGCAGGCAAGCGCCAGCCTCAACCAAGTGAAGCAGCGAGCCACCGTCGACCTGCAGAACCACCGGGTGCAGATGGTGCAGAAGTTCCGCGACCAGATCAAACCGACCGCCCGCCGCGTGGCTCAGTCGCGCGGTCTGACGGTGATCGTCACCAAGAACGACAGCGTGGTGTTCGACTACACCTCGGGCGTCGACATCACCGACGCCGTGGTCGACGAGCTGCTAGCAAGCTCGACGGCGGCGCCGCCGATCTCAACGCAAGTCCCGGCGGCAGCCCCGCCGCAACAAGCCGCCGCGCCGTCGACGATGAAATAGGGATTTCGACCTTCGTCGGGGCGAACGCCGGCGCGGCGTCGGCGGGCGATCAGCGCTAGCGATCCGGCGGCCAGCACAAAGCTGGCCGGCTCGGGGACGGCGATGTTCAAGGGGGGAAGGCGGAGGGCGGAAGTCAGCGCGCCGGCGCCGAAGTTCGCTTGCCAGGCGGCGAGATCGGAGGCGCTCAGCGGATTGGGCGATTCGCCCCGCTGCCAGGCGAGGAAGTCGGCGCCGTCGGTCACGCCGTTGCCGTCGAAGTCGCCGGGCGGGTGGTCGACGATCTTCACCACGAAGGCGTCGACGCCCCCTGCGAGGGGGCCGCCCAGGCTGCCGGAGGTCGCGCCCGAGAAGTAGACGTTCCCCAGGCCGTCGGCCGCGACGCCGTGGCTTGTGGCGTGGCCCGTTGGCGTGCCAAGCTGCTGGATCCAGAGGAGGTCGCCCGCCGAGTCGTACTTGGCCACAAAGGCGTCGGAGCCTCCCATAAGAGGTTCGCTCAGGTCACCAGCGGTGCTGCCCGAGACGTAGACGTTCCCCAGGCCGTCAACCGCGATGCCGCGGCTCTCGTCGCCGCTGCTCGTGCCAAGCTGGCGGGTCCACTGGCGGTCGCCGGTCGCGTCGTACTTCATGACGAACGCATCGCTAGAGCCGCCCTGAAAGGGGCCGCCCAGATCGCCGGTGGTCCGGCCTGTGACGAAGACGTTCCCCAGGGCGTCCGCCGAGACGCCGAAGCTATCAACGCTATACGTGAAGTCGCTGTCGCCGAACTGGCGGGTCCACTGGAGGTCGCCGGCCCCGTCGTACTTGGCCACGAACGCGTTACCTTCTCCCGCATTAGGGCCGCCCAGATCGCCGGAGGCAAAACCCGTGATGTAGACGTTCCCCAAGCCGTCGGCCGAGACGCCGTTGCCGGTGCTGAAATTGCTGCTCGTGCTGAGCTGGCGAGTCCACTGGAGGGCGCCGGCCGCATCGTACTTGGCTACGAACGCATCGCTGTTGTGCTCGATAATGCGGAACTCGCCGGTGACATAGATGTTTCCCAGGCCATCGGCCGAGACATCCCAGCCCACGATGTCGTTGTTTGGCACGCCGAACTGGCGGGTCCACTGGAGGGTTCCGGCAGCGTCATACTTGACCAGGAACACGTCGCCGCCGACGCCGCTGCTTACGCCGCTCAGGCTGCCGTAGGTGACGCCCGCGACATAGACGTTCCCCAGCCCGTCGGTCGAAACGCCGCGGCCTTCGTCGATGTCGTTCGTGCCGAGTTGCCGCGTCCACTGGAGGGCGCCGGTCGCGTCGTACTTGGCCACGAACGCGTCGTCGCGGCCGCCTGCGTGGGGGCCGCCCAGGCTCCCCCAGGTCGTGCCCGTGATGTAGACGTTCCCCAGGGCGTCGGCTGCGACGCTCCTGGCGTCGTCCCGGTCGCTCGTGCCGAGCTGGCGGGTCCATTCGATGTTCTGGGCATGGCCCCGCTCGGCGAGCCCGCCCACGAGGAAACAGATTGCCAACGCCGCCGCGACGCGGCGGGCTGGCGAGGAATATCGTTGTCCGGTCATAGGAGGGCCTGGGGGAAGAGGTCAGAGGTCGGGGGCCAGGGGGCAGGAGTCAGGGGTCAGGAGTCAGGGTTCTTTCGGGATTTTCGTGGGAAAATCTTCGGCCCCGTTAGGGGCCGCGTCGTGTAGCCAGGGCCGTCAGGCCCTGGAAGGATTGGCTCTCCCTGGTGAAGCTCCGGAGGAGCGACATCGAACGAAGCGGTGATTGATGTCGCCCCTTCGGGGCTTTCCGTCGATCAAACATCGGCTTTCCAGGGCCTGACGGCCCTGGCTACACGACGTTGCCCCTAGCGGGGCAGGAAGCGACGTAACGACGCCCACAGGCGCCGACTCACGAGATTTCCGGATGAGCTAAATCGGAAATTCTGAGGTCGGAGGCGAGCCTGCGGCGCCGCCATGCGCCCTTCGCCGCCGTGCGAACAGGACCGCCGCCAGCGGCCCCGCCGCCAACGCAAAACCGGCCGGCTCGGGCACCAGGCGGAGCGAGGTGATCTGAAACCGCACGGCTGGCATGTAGCCTTCGCCAAGACCTTGGAAGTTAAGGATCGAAATTCCGCCAGACATCGAGTCGTACCGGGCCGGATCGAGCAGGATCAGCTCCGGCGACGCCCCCGGGTAGAGCGGCCCGAACGCCGTGCCGGTGGAATCGACGAATGTCAGGCCCAGCAATGCCCACGGCCTGTAGTTCTCGATCTCCTGGGCGCCGTCGACGAAATGAGGCGGGATCGCCATCTGGCTCCATATTCCATAGACGTCGTCAGGCCCGCTCGGCCCCGGGCGGTCGTTCGACAATTGAACGGAGTATTCGATGTTCCATGGCTCGACGATCTTTTCATAGGTCTGGCCGTCGATCTCCACCGTCACGTTCACCGGCAACGGGGGGAGGCCGTAGCTGTTGGGCCAGCGATTGGAATAGTTGAAAGTTCCACTCGAGCCGTCTTCGAACGCTCCATACTGGAAGCCCGGATCGAAAAGATTGAACGTCCCCTTGACCGGCATGCCGACCGCGAACGAATCGTTGAACCAGTTCAGCTCGTCGTCGACCAGGTCGATCTGGCCGGTGAATTCGTACTTGTACTCCTTGAACTTCTCGGCGTACTCGTAGGTGAACCGCGTGACCAGGCCGATTGGCCCCCCACCCAGGGCGACCGTCGAATCGGCGTCGGTGTGATCGACGACCCACGACACGTAGCCGTTGGGATCCCCGACCGAGTCGAACTGGGTGGTGACCCCGCCGCCGTAGTTCCGCACATCCATCAGCAGGTGGCCCTGGCGGGGGTCGTACACGAAGGGTTCCGCCAGGTCGATCACGATGTCGAAATCCATCGGCCCGCCGGCCGGACCGGTGAACGCACTGGAGAGAGCGAGCGGCCCGCTGTGGACGACCGTTTCGTTCGGGCCGACGTTGTCGGCGAACGCGGGCGAGAGATCGTTGACGCCGCGGATTGTCGTCGAAAGGCTGATTTGCACGTTTGGCAACGTCGACTCGAACGCCGCGCCCTTAACCGCGTCGGGCCGAAACGCGATTTGCGAGATCGTCATGGGCAGGGGGGGAAACGCCCCCGCGGAATAAACCTGCTGCTGGCGGAAGCTGGAGAGGCCGAACGCCCCGATGTTGAACGGCCCTCCCGAGTCGGTGTTTCCGTCAAAGTGCTCCCAGCCGCTGGGAGATTGCTGCCAGCCTCTGGGGACGACCAGCGTCGCGGCGCGGAGCCCGGCCGCCGGCGTCAACGCCGCCAGGGCTACGATCGCTATCGCAGCAATACGGAGGCGGGCAAATTGTGCTGTTTTCATGAGACGTTTCCTGGGTGGACGGGCGGAGCGAGAAGACGCTGCCGGGGAACGGCAACGGGCACGCAAATTTCGACGCCTACCGAGCATGCGAAAAGGGCGCGGCCGTCGTTCCACGAAATGCGGCGGAATTTCTCAAGTCGCCGCGAGAAATGCCCGCCAGCCGCTGAGAGAAAGGCTGCCGGCCATCAGCCAGAAACAGCGAACGGCTTCCCTCGACCGATCGCCGACAACCGACGGCCGTTACGGCGCGTCCAACCCCAGCATCGCCTGGGCCTCGCGATGCAGGGCGTGGGCGGTGATCGGGTCCGCCCAGTTGAGGACAATGTCACCGGAATCGGGCTCGGGCACATGTCTGCGGATGGACTCGTTTCCCTGCTCGAAGGCGGCGCGCGCGGCATTGTGTTCGTTCATCGCGTGCCGGGCCATCGCCAGCACCATGGCGGCCTGGGCGTGGTGGTAGTGGAGCGAGGGGGCGTCCAAGGCTCGCTCCATCCACTGAGCGGCGGCGGCGAAGTCCCCCCGGCGGTATGCGACCAGCCCCTTGGTGAGTTGGAACAGGGGCGTCTCTGCATGAGACGGGCCGGCGGCCAGGGCCATGTCCGCCAGGTCGGAGAGCGTCTCGAAGTCGGCTTCGGGCCAAGGGAGGATCAAGCTGAATTTCACGATGCGATGGGCGATGCCCGGCTCGTTGGTTCCGGCAAATCGCCGTAGCATCTGCGCGCTGTGATCGTGGTAAGCCGCTGAGTCGCCGCTTTGCGCCAACAGCGACGCGAGCAGGCAATGAGTCCAGTGATCGTCGGGCTCGATCTCGACGAGCGTCCGAAAATCGGCCGTTGCCGCCGGCCAACGGCCCAGCCGCCGTCGCAACTCGCCGCGCAGGCGAAGGAGCTCGACGTAGAGCGGCCGATTCGCCACGTTCGCCCGAATTCGGGCGGTCAGTTCCGTCTCGACAGACTCGGTCTTTTCCTCGCGCATCGACACGAATGCCACGTCTGCGCAGGAATCGACCAAGAACGAGCGGTACAACCCGTCTCGCTGCGGGATATCGGCGTCAGTCAGCCATTGAAAAACCGCGACTGCCTGCTCGAAGCGGCGTTTCGCCTCGTCCAACCGGCCGGCGTCGCGGTCGTTGAAACCGAGGTGGCGGTGGAAGTGGCCGACCTGCTCGCGTAATTCGGGAATCTCCGGGTGCTGGTCGCTCAACTCGACGAACGTGTCCAACGCGCTGCGGAGCGTCTCCTCGATCAACGGTTGCAACTTCTTGTTCGCCTGCACTCGGTTCGCGATTTTCCGCAACGATCTGGCGAACTCAAGCTGCAAACGAGGATCGTCGGACTGCGCGGCGACCCATTCATTGAGAAGGGCGATTCCCGCCTTGACCTGGTCCGGGTCGTGCGTCGCGATGCTCGACTCCGCCAGCCACATGTTTGCCGAGCGAAGTTCACTTCGATACACGACGGCCTTGGGATGTTCTTGAACCAGTCCTTCGAACAGATCCTTGGCCCGGCCGGCGAGTTGCTTGGCCTGCTGCGGGTCGCGATCGATCAAGAACCCGCAGGCTTGCATCAGGCTGCTCCCCAAGTCGCCGCGATATTGCGGCGAATCGGGAAACTCGGCCGTCAATCGCTCGCGCAGGGCGAGGGCCTCCGCGCTGGCCGCCTCCGCCTCGTCGAGGCGGTCGAGTGACTGCAGGCTTCGCCCCTGCTGCTCGTAGGCGCGGGCGAGATCGGCGCGATGCTCCGGCATGTCCGGCTGCTCGCGAACGAGTCGCTCGGACACGGCGATCGCCTGATCGAAGTACGGCAGGCTTTCCCCATACTGGCGGTTAGAGGAAAGCAAATCGCCCGTGAAAAAATACAAGGCCGCCAAGTCGGTGCGGAACGCGATCTGGTCGGGATGTTCCTCGGCGAATGCTTTCGTCAGTTCAAGCAGCCGATGGAACGAGCGAAACGCCGCGTCGGGGTCCTGGGGAAGCGCTATCGTCTGCGTCAAGTTTCGGTTTCCCTTCCAAAAACCGGCCAGCCGGCGATGCTCTCGCTTGGCGTCGGGAAACCGGCTGCGCAGCCGCTCGATCACCTCCAGGGCAGAGTCGACGGCCGCCACCGCGTCGTCGTTGCGATCGACCGCCTGGTTGATCACGGCGACGCGGAGGTAGCCGGCCGCCAGATCGGCCAGCGCCGCCGGATCGTTTGCGTCGGCGGCCGCATGGCCCTCGTAAAACCGCAGCGCGGCGTCGAGCAGCTCCTTTCGTAACGGCTGCAGCCCGGGGACGTTCAGCAGTGTGCTTTCGCTCACCAGCGTAAAATACTCGTCGACCGCCTGCCGGGCCTTTTCTGCAGCCGCCACGGCGACCGTTTCGGCTCGGGTGGCTCGCACGGCCTGCCAAACGGCCACCGCCGTCCCGGCGAGCAGCGCCGCCGCGACCAGCCCTCCCGCTAGGACCGCCCCGCGGTTCCGCCGCACAAACTTCCTCAGCCGGTATCCGGTCGACGGCGGCCGGGCCTCGACGGGCTGGCCGTCGAGATAGCGCTGCACGTCGAGCGCCAGGGCGCTCGACGATTCGTAGCGCCGCGCGCGGTCTTTTTCCAGGCACTTCATCACGATCCAGTCGAGATCGCTCCGCAGGCTGATGGCGAGTTCCGCCGGTGCGCAGTGGCGCCTGTTGGCCAGCGTGGTGAGCGACGCGGCCGGCAGCGTCGACAGACGCGCGCTGGGGGAAGGAGGCTCGACGTCGCAGATCAGCCGCCGCAGGTCGTCGTACGAAGCGCTGGAAAGCTGCGTGGCGTCGATCGGCGTCGAGCCCGTGAGCAGCTCGTAAAGCAGCACGCCCAGGCTGTACACGTCGCTGCGCGTGTCGACGTCCAGCCCGCTCATCTGCGCCTGCTCGGGGCTCATGTAGGCGGGTGTGCCGATCATCTGCCGGAACTCGGTGAACAGCGTCCGCTCGGTGAGTCGCGCCTGCGTGGCCTTGGCGACGCCGAAGTCGATCACCTTCGGCACGGCCTTGTCGTCGTGGAGCGTGACCAGCACGTTGGACGGTTTGAGATCGCGATGGATGATCCCCTTTTGATGGGCGTGCTGCACCGCGCCGCACACCGACTGGAACAGCCCCAGCCGCTGGTCGGCGGTAAGCCGGGCCCGATCGCAGTACTCGGTGATCGGGACGCCGCGGACCAGTTCCATCACGAAGTAGGGTCGTCCCGTTTCGGTGGCGCCAGCGTCAAACACCTTAGCAATGTGGGGGTGGTCCATCATGGCCAGCGCTTGCCGTTCGGCCTCGAACCGGGCCACGACCTGCTTGGTGTCCATGCCCAGCTTGATGACTTTGAGCGCCACGCGGCGGCGGACCGGTT
>CAYSFP010000101.1:0-21822 GCA_964430075.1 uncultured Planctomycetaceae bacterium | reverse complement strand
TCACCGCCCCTAACTGAACACATCACAAAACATCTGAAAAGTGCGACTTGCACCCGTCCCGCCATGCTGGCATGGGCCGCGATTGACCCGCGCGGTGAGATTCAGTACAAGCTCTCGGCTTTTTTCTCAAGTTCTGCGCGCCGGCGACCGCAGGCGTGTGCCGTCGTCATGAAATCTCACGACTAGTTCGCTCCACTCTCGGCCAATGTCCGCACCCGTACATGTCGACCATCCCGCCGAAGATTCGGCGCCGCCAGGCCGGTGGCCGCTGTCGGCGCTGCGCCGCGCCCTGCACTGGGCCGCGGGCAGCCGGCGCAACATGGCCGTGAGCGCGGTGACGGGGCTCTCGGCGTTAGCCGTGATCTTCGCCGTGTGGAGTTACGCCGCCCACCTGGCCGTGGAATCGCTCCAGCCGCCGTCGATCGACATGGCGCTTGCGGCGCTGGACGCCGGTAAGTTTGAAGAGGCGCGATCGTTGGTCGGCGACATGCAATCGCATGTGGCCACGCCACAGCTCATCGGAGGCGCCATCTTCGTGCTTGGCGCCGTGAAAGCGTACGAAGCCGACCAGGAAACGTCGCCCGAGCGTCGCTCGGCGATCTACCAAATTGCGGCAAGATATCTTCGCCAGGCCTACGCGCAAGGCATTCCGGCGGGCAGGCAAGCACAAGCCGCGTACTTGACGGGCAAGAGCCTCGTGCTCGGCCGCCAGGGTGAGGCCGGCTTGCCGCTGCTGGAGCAAGCGCTCGTCGCGACGCCGGACAATGCCGCGGAGATTCACGCCCTGATCGTGATGGCGCTGCTCTCCACGCCCGGCGCCGACCTGAACAAAGCGCTGGCCCACAACGAGCAGGTCATCGCCGACGAATCGGTGCGCGGAATCGTACGCGACGAGGCGCTGCTGCTCCGCGCGGAAACGCTGATGCGACTCGACCGGGTGACCGACGCCGAGGCGGCGCTGGCGCAAATCACCCGCGACGGTCCCTTCGAAGATCGGCGCCTGCTGCTGTCCGGACGACTACATCTTGCCGCGGCCGAATTGCTGCCGGTGGATTCGGCCGATCGATTGCCCCACCTGAAATCGGCAAACAAGCAGTTCGCGGCGGCTCAGCGTTGGGACGCTGACAGCGGGCGCGTGCTGCGGCAAGCCCTGTACTGGTCGGCGCGGTGTTTCGAACTGCTGGACGATCACGCCGCAGCCCTTGCTCAGTACAGCCGCCTGAGCAACCTTTACGGCGATACCGACGAAGGACTGGCCGCGGCGCTCGTGCTGGCGGACAACGCCCGGCGGAACGGGGAAACGGCGCGCGCGGTCGCGGGGTACCGCGCGGTGATCGCCGCCCTGGGCAATCCGCAGACGTATGACAATCCGCTGGCGTCCTTGTCGAAAATCCGCGACGTGCTGCGAGACGCCTACGCGCAATTCTTAGGCGAGGGACAGTACGGGGCGGCGCTCGCGATCCTCGATTTCTGCGATCCCGTGATGGGCCGCGCCGAATGCATGGAACTGCGCGCCCAGACGCATCAGAAATGGGGCGCGCAGCGGCGCGATCAGGCGGTCGCCGAGGGCGGCGACGAAGGCGAAAAATTGGCCAAGGAAGGCCGGTTTCACTTGCGGGCCGCCGGCCGGGCGTACGAGGACCTGGCGCGGATTCGCTTCGCCACGTTGTATTTCACGAATGATCTGTGGTGGGCCGGCGACTGCTATTTCCAGGGACAAAGCTACTCGAACGCCGCCCGCGTGTTCAAAGAGTTCCTCTTTCACGAGGCGCGGAAGTTGAACGACCTGGCCTTGGTGCGCATTGGCCAATCGCGGCTGGCACTGCGCGACTATGCCGGGGCCGTCGGGGCGCTGGAAGAATGCATCGAGCTGTATCCCGAACGTCCGTTGACTCACCAGGCGCGGCTCGAGGCGGCGCGAGCGTACCGTCAGCTTAATAAGTTCGACGAGGCCGAGCGACTCCTGCGCGTCAACTTGGCGGCCAAGGCGCTCACGCCGCAAAGCTGGGAATGGCGGGACTCGCAGTTCGAACTTGGCCTCCTGATGTACGACGCGCAGCGCTACGCCGAGGCGATCGCTCTCTTGGAAGAAGCGGTGGAACGTTATCCCAACCACGAATCCGCGACGCTTTCCAAGTACACGGTCGCCCGGGCGTACCACAGCAGCGCGGAGTTGCTCGCGGAGCGACTTCGCGCGCCGGCGGCCGAGAACGAAGTGCAAACCAGCCGCAACCGCAAGCAGATCGCCGAAGACTTGGAGAACGCCTACGCAACCTACGTGGAAGTTCAGGAGCAAATCGCGCTCGCGGGTAAGGCGGAGTCCGATCCGCAACTGCGGAGCCTCCTGCGCAATTGCTACATGATGCAGGGCTCCGTGCTCATCGAGCTGAAGCGTTTCGAGGAAGCGCGGCAGGCGTACCAGAACATCATCACGCTCTATCAGAACGATCCCGTCGTGTTGGAAAGCTTTGTGCAAGTGGCCAATTGCTGGCGGCGGCTGGACCAGCCGGAGATGGCGCGGGGGAACCTGGAGCGCGCGAAGGTGGTGCTGTCGAAGCTTCCGCCGGACGCCGACTTCCTCGCATCGACGAATTTCAATCGCCAAGAATGGCAAGTGCTGCTCGACCAGATGAGCAGATGGTGAGGGTCAGGGTTCAGGGGTCAGGAGTCAGGGTTCAGGGTTCAGGGTTCAGGAAGGATTTAGCCCCCGGCGCGAGCCGGGGGTTTCGCCCCGCCACGCGGCGCATCAACTCAATCAGCGATGACGGAACTCTCCACAACGCGACTGGCCGACCTGATCGCCAAGCGGCGACGCTGCCTGGAGCAGTTGTCGGAACTCGGGCGGCGGCAATCGCAGTTGATTGCCTTGGGGAACATGGCGGACCTGATGACGCTGCTGGCGGCGAAACAGCAGTTGATCGTCGCTTTGCAGGCGCTCGAGGTGGAACTCGCCCCGTTTCACGATGAGGACCCAGACATGCGGCAATGGGCGACCTCGGAGGCGCGCCAGCGGTGCGCCGCGGACGCGGACCGCTGTCGGCAACTCATTCAGGATGTGATGGCGCTCGAGCAAGCCGGCGAGCGGCAGCTCACCGTGCGCCGCGACGAGACGGCCGAGCAGCTACGAACCGTGGCAGCGGCGGGGCGCGTGCGCGAGGCGTATGGACAGTACAGGTGAGGGAGCGGGATGAGGGTTCAGGGTTACAGGGTTCAGGGTTCAGCAAGTTAAACGAAATAGCCGCGATGCTACGCATCGCGGGGCGCTGCGAGAGCGGTTGACACTTTGACGAACGCAAATCCCTCCCCTAGCCCTCCCTTCACGGGAGGGGGATTTGAAAATGCAGCTTCGTATTCATCGCGACGAGCCGAGGGACGTCCCGCTTGGCGACGAGCCGAGCCTGGAGGCGATTCTTGCCGCGTGGAACGATGCGACGGTTCGATTGGAGAAGACGCATGCCGCTCTGCAGAGCGAAGTGGCGCGGCTCTCCAGCGAGCTGGAAGAGAAAAACCGAGAGTTGGCCCGGCAAAATCGCCTGGCGGATTTGGGCCGGATGGCTTCGCACGTGGCGCACGAGGTGCGCAACAGCCTGGTCCCCGTGTCGTTGTATCTGAGTTTGTTACGTCGACGGTTGGCGGACGACGACGGCAGTTTGGATGTTCTGATCAAGGTGGAGGCAGGGTTTCGTGCCCTGGACGCAACGGTGAACGATCTCTTGAACTTTACGTCGCATCGCGAACCTCAGTGGCGCACGTTCATCGTGCAGGACTTCATCGAGGAGATTCTCGAGTCGCTGACGCCGCAGCTCGAAGCCCAGGCGATCGACGTCTCGCTCGACGTGCCGCCCCATACCGTCATCACGGCGGATCGCGACATGCTGCGGCGGGCCGTGTTGAACCTCGTGCTGAACGCCGTGGACGCGATGCCGGAAGGCGGCGAGCTGGCGGTCACCTCGTATCACACGCGCAGCGGCGGGTTCGAGTTGGAAATCGCCGATAGCGGTCCCGGCCTCTCGGACGAGCAGATCGAGAAGGCATTTGAACCCTTCTTCACGACCAAGAGCAGCGGCACGGGGCTGGGACTGTCGATCGTGCAGCGGATTGCCGAGGCGCACGGCGGGCGGGTCACCGCGATGAACTGCCCGCAGGGCGGCGCGGCGTTCACGATCGAGCTGCCGCCGCGGCGGGCGATGGGAGTGGCCGCGTGACACGGGCAAAGATTTACAACGCGATCGCGAGCCAGGGCCGCGTGCTGGTGGTCGACGACCACGCGGCGGCGCGGGCGAGCGTCATCGACGTGCTGCGCCAGGCAGGTTACGCCGTCGAAGGACGGGCCAGCGCCGTCGAGGCCATGACGGCGCTCGAGGAGCAGCCGTTTAATGTGATCATCACGGATCTGCAGATGCCGGGCATGGACGGGCTGGAGTTCATGCGGCAGCTCGCACGACGGCGTACGGCGGCGCAGGCGATCATGGTCACCGCACACGCGACGGTTACGTCGGCCGTCGAAGCGATGCGTCTGGGTGCGTTCGATTACATCGAAAAACCGTTCGACGTCGTGCGGCTGGAGAATGTCGTGGCCCGGGCGATGGAGCGTTGCCGCGTGGGCGCGGCGGAGGGCGCTAAGCCGGTAAGCGGCATGGATGACTTGGGGATGGTGGGGGCGAGCGCGGCGATGGAGCGGCTGCGGGCGCGGATTCGGCAGGTGGGGCCAACCGACGAAACGGTGCTGATCTGCGGCGAAAGCGGCGCGGGCAAGGAGCTCGTGGCCCGAGCGATTCACGCCACGAGCCGACGCGCCGGCAAGCCGCTGGTGAGCCTCAACTGCCCTGCCCTCTCGCCTCTGTTGGCGGAGAGCGAGCTCTTCGGCCATCGCCGCGGCGCATTCACCGGCGCCGATTCCGACCGCACGGGCCGATTTGCCCTGGCCGCGGGCGGCACGATTTTTCTGGATGAAATCACCGAGATCGACCTGCCGCTGCAGGCGAAGCTGCTGCGCGTGCTGCAGGAACGGACGTTCGAGCCCGTGGGTTCGAGCGAGACGCAACGGGCCGACGTGCGCGTGATCGCCAGCACGAATCGCAACCTGGCCGACGAGATCGCCGCGGGGCGTTTTCGCGAGGACTTGTATTACCGATTGGCCGTGGTGCCGCTGGAATTACCGCCCTTGCGGGAGCGCACCACGGATGTGCCGCAGTTGGTTGAGCACTTCTTGGAACGGGCGGCACAACGGCTCGATCGGCCGCGGATGGAATTGAGCGACGATACCCGCGCGCTGCTCGCCGAGTACCGCTGGCCTGGCAACGTTCGCGAGCTCGAAAACTTGATCACGCGGGCATGCGTGCTGAATCAAGGGGGCGTCCTTGGGGCGGACGATCTTCGGCCTTGGCTGCGTCCGGGCGAAGCGAACGACGCCGGCTCGATCGTGCCCCGGGGCGCCGCGACTGAGCTGGCGGGAGCGCGGCTGGACGAGCTCGAACGGGCGACGATCGTCGCGACGCTGCAGAGCTTCGGTGGAAATCGGACTAAAACGGCTGCTGCGTTGGGAATCGGCGTGCGAACGCTGAGCGGAAAACTGCGGGCCTACGGGTTCGCGCCGCGGGAGCGGGACTTCAGCGCCGGCGGCGGCAATCGGCAGATCCTGCCGGTGCGAGCGGCGGAAACCGCCGGATTTGGGGCGCGGCGAAGTGCGTAACGTCGTGCAAAAGGCGGGAGCTGTGAGATGGGCGGAACTCGCGAGAATCGCGGTCCCCATGAGATTTGATGCGTAGGGCGCGCTAAGCCGCAAGCGGCGGAGGCGCGCGTGGCATGCAGATTGCCTCGCGTTGGCGGAGACCTGATTGATGCTCGATGCGATGTTCAACAATTCGACGCTGCCGATGCTCGAGCAGGTGGTGTCGTTCACGCAGGCCCGGCATGGCGTGCTGGCGGGGAACATCGCCAACCTGGACACGCCGGGCTACCGTTCGCGCGACCTGTCGCCGGCGGCGTTTCAGGAGCGATTGAAGGATGCGATCGAGGAGCAACATCAGTCGGCGGCGCCGCCGGCCTATTCCACGCCGTACTCGCCGGGCATGCCGGCGCCCGAGGCGCGGGACGTGAAACGCGATTTCGCCAAGGTCACCGAATCGCTCGGCGGACTGCTGCGACACGACGACAACAACACGAGCATGGAGCTGCAGGTCAGCGAGATTGCGAAGAACCATGCTCAGCACAACCTGGCGTTGAGCTTGATGACAGCCCAATTCCGATTGCTGCGCGCAGCAATCACGGAGCGGGCGTAAGAGGATTTACCACAGAGGACACGGAGGGCACGGAGGGCACGGAGACGGAAGTAATCGCCAGGACGCTCTTTCATCATTAGCGTTCATCAGCGGTTCACCAAGACAACTCCTCATTTCTTCTTTGTGCCCTTTGTGCCCTCTGTGGTTAAGCATTGTTCCGGAGCAACAGAACATGTTCAGTGCATTTGACGTCAGCACGAGCGGCCTTGTGGCGCAGCGGATGCGGCTCAACGCCATTTCGTCGAACCTGGCGAATATGTCGACCACGCGCAACGAACGCGGCGAGCCGCAGGCGTACAGGCCGCGATATGTGACCTTTCAGACCGATTCGAATATCACCACGTTCGGCGGCGGCCAAGGCGTGAAGGTGGGGACGGTTGAATACTCCAACGAGCCGCCGCTGATGAAATACGATCGCGGCCATCCGGACGCGAACGCCGATGGTTATGTCGCGTATCCCAACGTCGACATGACGATGGAGTTCGTCGACGCCATCGAAGCGACGCGCGCCTACGAAGCGAACATCGGCGTGCTGGAGATTTCGAAGGATATGGGAAACCGGACGTTGCAGATCATCGCATAGGGACAGGGTTCAGGGTTCAGGGTTCAGGGTTCAGTGAATTGAAACACCGTTCTAGCCGCGATGCTACGCATCGCAGGGGCGCTGCGAGCACGGTTGGCAAATTGCTTGACGAACGCCAATCCCTCCTAGCCCCTCCCGAGCGAGGGAGGGGGATGAGCGACGAGTTGCGAGCGGGGATGACATGACTTCGATCCATGGTTCAACGACGAATCCGACGGCGCTGCAGTTGCCGGCCTCGCCGCGCGCTGCGCAGGCCGAGGGCGCGGGCGGGTCGTTTAAAGACTTCCTGCTCAAGAGCATCCAGGATGTGAACAACGCGCAGACCGAGGCCAACCACGCGGTCGAGGAGCTGATGACCGGCGGCGACGCCGATCCGGCGGCCGTGCTGACGGCGGTCGAGAAGGCGGACCTCGCGTTCCGCATGATGCTGCAGATGCGGAACAAGGTGATGCAGGTGTATCAGGAAGTGCGGGACATTCGAATTTAGCTATCGGCTCTCGGCCGTCGGCTGTCGGCCAGAGCGAGCTTCCGCTCGCCTTCCATGTGGCCGAAAGCCGATAGCCGAGAGCCGACAGCCCCCCCAAGGATCCACGGATGGGTTTCCTCAATCAATCGATTGTGCAGATGCGCGACTTGTTCGCGTCGATGACGCCGGCGGCGCGGATTACGGCCGTGCTGCTCTTGGGAGTCATCGGCGTGAGCCTTGGTTATTTGTTCCAGGATTTTTCCGGCGGCGCCAAGGAGCAACTTTTTCACGGCGACACGCTAACCGCGGCCGAGGCCAACGCGATTCAGGCGGCGATCGCCACGGCGAGCCTGACTGGCGCCGAACGCGAAGGCAACAAGATCTTCGTGCCGCGCGGCCAGAAGGAGGAATACCTGGCGGCGATCGCCAACGCCGGCGCCCTGCCCGCGAATCTCGACACGCTGTTGATCGACGAGTCGGCGGCGATGAACGTGTTCACGGATCGCCGCACGCGCGACGACCGCATGAAGGCCCAGCGCGAACGCATGGCCTCGATGATCCTCCGCAAGATGGCAGGCGTCCAAGACGCCAACGTGATGTACGACGTCCGCGAGTCGAAAAGCCTGAACGACAAGCGGCTGGTGACGGCCGCCGTGGGCGTTCGCTTCGCGCCAGGAGAGGAACCCTCGCAGCGCCGCATCAAAAACATCCAAAAAGCGGTCGCCGGCGTCATCGCCGGGCTCGACGCCAAGGATGTGGCGATTCTCGATTACGACAGCGGCTCGCAATACGACGGCCGCGACGCCATCGATCCGGCGGCGTACGAGAGTCCGTACTACCAGACGAAGATCACCTACGAAGAGGACATGAAAAAGCGGATCGAGGAACATCTGCGCTATATCCCCGGCGTGCGCGTGCAAGTGACGGCCGAGCTGGACGACACGCTCACGTCCGAGGCCCGCACGGTGAAGTCCGAGGGCGACACGCAGACGATCCGCGAGGAGATCGAGGGAACAACCATCATTGAAAAGCAACTCGACGACCGCGGCCGTCCCGGCCTCACGGCCAATGGACCTAACCGTACGGGGACTGAGGCGGCGGTCGCCACGAACGACCACAACACCGAAATCAACAATCGCAACGCTCACAACTTTGTGCCCACGACCGAAGATATCCGAACCACGGCGGGGCTCGCGCCCAAGGACGTGCGGGCGTCGATCTTGATTCCCAGCAATTACCTGGTCAAGGTCTGGCGCGAACGCAATCGCGACGCGGCGGAGGACGAGATGCCGCCGGCGACCGAGATCACCAATTTGCTCGAAGACCAGAAGCTCGATATCTCCGGCAGCGTCGCCCATCTCTTGCCGCGGCCGCCGAAAAACGAACCCTACAAACAGGTGACGGTCTCGATGTACCAGTCGCTCACGCCGCCGCCGGTCGTTGAACCGTCGACGGCCGCGCAAGCGATGGTGTGGGCCAGTGCGAACTCGGGCACGTTGATCATGGCCGGGCTGGCCATGGTGAGCCTGGTGATGCTTCGCTCGATGGTGAAGTCGATCCCCGCGGCCGAGACGAACGTGATCCTGCAAGCGCCAGGCGGCGGCGCCGGGGGATTTGGCGGCGCGGGCGACGCGGGGGGATTCGGCGATGCGGGGGCCGAGGGCCGCCGACCCGGCGAACCGGGCGGCGATTTTGCCGGCTCGGTGCGCCAGGGGAACGACGGCCGGCCGCGGCTGAAGCTGAAGAAAGGGCCCAGCCTGAAAGAAGATCTCACAGACATGGTGCGCGAAGATCCCGACGCCGCGGCCGCGATCCTCCGCACGTGGATCAGCAGCGCCGGTTAGAAAGCCTACGGCAGATGAATCTGCCGAAACTCGAATCTCGCAACTCGTAACTCGCAATGCTCCCGATGCCTTACAGCCGCTCAGAACGCATCCGCCGCGCGGCGATCCTCGTCGCCAGCTTGGACGAGTCATTGGCCGAGGCGCTGCTCGCCGACTTGCCGCCAAGCGAGGCCGCGCGCGTGTTAGCCGAGGCGGAGCGGCTCGAGTCGATCGATCCCGACGAACAGGCCGATGTGCTGGCCGAGTTCCGCCGGGTGTCGCGCGGACAACGATCGTCCGGGGGCGTGGAGTTCTCGATTTCGAGCGCTGCCAACGAGCTGCCTCTCCCGACGCCGGCCGATGATCCCGCAGAGCCATCGGGCGGCGCCGCCGGCGCCGCCTCCATGAGCGAAGCCGACGCCGCCGCGCTGGCCGAGCTCCTCGCCGGCGAGCACCCGCAGATCGTCGCTGCGGCCCTGTCGCGGCTGGGCGACGAACAATGCGCCGCGGTGTTCGCCGCGCTGCCCGCGGAAATGCAAGCCGAATCGCTCGCACGATTGGCGTCGCTGGCGCCGGTGGACGAGGGCGCGCTGTCGGACATCGAGTCGCAGCTTCAACAGCGGATGCAGCAGCGGCGCGATCACCAGGCGCGGGCCGCCGCGGGCGCCGACCTGGTGCGGCGCCTCCTGGCGCGCACGCCCGCGACGCAGCGGATCTACCTGCTCGAGCGAATGTCGGCCAAGAACGCCCTGCCGGCCGGCGTCGGGGCGCCGGACGGGCCGGCGCCGAAGCCGGCGTCCGCACGGCGGGAGGTCGCCGTGGATCGCGTCGCCCAGCAGGCCATGAACCTCGCGGCCGCGGTGCGCCGCACGCCGAAGCCGGAATTGCACGAACCGTTGATCCTTGCGGATCGCACCGAAGCGCTCGAACAACTGAGCGACGAAGCGCTTGTGACCGCGTTGCGCGCCGCGAGCGAGGCGACGGTGCTGCGGGCGCTGGCCGCCTCCGGCGAGTCGTTTCTCGATCGCGTGACGCGGATGCTGCCACGGCGGCAGTCGCGCCAACTCCGGCGGATGATGCGAGAGCTCGGGCCGACGCGGCTGGCCGACCTCCACCGCGCTCAGCATGAATTGTTGCGGCTGGCTCATGAGCGCGCCGCGACGCAGGCGGCTTAAACGCACATTGTCGAAGCGGCGTTAAACTCCCATGGCCACGATCATCAAGCACGACGCAGTCCAGCACGCATCCGGCGGGACGCTCCGGCACATTGCATACGACCTGACCGACATGGCGGCCGAGGCCGACGTGTATTTGGGCGGCGTGCGCCGCGAAGCCCGCGAGATTGTCGAGCAGGCCAAGCGCGACGCCGCCGCCGTGCGGCAGGACGCCGAGACGGCGGGCCGGCGGGCGGCGGAAGCGGCGATCGAACGAATATTGGATGAAAAAGTTGCCCAGCAGATGCGAACGCTGACGCCGGCCATCCAGGCCGCGATCTCGCAGATTCGCGAGGCGAAACAAGACTGGTTGCGTCACTGGGAGCAAACGGCGCTCGACCTCGCGGCGGCAATCGCGGCGCGGCTCGTCCGCGGAGAGATCCAGCGGCGGCCGGAGATTCCGCTTGCGTGGGTCCGCGAAGCGCTGGAACTGGTGACCGGCGGGGGCGAAATCGCGATCCACCTCAACCCGGCCGACTGCCAAGCGCTGGAGCGCCAAGTCGGTCAACTGGCGGCCGCCATGCATCCCACCGCGACGATGCGGCTTGTCGCCGACGAACAGATCTCGCTCGGCGGCTGCCGAGTGGCCACCGAATTTGGCAGCGTGGATATGCAAATCGAGTCGCAGTTGGAACGCATCAAACAGGAACTTGGGTAACGCGTTGCTCCCTCTCCATTTCTGATTCCGCAATCCGCATTCCGCCATGCCTCCCCTTCCCGCTCATCTCGACGCTGCGATCCTCGCCGGAGTAACCGGCAGCGTCGTGGAAACGACCGGCCTGACGGCCGCGGTGGCGGGGATGCCGGCGCCGCGCGGGGCGATCGTCGCCATCAGCCGCGTGGGCGGCGGCGACGTGGAGGCCGAGGTCGTGGGGTTCCGGCGCGAGCATACGCTGGTGTTGCCGCTGGACGACATGGACGGCATCCGTCGCGGCAGCCAGGTGCGATTGGTGCGCACGGCGCGAACGCTGCGCGTGGGCGACGAATTGCTCGGCCGCGTGGTGGACGCCCGCGGCCGCACGATCGACGGCCGGCCGATGCCCACGCTCCCCGGGCAGGCGCCGCTGGAACCTGCCGCGACGATCGCCACGGCACGGCCGCGAATCGACGCCGCGCTGGGAACCGGCGTGCGGGCGATCGACGGCATGCTGACGTGCGGCGGCGGGCAGCGACTGGGCATCTTTGCCGGCTCGGGCGTGGGCAAGAGCGTGCTGATGGGCATGATGGCCCGCGACACGGCCGCCGACGTCGCGGTGATCGCGCTGATCGGCGAACGCGGGCGCGAAGTGAATGAATTTATCGAGCGCGAGCTAGGCCCAGCAGGCTTGGCGCGCAGCGTGGTCGTGGTCGCCACGAGCAACGAGCCGGCGCCGCTGCGAGTTCGCGCCGCCTATGCGGCCACGACGATCGCCGAATATTTCCGCGACCGCGGCAAGAACGTACTGCTGGTGATGGACTCGGTAACGCGGTTTGCCTTGGCTCAGCGCGAGATCGGCCTGGCCGCGGGCGAGCCGCCGACCACGCGCGGATTTCCGCCGTCCACGTTCGCGCTGTTGCCGCGGCTGGTGGAGCGCGCCGGCCGCACGGCCAAGGGCAGCATCACCGCGTTCTACTCGGTGCTCGTCGAGGGCGACGATGAGAACGAACCCATTGCCGACGCGATGCGCGGCCTGCTCGACGGGCACGTGTGGCTGACGCGACGGCTCGCCGAGCGCGGCCACTATCCCGCAATCGACGTGCTGCGAAGCATCAGTCGCTTGGCGAATGAGTTGTCGAGCGCCGAGGAGAAGCGGGCGCGGCAGACGATTCGGGAGTTATTGGCGGTGTACGCCGAGAACGAAGACCTGGTGTCGATCGGGGCCTATCGCAAAGGCGTGAATCGCACGCTCGATGCGGCGGTGGAGATGAGAGACGCGATCAACAGCTTCTTGCGGCAGCAGGTCGAGGAGCAGGTTTCGCTGGACGACGCGCGGCGGCAGTTGGCGGCGCTGGCGGCCAGTTGCCAGATGAAGCTGAACGGCGCCGCGGCGCCGACAGCGGCGCCGACAATGAGCAGTGGAGCGAGCAGTGGAGCGCCGCCTGTGGTTGGGCAAGCAGCAGCAAAGAAGCGGCCGACGGTGATCAAACGAGGGTGAGGTAGGAGAGCGGATGATCGATCCGTTCCCCTCCCCTCGGCGGGGAGGGGGATGAAGCGAGTACACGCGCAAGCACCTTTGGTCGCGGCCAATGCAACGCGCGTACCCGCTGCCTCCCCCTCCCCAGCCCTCCCCGCCGAGGGGAGGGAGCCGGAGATTTTTTTAGTATTTGATTAACTCGAACAGGCAACCCTTTCTAACCCCTCTCCATCGACGGGAGGGGAACAGAAGGTTCGTTCAGGATGGCACGGTTTCGGTTTCGACTCGAGACGCTGCGGCGACTCCGCGAGATGAATCGCGACGAGCTGCGCGGGCGGCTGGCCGAGGCATTTCAGGCCGAGCAGATCTTGCAGGACCAGCAGGCGACCGTGGGCGCCGAGGCGGCGTCGCTGGCCGAAATGCGGCGCAGGCAATTGGCCGCGGGCGAATTCGACGTCACGCGGATGCTCGAGGCCCAACGTTACCAACTGCTGCTCGAGGCCCAGCAGCGTTCGCTGGCGGAGCAAGCCGTCAAACTTTCAAACGAAGTGGAGGTCCGGCGGCAAGCGGTGGTGGAAGCCGACCGGGAGGTGCGCGTGCTGGACAAGCTGCGGGAACGCCGCGCGGCGGACCATCGCGCCGCGGCCGAGCGCGCCGAAAGCAAACTCCTCGATGACATCGCGACGACTCGCTGGGAGCATCGCCGCCCATGAGCGCGCTCTTTCGTTGGACGATTCCGCTGGTGGCGTACTTGTGCGTGGGGACCGTCGTCTCCGCGGTGCTGGGATACGGCTATCTGCGCTCCTCCGGCAAGCTGAACGACGACACGATGTTTCGCATCACGGCGCTGTTGCACGGCGTCGATCTCGAAGAACTGGCGAAAGAGGGCCAGAAGACCGTCGCGGGGACGCCGCCGGAAGAGCCGTCGTACGCGGATCAGCAAAAACAGCTTCAGGCGGCCACGCTGCAGTTCGACGCCAAGCACAAGCAACTCGATGAAGCGCTCAACCATTTCAATTATCAACTCAAGCGCGTGAGCGAAGCGACCGAGCGATATAACCAGCTACGCGTCGTCGTTGAGAATTACCTCACCAGCCAACGTACGAGCCTGGCCAACAGCGACCTCGCGGAAGTTCGCGCACAATTGGAATCGCTTGATCCCAGAAAGCAAGCCAAGCCGATCTTGATCGAGTACATCAAAGCCGACCGCATCGACGAAGTCATTCAACTGCTGGGCGGCATGAAGGCTCGCAACCGCGAGAACATCCTCCGCCAGTTCAACCTGCCGGAAGACATCGCGATGCTGTTCGACCTGCAGCAGCACATGCTGGACGACAATCCGACCAAGGCGCTGGTCGAGAAGCAGCTCCAGGAGCTCAATCAGCTCAAGTCGCAAGAGAAGTGACCGCCCCCGTCGCGGCCCAGGATACCACGCGAGGCACGGACGCCATGTCGAGTCGTATTGCAGAGACGCTGCTCTCGGGAGCGCGGGCCGCGCGCCATGCCGAACCGGCTGCGCGGTCTGGCGAACGGCGCGAGCCTTTCGGCCCGGTGCTGAACCAAGCGATCTCCAGCGGAGGCCGCACGCCCCCGGCGCGACGATCGGCGTTTGACGGCGGGCGTTCGGCGACTGTCGATGACGGCGCGGAGGATCGCGACGCCGAGGCCCGCGAATTGGACGACGTCCGGTCCGACGCGGCGATCGAGGCCGAGATCGACGACCTGTCAGACCATCCGGAGGACGACGCGGTCGAAATCTCGGCCGAAGCCGCCGCTGCGGGCGTGGTCGCGGCGAACGTTGCGGACGCCGTTGTCCTTCCGGGTCAAGCGGAGGGCGACGCCGCCGCGCCGGTGGATGCGGCCGTCGCTGCGCCGACGCCAGACGAAGCGCCGCCGGAGGGCGATGACGCGTCCGAAGGCCAAGCCGGCCGCCTGCGCGAGTTCAACGACGCGCTGCCGCCCGATGGCGGGCATCGAATTGACGAAAGGGTCGCTGATGTCGCAGGCAGTCCGCCGGGAGCGATCAGCGCTGATTCGGCGAGCGTCGAAGACGCCGCAATGGGGAACGCGCCGGAAGTAGACGAGCAACCGGCGACGTCCGAGAGCGATGCCCACACTGTGGTGCAAGTGGAAGCGGCCGCCGGCGAGGACGCGGCAGACGACGGCGACGCTCCCATCAGCGACGTGACGCCTGGGGTCGATACTAATCACGCGAGCCGCGACTCGGGAAATTCTCCTCTTGCCGTCGCGGAGGGGACGGCCATCGCGGAGGCCCCGGGAACGGAAACGGCCCTGCCCGAACGCAGCTCGAGCTTCGATTCACCCGTCGAGCCGTCGCACGGCGCCGTGGAATCCTTGGGATCCACGGCAGGCGGGAACCTTCGGGCGGCCGAAAGTCCAGTTCAAGCCCCTTTGCCCACCGGCGTCGACGATGGCAACAACGCGGACCGCGCACGATTCGTCGGTCGGGTCGAAGGCGCCATTCGCGCCGCCGAAGCGCGCGACGGACGAATTCAAGTGCGTTTGAGCCCGCCGGAGCTCGGCGCGCTGCGCATCGAACTGAACATGCACCAGGGCGTGATGACTGCGCGCATCGAAGCGGAGACGACGGCCGCACGCAATCTGCTGCTGGACAATCTGCCGGCGCTGCGCGATCGGCTAGCCCAGCAGGACGTGCGCATCGACCGCTTCGACGTGGACGTGCGACGGGACGGCGGCGGCTGGTCGCAGCAGCAGATGCAGGACCGCCCCTCCGCACAGGGCGATGAGCGGCGCTCGGCCAGCCGCAGCGTTGCGCCGGAACGGTCGGCGCCGAAGTCCGTGACAGGAGCGAGCGGCGTCGCCCGCGTGACATCCGACGGGGCGCTCGACGTGCGCGTGTAGCGACCGCCGCCGCCCTTTTGCCAACGGAACACTTGCCATGGCCGTCTCCAACATCAATCAGACTTACAACTCCGCGTTCGGCGACCAGCAAGTCGAAAAGGGCGGAATCAACGATGTGAACATCGATGATTTCCTCAAAATCATGATTACCGAGCTGCAGAATCAGGACCCGCTCAATCCGCTGGAGAACGACGAGCTGATCGCCCAGATCGGGCAGCTTCGCTCGGTGGGCGCCACGGAGAAACTGACCGAGACGCTGGATTCGGTGCTCTTGGGCCAGAACATCGCCAGCGCGACCAACCTGATCGGCGCCGAAATCGACGCCATCTCGGACGACAATCAGAGGGTGAGGGGCGTCGTCGAGAAAGTCAGCGTCGCGGGCGGCAAGCCGAAGCTGCATCTCGACCTCAACCCCCGTGCGACGATCTCGGACGAGACCGGCGAACTCGAGGAAGGCCAGTACGAGTACCTGGTCGTATGGACGCAGAACGGCGTGCTCCAGGGCGTCAATCCGCTGCAGGACGCTACCGGACAGAAGATTCGCATTGAAGCGGACGGAGGCGCCGTGCAACTCTCCAATCTCCCGGAGACGAGCGTCCCCAAGCACGTGTACCGCCGTGAAGTCGGTTCGGACGACTATCACTTGGTCGGCTCGATCGCCGACGGCAAAAGCGCGACGTTCCTCGACACGGTGTCGAACGACGACCTGTCGCCGCTGGTGCTCTCGGGTACGCCGACGATGGTGACGCCCAACCGCAAGTTCACGGTCAGTCTGAAGAACGTGGGCGAGATTCGTCCGCCGTTGACGCTCGCGCCAACGACGCCCGCCACGCCCACGACGCCGGCCGCGCCGACCAATCCGACCGACGATGACGACGACCCGGCGCGCCCCGCCTACCGACCGCCCGTGCGGCCCGACGACGCGATCCGGACGCCGTATCGCCCGCCCCTGCGAGGCGAGGCGACGGAGAACTGAGGAGGGCTGTCGGTGATCGGCTGTCGGCTATTGGCTATCGGCTATCGGCCAGAAGAGAAGTTCGAGCGGATGCTCGTCTGGCCGATAGCCGACAGCTAACAACCAATAGCCAACGCAGCACAAACACGACTCCCGCCAACAAATTACGATCTCCCACGCGAGGAAATAGCCAATGGGCCTGCAAACCACCATGAGCACGGCGCTCACCGGCATGAGCGCCGCCGAAACGACGATCGACGTGATCGGCAACAACGTCGCCAACGCCAACACGGTCGGCTTTAAGCAGTCCAGCGTCAGTTTCGCCACGCAATTTCTGCAGACGCAGAGCATCGGCTCGTCGCCGACGGCCAACCGCGGCGGCACCAACCCCCGGCAGGTGGGCCTGGGCGTGAAGGTGGCCGAGATCACGCCCGACTTCACGCAGGGCACCATCGAGATCAGCTCGAACCCGCTCGATCTGGCGATTCAGGGCGACGGTTTTTTCATCGTGCAAGGGCCCCAGGGCGAGCAGTTCTACACCCGCAACGGACAGTTCAAGACCAACGCGAACAACGAGATCGTGACCGTCACCGGCCACCGCGTGCTGGGTTACAGCGTGGATGCGGATTTCAACATCCAACCGACGGGATTGACGCCGTTGGAAATTCCGCTTGGCGCGGCGGCTGTGGCGCAGCCAACGCAGAACATGAAGATCAAGGGGACGCTCGACCCCAACGCAACGGTGGGAACGCAGCCGCAGCTCATTCGCTCGGGCATTCTGAGCGACGGCCGCAAGGAAGTCCCCGTGGGCGATGATATCGAACTGGCGGCGCAGGCGCGGCCGCTGGTCGACTCGGCCACGGCGACGCCCACAGGCGTCGGCACGGCAATCGCGGCGGGAGATTATCGCTATCGCATCGCCTACGTGGATGCAAACGGAAATGAAGGCCCCGCCTCGTCAGCGATTGAGATTGAGACGACCGCGGCCGCGGCATCGATCGTGCTGAACGGCTTGCCGCCGACAGCGCCCAATGGCATGACGAGAATGCGCATCTATCGGGCCAATGCAGACGGTCCCGCGGCCAACGCGTCCTTTCGATTGGTCGACGACGTCGCCCCTAGCGCCGCCTACATCGACACCGCCACCGATGCATCGATCGAAACGGAGCCGACGCTCGATGACTCGGGATTGACCAACGGCAGCTACAGCTATTACGTAACTTTTTACAACTTCGGGTCGGGCGTCGACGAAAGCCGGCCGACGGCGGTGCTTGGCCCGCAAACTGCGGACGCGACGAACAGCCCGCGCATTCGTCTGGACGACTTACCTCGTCCGGACGCCGACCCCTTGACCGGCGGCTACGACGGCATTCGCATTTACCGCAATCTCGCCAATGACCCGACGAGCTTTCACCTGGTCACGGAGCTCACTCCCGCGGAGATTCTCGCCTTTGGCTCAAACCCCATCTCCTATATCGATCACACGCCTGACGCGAGCATCGCCGGCAGCGCCAAGTTGGATCTCGAAGGGCCGCCCATTAATTTTGAAACGCCGTTGGTGAACGTCGTGCAGCGCGATGGTTCGAACTACATCAACCTCTTCAAAGAGGGCGAGCTGACGTTTACGGGCGACAAGGGCGGCCGCGATCTGGCCACGCGGTCGCTGACCATCACCCAAACGACCACGGTGGTTGAGTTGCTGGATTTCATGGAGCAGACGATGGGCGTGCTGGAAGGCGCCGAGGAGGACACGTTCCCCGACGGCACGTTCGGCGGCACGATCGTCAGAGAGTCCGATGGCAGTCGCAGTCGGTTGCAGTTCACTTCGAACATGGGCGTTCAGAACGCCTTGTCGATCGACCTCTCCGCGTTCCGATTGACGCCCGACGGAGCACAGGCGGCGCAATCGGTGCCGTTGCGATTCACGACGACGCAGACCGCCAACGGCGAAGGCGCCGCGGTGGACGCCACCGTGTACGACAGTCTCGGCAGTCCCTTGCGCGTGCGCATCACCACCGTTCTCGAGGAACGGAGCAGCACGGGCGCCGTGTTCCGCTGGATCGCCTCCTCGAACGACACGCATCCCGACGTCGGGCAGAGCACGCAGATCGGCTCCGGCACGTTCACCACGGGCAGCGACGGAGCTATGATCAGCGTGTCCAATGACCGCATCTCGCTGCAGCGCGGCGACTCGCCGGCGGAGTCGCCGCTGGAAATCAAGCTGGATTTCTCACAGATCTCCGCGCTGGCCGGCCAAGGCAACTCGCTCAACCAGGGCGAAACGGACGGCTCGCCCGCCGGAACGCTGACAAGCTTCATCATTTCGGACACCGGCAGCATCCAAGGACTCTTTAGCAACGGCGGCACGCGCGACCTGGGGCAAATTCGCATGGCGCTGTTCTCCAACAACGCCGGCCTCGAACAGGTGGGCGACAACATGTTCCAGGTGGGCGTGAACTCGGGTCTGCCGATCTTTGGCGACCCGGGCTCCCAGGGCATTGGCGCCGTATCGGCCGGCGCCGTCGAGCTGTCGAACACCGACATCGGCCAGAACTTGATCGAATTGATTCTCGCCTCGACGCAGTACCGCGGCGGTGCCCGGGTGATCACGGCGGCGCAGGAGCTGCTCGATGAGCTCTTGGCGCTCCGGCGGTGATCGCGCGCTCAGCCGCGGTGAGCGAACGGAGGGATTAGTCCGGTTGTAGCGGCCGCCCGCACAGGCTGGCTTTGTGCGAAGTGGGGCGGCGTCGCGTGCGATGCTATGGTTGCTAGTGAAGGCTTCCGCGACGGAGGCCCGACGCGGCATTCACGGCAGCCAACGGACATCGCCATGGCGGACGAAGCGACGCAGGAACACCACGACGAGGCGCCGGCGAAAAAAGGGCCCGGCGTGATGACGCTGGTCAAGGCGCTGGCCATTGTGTCGGTCATCGTGCTGGCACAGGTCGGCGCGGCGGCCATGCTGCTGCCCTCGGCCGCGGAAACCAAAGCGGTGGGCAAGCAGCTTGCCGGCGCCGCTCACGGCGACGACCACGGTCACGACGCGGATCACGGCGATCGCCAGGCCGGGAGACATGGCGAGCGCACCAAGGAAGTCAATCTGGGGGCGTACCACATCGTGTCGTTCAACCCCAAGACGGGCGCCAGCTTAAGCGTCGACTTCGAGCTGTTCGGCACGGTGCTCGACGCGGACGCCCAGGAGTTCGATCACCTCTACATGGCCCATGAAAAGCGAATCAGCGAACAAATCACCATCATCGTACGCGGCCTGCAAGCGGCCGATCTGTCGGACCCGGGGTTGGGCTTGATCAAACGCCTGATATTGGAGAAAACCAACCGCGCGCTGGGCAAGCCGCTGGTGCGCGAAGCGATCATCAGCCAGTTCTCGTTCATCCCACGCTAGCATCGCGCGGATGCCGCCGGACGGAACCGCGGACGACGGAGTCCGCGCCGAGCGCGGCAGATCAACTCGGCAGGAAGGGATTCCTCATGGCCGACGGCTCGGAACCAATGAGCCAGGACGAAGTTGGCGAGCTGCTGCGTCAGGCCCAGGGCGCCGCACCGCCGCCGCAGGCGCCGCCGGCCGCAGCCCCGGTGGGCAGCGTCTCGTCCGAGGATATTGACTTGCTCTTGCGTAAGGCCGAGCAGGCGCTGGTGTCGATCGACGAACCCGCAGACGGCCTGCCTGCTGGCGTGCAATCCTTCAACTTTGCCGACTTCGCTGGCGCCGCGGCCAACGGCGAAACCGCCACGCTTGAGCTGATGCGCGACGTGGAGCTGGATCTGACGATCGAGCTCGGCCGCACCCACATGCAGCTCGAGGAAGTGCTCAAGCTGAAGCAGGGCGCCGTGGTGCCGCTGGACAAGCTCGCCGGCGATCCGGCCGATATCTATGTCAATGGCCGGCTCATCGCCCGCGGCGAGGTGCTGGTGCTGAACGACAACTTCTGCGTGCGGGTCGCCGAGCTGATCGTCGGTGAAAGCGCCTGCGCGTGACGGGGATCACACGCGGCATGGATGCCCCGAGGAATCTTGAGCGTCGCCGTGGCGCCGTGCGCGCGCCAATCGCCGCGATCTTGCCGATCGTCCTGGCTGCTGGCTGCGCGACATTTCGCGGGGGCCGAAACGACGCCGACGCCGCGGGCATGTGCCGCCAACTGTCGCGCGAAGGCGTGGCCGCGATGGAACACGGCGACGCCACGCGGGCGTGCGAACTGCTCCAGCGGGCCGTGAAGGCCAGCCCGACCGACGTCGACGCCCGCCGCCAGTTGGCCGAAGTCCTGTGGAAACGCGGCGCCCACGCCGAAGCGTCCTCTCACATGGAAGCGGCGACGCGGCTCGACCCGCACCATGGGCCGACGATCGTGCGTTCCGGCGAGATGCTGCACGGCTTGGGGGCCATCGATCAATCGTTGGAGCGCGCTGAGCGCGCGTTGCTGGTCGACCCCACGCTCGCCGGCGCCTGGGCGCTGCGAGGGCGCGTGTTTCATACGCGCGGACAGCTCGATCGGGCCCTGGCCGACATGCACCAGGCGCTGCGCTACAACCCGCACGCCGAGAACGTGCTGATGGAGACGGCCGAGCTCCAGTTCCAGCTCGGCCGGCCGCAGCGATGCCTCACGACGCTGCAAAGTTTGCTCGAAGCCTATCCCAAGGGCGAAGAGCCGCGGCGGGCGCTGTGGCTCGAGGGGCTGGCCTTTTCGGCCATCGACCGCCCGGCCGACGCGGCCTCGGCCCTGCTGGCCGCCAGTGCGCGCGGCCCTGCGGAGCCGGAGCTCCTGTTCCAACTTGCCCGCGCTCAACAGGCTGCGGGGCAAATGGCCGAAGCGGCCGTCACGGCGCAGCAGGCCGCCGACGCGGGACACGAGGGCAGCCGCGCACTCCTGGCTCAGATGCACGCCGCAGGCGCTGGCGCCGGCACATTGATCCGCTGACGCGATGCCGCGCCAGCGCTCTTGGAGAATTCCCGATTCACTCCGCGCCAAGTTCCCTCGCCCACAAGTGGGAGAGGGCTAAGGTGAGGGCTCTTAGCATACTCCGTCCCCTCCGACCTACAGCCTCCAGTCTACAGCCTCCAGACTGTTTCCCTCCGCTATCAATCGGCGCCCCGCCGAGGCCGCATCGATCCGCGATATGTTCCCTCGCCCCACGGGCCTGGCGCCGGCGGGACCAATCGAGCACCGGCAAGGGTCACGAGGCACGTTGCGCGGAGCGTCGCTCGATCCGCGGTCGGGGCGACCTCAGCGCAGAGCGCCAGTCCTGTTGATTCAGTACGCGCCCTACCGCGTGCGCCCCATGACGCCACGTCGGCGTAACAGCTGCACGCGAATGGCGGAGCACTCTATCCGTCGAGCTCTGCCGGCATGGATCGCGCTTGCTGCCCCAGTTCTTTTCAAAATACGAACGTGGCTCTTGACAGACGGACGTCTAGTCGACTAGATTTATAGAACTAAATCCTAGTTAATCCACCGGCTCTGCCGGTGAGAATTGCCGAGGCTCTGCC
>CAYSFP010000100.1:0-21927 GCA_964430075.1 uncultured Planctomycetaceae bacterium | reverse complement strand
TTGATCGCTACGTTTTTGACGACAACCGTCAGCCCGTGGCGAACGGCGTCATTCCCGTCGTCGGCGCCCACCCTGCCGGCGTGGCGTTCGCGCCGGATGGAGAAATGTTCGTTTCGCACGAGTTCACGACTCCCTCCTTGTGGCGATTCGTCTTTGACGACCAGGGGAACGCTATTCCGAACGGTCAGGTGTCGACGGGGACGTCGCTTGGCCAGATCGCCATCGTCCCCTTGTCGATTCTGCCGCCGCCCACGCCGCCGCCGCTGACTACGTTTCTGCATTTGGATTTCAACGCCCCGGCGGCAGGCGGCGGAGGCGTGAACGACGTCAACGGCCTGGCCACTGGCTTCACTCACTGGCTTCCCGGCACGGGCGGGGCGATTCCCCGCAACGATCCGAATCTCAATCTGCAGACGATGCCAGGTTACTTGGCATTCACGGCGTCGTATGGTGTCAGCATTGACAGTTCAAATCGCGACCTGACATTGGTCGATGCGCCAGGCGTCTTGCTCACTGATATGGTCGGGCGGGACTTCCGAATCTCCGCAAAATTCGACGACGTCAACGTACCGAGTCCGTCGGATCAACTGCTTCTGTACGTCGGCACGAGCGATCAAGCATTTGTGCGCGGCGGATTCCACAGTAATGGGACAGTCGATCCGTCGGGAAACACGGGGCAGTTCGTTCTCGTGGGAAATAGAGGGGAAGGCGACTTTGGTTTCCCGCAGTTGGAACTTTCCAAGTTCTTTTCTATGGGGGATGACATTATCCTCTCGTTAAGCCGGATTGCCGACCAGTGGCGCCTTGAATGGGAGAATCTCACCGATCCATCGAAGAGCGGCGCGTCGTCAGGCATCTCGGTCCCGTGGCTCGACGGGGAAGCCGATCTCTACGTCGGCATCACGCACATGTACTTTAACAACGCCTTCCCGCGGCAGACGGCGAAGATCGACTATTTCCAAGTCGAGCTCGGCGGGCTCGCCCCCGTGCCCGAGCCGTCGTCATTCGCTCTCATCGCGTTGGCGGGTGGCACAGGTTGCCGTCTGCGGTTACCTGGGCGGCGCAGGCGTAAGGGGTTTGAAGGACGCACATGCCAACCTCCCGCCGCTCCGCGGCCTAGTCCTCAATCAAGCGTAGCCTGAGTCAGTTTTTGCGTAGCGGGGGGTGCGCATAGGTTGTCGGGCCAGGGGGCTGGCGTGGTGGGCCGGCGTTGGGTTCGGGCATGAGGTTCGGGGCTTTCTGAGGTTGGGCGCGGCGGCTGGAGCGAGGCGTCCGGACCTCGCTTTCGCGGCGGTTGGAGATCAACAACGCAGCGGGCGGCGGACATGCTCGTGGATGAGCAGCAGCGCGTCGACGCTCGGCCGATACGTTAACAGGCGGTCGACGAGCCGCCGCGCGGAGCGAATCACTTGCGCCGGGATCTGCACGAAGGCGTTGACGAACGTCGCGAACTCCATCCGGATCACGCGACGCTGAACGGCTTCCTGCGCGGCGCGCTGGTCCTTCCTGCCGGCGGGCCGAATCATCAGGCCGCACCAGCACTTGAGCGTCCACGCCAGCGACGCGATGGCCATGTACGCCCCGTTGCTCGCCAGGCTGTCCCAGGGCGCGGCCAGCGCGCCGCACGCCTTCAGTTGGCTGATCGTGTTCTCCTGGTCGCACCGCCGGTTGGCCGACGCGATCACCTGCCGCGCCGGCAGCGCGCTGGGCGGGGCGTTGGCGATGTAGAAGAAGTAACGCACTTCGTCGAACAACCGCGACTGACCTTGCTCGACGTCGATGGTCTTACGCACCACGACCACGCGGTAATCCCGCGAACACTTCGTCGGCCGGTAGGCGAACTCGGCGTACGACTCGCTGCGGAGTTTTACGTTCTTTTAGCCCTTCTCCTGGACGAACTGTTCCTTGTGGTGGGGCCGCTTCGCACGGGGCGCACCCCGACGTCGCTGGGCCTGGCGGCGGAGCCCCGTCCAAGCCGATTCCTCGAGCTTTTCAGCGATCTGGACCAGGTTCGGCATGGCGTCCAGGCCGAACACGAACTGGACGCCGTCGGCGTCCCAGCGATCGAAGTTCTCCGTCAAGGAGAAGTCCGTGTCGCCCCGCAAGACGATCTTCTCAAAGCCCGCCTGGCGACACTCGTCGATCGCCAGGTCGAAGTAAAACGCGGCGTGCTCGTGGCTCGGCCGATTGCCCGAGCCCCTGGTCGATCGCGGCGCGTCTGCCCGAAAACCCCGGAGGGGCGGCATCGTTGCGCGGCAAGTCGAATCGATGTCGCCCCTCCGGGGCTTTCGTTCTGGCAAATGCCTCGTTTCCAGGGGCTGGCGCCCCTGGCGACACGCCGCGGCCCCTCGGGGGCCAAGACTTTGCAGAGCGCTGCATGCACTTGCATCATCCTGTCAATCGCTGGGCTAGTCTCGAATCGTCCCCTCGGGACATGCTGCATCCAGAACCGCGCCCGCGCGATGTGGAAGACGATATGTTGTGCTGTTTCTCCGAAATTACCATGCTCGCGCCTGGTGCGAGACGCTGCAGCAGGTTCTGCCGCGCCTCAGCACCCCCGACGACTCGAGGCGAATATCTAACCACGGAGGCACAGAGACCCAGCGCGGCCTCCGGCCGCAACCAATTAAGGAACAGAAGGTCACAAAGGACGCAGAGAATAAGTCGTTCTCCGTGTCCTCCGTGCCTCCGGGGTTCATCCGGTGAAACATTCAAGCGAGATGGCATTCCAACTTAAGCAGGACTAAGCAAGATGCGCATCCCCCCAACGATCAAAAAGTCCGCAATCGCCCTGATCCTCTGCTCCCTCCCCTCGGCCGCGGCCCAACCGCCGTCGCACTCCGCCGACGCCGCCAGCGCGCGCGAAGACAAGCAGCTTGCGAAGTTCGTTCAAAAGCAGGAGCAAGCATTCAAGCAAGCCCGGGAGCGGCTGCTCCGCGACATCGATGCCCGCGCGAAGCTGATCCGCGACAGCCGCGCGCTGAGCCCCGATCAAATTCGCGTCAGCCTCAAGCGCATCGCGGCCGATCGCAAGGCGTTTGACGAGGCCAATCGCCTGCCGACGTGCGATGAGCTGATCGACGTGGTCGTCGAGTGCCTGGGCGAGTTCCGCCGCGTCGCCGAGGCCGCGGAAACCTATCGCGAAAAAATGGCCAACAAGGCCGTCAAGTCAGACGGCGACGAGGCCCTGGCCCGCCTGGACAAGTTGGAGAAGCGGCTCGCGGAGCTGCGGCTGGGCGGCGACCGGCTTCAAAGCAGCTCGGCGTGGGCGGGCGAGCGCCATACGGACAAAGGTTCAGACAAGCTGCGTCTCATCGTCGAGAGCCGGGAAGGCGCCCTCTTCACGGGCAAGCTGGTGCAGACGGGCCGGTTCGGCCGGCCCGCGGAGATGCACGTGGCCGGCGAGATCAACGGCCACAACATCGGATTCGAGACCACCGGCATGATCCAGGGCGAGCATCGTTTGCCGGCGTCGTCGTCGGCGACCGCATTCTGGCGTCCCTGGGCGGCACGAACGTGCAAGGCAAGCCGCTAGGCGGCTGGGTCAGCCTGACCAACCAGGCTGACATTCGCCAGACGGGCCGCTGAGCGGACTGTGAAGTTCGAGGGCGGAGGACGGCCGAAGCGAGCCGCTTCGACGACGTAGTCCTCTCGCTCCGCGAGAGGTTTCGTCTCGCGGAGCGAGACGGCTACACAAGGGGGCTTGAATTGACACGCGCTCCCCCAGCGATACGATGAAATCTTAACACGACCTTTCGCCGTATTCGCAGCCGCAAGGACGACACGCCATGCCCGAGCCCATCACTCAATTGGAGCACGCCCGCGCGGGCCAGACGACGAAGGAAATAGAGTTCGTCGCGCGACGCGAAGGGCTTGAGCCCGAGACGATTCGATCGGAAGTCGCTGCCGGGCGGATGGTGATTCCCGCCAATCGCGTGCACGCCGCCGGTCGGCTGGAGCCGATGTGCATCGGCGTTTCCGCCCGCTGCAAAGTGAACGCGAATATCGGCAATTCCGCCGTTACCAGCAATATCGAAGGCGAACTCGAAAAGCTGCATACGAGCGTCCACTATGGCGCCGACACGGTCATGGACCTGTCGACGGGCAAGAACATCGACGCCATCCGCGAGGCGATCATCGCGGCCTCGCCCGTGCCGATCGGCACCGTGCCGATCTACCAGATGCTCGAGGAGCTGGGCGGCGACATCGAGGACATGCGGCCGCAGCATTTTCTCGACATGGTCGAGCACCAGGCCCGGCAGGGCGTCGACTACATGACCGTGCACTGCGGCGTGAAGTTCGAGCATTTGCACCTCACCATGGGCCGCGTGACGGGCATCGTCAGCCGCGGCGGGTCGCTCATCGCCAAGTGGATGATGGTCCACCGCAAGCAGAACCCGCTGTACGAGCACTTCGACGACCTGTGCGACATCATGCGGCAGTACGACGTCACCTGGAGCCTGGGCGACGGCCTGCGGCCAGGGTCGATCGCCGACGCGAGCGACGCGGCCCAATTCGCCGAGCTTGACGTACTGGGCGAGCTGACTGAGCGCGGCTGGGCGCGCGGCACGCAGGTGATGGTCGAGGGCCCCGGGCACATTCCGATGGACGAAGTGGCGATGAACGTCGAGCGGCAGATTGAGATCTGCAAAGGCGCGCCGTTTTACGTGCTGGGGCCGCTGGTGACCGATTTTGCCCCCGGCTACGACCACATCACCAGTTGCATCGGCGCGGCGCTGGCCGGTTGGGCCGGCGCGGCGATGCTGTGCTACGTGACGCCCAAAGAGCACCTCGGGCTCCCCGATCGCGAGGATGTGAAGCAGGGGCTCATTGCGTACAAGATTGCCGCCCATGCCGCGGATATTGCGCGGAAGCGCAAGGGCTCGCGCGACCGCGACGATGCGCTGTCGAAGGCGCGGTTCGAGTTCGATTGGAATCGGCAGTTCGAGCTATCGCTCGATCCGGAGACGGCGCGGCGCTACCACGATCAGACCCTGCCGGCCGAAACGTTCAAAAGCGCCCACTTCTGCAGCATGTGCGGTCCGAAGTACTGTTCGATGAAGATCACCGAGGAGATTCGCGAACTGGCGAAAGAGGGCGGGCTGTTGGAATTGCCGCAAGTCGCCAAGTAGCGCGGGCGTTCCGCAAAAACGCTCAGGTAGAATGTCAAGGTGGGAAAGCTGCTTGACAACATCGTTGCCGCCGTGCGAGAGGATCGTTTCGTCGTCTCCTGGCACGCTGATGAACGTTGCGAGGAGCGAGGCGTCTCCGCTTGGCAGCTTGTGGCTGGAATTGATGACGCCGCGTTGCTCCGTGAGAGGCCGCGGAGCAAGCCGAATCCTTCGGTCGTCCTTCGGCAAACGCTTGCGGACGGCGGCGAGATCGAAGCGATTTGGGCATGGTTGGCCGAAAGCCGGCGCGCCATGCTGATCACAGTTTATTTTCGGGACTAGGTCGAGCGATGGCTGAACAACGCGAAAAACGCAAGCGGTGGGTGCAGCGCGGCGAGTACGCCGTCGAGGTCGAGGTGGAGGTGGTGTATCCGGCCAATGTTCCGTCGGAAGCATGCCTGGAGCCTGCAACCGTGCGTTGGCTCGACGAAGTGGCGCGAAAGGCCGAAGAAGGCGATGTTCAGTTCTTGCGCGGCGCCGGACGGGTATTCCAAGCGGTGCGGCTGTGAACGATCCACGGTCAAGCTCGGCTCAATGGCGGCCAACGAAGGAGCGGCGCTGCCGGCCGAGACGTTCAAAAGCGCGCACTTCTGCAGCATGTGCGGGCCGAAGTACTGCTCGATGAAGATCACGGAGGAGATTCGCGAGCTGGCGAAAGAGGGCGGGCCGCTGATGGTGAAATAGGATCCTGTCGGATATTTCCCGAGTGCCGACCGCATGGAGAGTGCGAGTCTGACGGCGCGAGCACCAGTAATGTCGAGCAGTGATCGCATTTTTGAGATTCTCGGTGAAGTCAAACGACTCGCACAAGAATATCGTCAACTGACGGGCAAGCCGCTTGGCATTACCGGCTAGATAGCCGAGTACGAAGCTGCGCGTATTCTTGGAGTGGAACTCACTCCAGCGCGACAGGCGGGATATGATGCGATTGAGATAAGAGATGGAATCAAGCGGCGATTGCAGATCAAGGGACGTTGCTTGCTTGACAACCGCAGGCGAAGCCAAATGCTCGGCTCGATACGCATTGACAAGGAGTGGGACGCCGTTTTGATGGTGTTGTTGGGCCAGAACTTTGATGCTGAAGAGATATGGGAAGCGGGACGAATGGCGGTTGTTTCCGTCTTGACCGCACCTGGGTCCAAAGCTCGGAACGAACGTGGGGCAATGGCCGTCAGCAAGTTCAAATCCATCGGCAAGCAACGTTGGAAACGACAAGTCATGTAGCGCCCACCAGGATGGCTCGTTGATCGACGAACTGACCAGCCTCCGCTCCAGAGTTCCGATTGTGACAAAGCCTGAATCGGCGATCCAACTTTTCCAACCACTGAACTTGGTCGTGGGGCCTTGTCGCCTGCTAGAATTGCCGTGGAGGCCTGCCCTATGTTCACCCGCATCGTTTCCGATCCGGCGATTCTCGGTGGCAAACCCTGCATCAAGGGGACGCGCATCAGCGTCGAGATGATCCTGGAGTGGCTCGCGTCCGGCGCCAGCCGCGACGATATCGTCCGGTCCTATCCGCAGTTAGCGGCGGAAGACGTGGAGGAAGCCGTCAATTTTGCCGCGCAGTCGCTCAGCAATGAGACGGTCATGACTGCGGAGATCGGGGCTTGAAGCTCTTCGCGTGCAAGCTGCTGGCGGACGAGAACATTCATCCTCTCGTCGTCCGGTTCCTTCGCCAACAAGCGTGCGATGTTGAGGACGTGCTCGCATTGGGACTTGCGCAAGCATCGGACGACGTCATTCTCCGCGAGGCGTTCAACCAAAGTCGCATCATACTGACGCATGATCGAGACTTCGGGCGATTGGCCATTCTGGGTCGCCAGCCATTGTACGGCGTCGTGTTCCTGCGACCGGGGCACATTGATCCGCAGTTCACGATTGCAACTCTCGAAACAATCGACGAGCGAGATCTCGATTTGTCGCCGTCGTTTATCCTCGTCGCGCGAAGGCGCGGCACGCACGTGCAGCTACGTTTGCGACGATGGTAAATCCGGCGTTTGAGGAGGCGCGCTGACGCCAGGATCTTCGAGCGAGAGTTCGCCGCTGGGCAGCTCGTAGTAGATGCGGCCGTTGATCGAGTAGACGTTCGGCACGCCGAGGCGACGGTTTTCCTCAATCGCCTGATGCGTCGCGCTGCTCGCGATGCGCGACCATTCGGCGGCGACCCGAAAGAGTTCCAGGTCAATATCCTTATTCGTGGTGTGCATCGATGCTCTCCGCGATTGCTAGAAACCGCTCGAATAAGTCCTGATGAACGACAAACTGGTACTGCGGCGTGCCAAAGGCGACGTTTCGCGCGGCGCCGACAGCATTATACGATATCACCCAGTAATCGGCCAATTGGCGATAGATGCCCCAGAAATTGCGGAAAGTCCGGGCGAATCTCCGTGCGATGTCCTCGTCTGGTACGTCGTGCCCTCCTTTGGCGACTCGCAGTCGCACGCGGGCGCGGCTCAATTCTGCCGAATCAATGAACATGAATCGCATTTCGATGCGATATCCCAACTGCTGCGCCGAGTCGACGATTCGCCGCAACGACTTTCCTGCGAGAGTCGACTCAAGAATGCCATTGCGACCTTCTCCCAGACAGGCGTGCGTCCGGCGAAGGAACTCGCGGCCCGCTTCAACTTGGGCCGCGGCCGGTTTCCGCGGTGAAATCTCCGCCGCAATTTTGTCGGCGCCGATATACTCGTACTCGATTGGCGAAGTACGCATCAATTCCATAACGGCCGTCGTTTTCCCCGCGCCGTTCGGTCCGCCGACGATGTAAAGGAGTTTCTCGGCCATGAATTGGCAGCGGCGAAGCGGGCCGCTTCGACTACGGAGTTACCGCTCGCTGAGCGCTTCGTTCTTCGGGTGATAAAAGAGCGCGATCGGCAGCATCAAGAGCGCAATAAACAAAAATGTGATCGACCGCGGCCATGCTTGCCACTCGATGAGCTCGGTGATGGCCTTGTAGACGGCGACCGCCAGCAGGATGCCGATCCAGTTGAATTGGTTCATCACGGCGATCATGCGGCCCTTCTTGTCGTCGGGGGGGCGCGACTGCATGAACACTTGCAGCGGGACGGCGAACAGGCCCGTGAAGGCGCCCATGACGAGGAACGTCGGCAGGTTGGCCCAGAAGCCGAGCCACTGCGTGCTTTCGCCGATGCCGGGGAACCGCGTGAGTTGGCCGGCGGCGTCTTTCAACGCGGCGACGTCGCCGCCGGCGGGAATCGAAACGATCGCCAAACACACGAGCAGGCCGATGCTGCCGATGCGCAGGAGACGAAAGTCGATGCGGCCGCGGGAGACCAGGCCGCCGATGACGCAGCCGACGGCGATGCCGACGCCGATCATGGCGCTGAGGTAGCTCGTGTTGTCGTCGCCGACTTGCAGGACGAGTTTGCCGAGCGAATTGACGGCCGGGGGCACGAGGCCGGCGAGCAGCCAGAAGAGACTCGACACGACGAGCGCCATCAGCAGGGGGCGATCGGCGCGCAACAGGGCGATCATGTCCTTGGGAATCGTGAGCGCTTCGGGCGTGAACTTGAGGTTGGGGTTGGCGACCGGGACGCGGCGGACCCACAGCGAGGTGATCGTGCCGACGACGGCCAACGCGATGCACGCGACGGAGCCGGTCCACAACTGGCCGGCGACGCGCTGCTGTTCGACGGCGACGCGCTCGGCGTCGGGCAGGGCGGCCGTGGCGGCGATTTGGTCCGGCGAGCGATGGTCGGCCAGCAGCACGCCGGCGACGGCTGTGCCAAAGATGATGGCGAGAAACGTCGTCATCAGCATGAAGCCGTTGGCTCGCGGCAGATCGTTGTCGCGAAGCATCTCGGGCAGGATGCCGTACTTTGCGGGGCCGAAAAACGCGCTTTGCGTCGCCATAAGAAACAGCACCGCGTACATGGGCCACATGCTTCGATCCATCCCGTACATGACGAACGCGATGCCGCCGAGCGCCATGACGACAATTTCAACGACTTTCGCCCACACGACGATCGACCGCTTGCTGTAACGATCGGCAAGAAAGCCGGCGTAGCCGGTGAAGAGCAAAAACGGCACGGCAAACATCAGCATCGGCAGCCACTGGTTATCGGCGGCCTCGCTCTTGAGGGCTTCGTCGACGCCGGTGATCGACAACAGCAGGACGAGCTGCTTGAACAGGTTGTCGTTGAATGCGCCGAGGAACTGCGTGATCGTCATGCCCCAGAACGCCGCGTCGCGGTAGAGCGTCGGCCGGGGGTCGTGATCGATGGCGGGCGGCAGGTTCTCGACGATTGCCTCGGCGGCGGTTTCGGGCGTGCTCATGCGGGGGATTATGGGCGCGGGTGCGCTTGGGTCACAAGAGAGATGCGAGTGTTGGCGCCGGGCGACAAAAATGGGCCTCGAATCTCGCGAATCGACGCGAATCAAAAGATGATTCGAGATTCCCGCCGCGATTTGCGCGGATTCGCGTGATTCGCGGCCACGACACGTCGATCGCTAGGTTGTCGAACTGCGGGCGCGAATCGCCGCTGACACTTCCGGCAAGGGGTACTCGATGATCGGCACGCCGAGCCGGACAACTTCGTTCAACCGGCGCCAGCCGCGCGTCATCAGTTCTTCACGTTCGGCGACGAAGGCGGGATCAAGGCGCCGCTTGTCGAACGCTCCTTCAACGACGACCGGTGCGAAGTCCTCGGCGACGATATACTGGGCCAGCGCGGGATTGCAGCGAATGTGCCGCTCGGGGGTCGTGTGCAGCACTTCGGGATCAAGCACGCCGACGATGTAGCGCAGGTAGAGATCGCTGTCGGTGAGATCGGCGACGTCCTCGCCGCAGACGTCGCAGAGGTAGCCTTCGTCGCATTTGGCCATGGGAGCAGACTGGAGGCTGGAGGCTGGAGGCTGGAGACCGGAGGGTTGGCCGGTAGCGATCGGTTCAATGGCAGAGTGATGGCGTCGTGCTGATAACCTAACGGCTGAATTGATCTCCTCCGCCCTTCAGTCTCCGGCCTCCAGTCTCCAGCCTTATTTTAGTCCCAGCACATCATTCATGCCGTACAACCCCGCCGGCTTGCCGACGAGCCAGGCGGCAGCCATGAGGGCTCCCTGGGCGTAGCAGTCGCGGTTCGAGGCGGCGACGCGCAGTTCGAGCGTCTCGCCAAGCATGCCGAAGACGATTGTGTGCTCGCCGGGGTTGTCGCCGGTGCGGACGGCGTGGTAACCGATTTCGTTTTGCGGCCGCTTGCCGGGGCGGCCCTCGCGGCCGTGGACATGGGCCGATTGGCCCATCGCCTTGGCAACGATCTCGCCGAATTTGAGCGCCGTGCCGCTGGGGGCGTCTTCCTTGAAGCGATGATGCCGCTCAATGATTTCGATGTCGACGCCCGTAGGGACGTCGCGTAGCGCCCGGCCGGCGATCTCAGCCAGCTTCATCGTGACGTTGACGGCCGTGCTCATGCTGGGAGCGAACACAATCGGCAGCTTCCCGGCAGCCACCTGGATGAATTCCCGCTGCTCGGGCTCAAACCCCGTAGTCGCCACGACGACCGGCTTGTTGAACTTGAGGCAGTGATCGACGACGGCGACCGCAGCGTCCGGCACGGAGAAGTCGATCACCACGTCGGCGTCGCTCTCTCCAACGACGGCCAGCGGCACGCCCAACTCGCCGACGCCAGCGATGAGGCCCGCGTCCTGGCCCAGCCGCGGGCTGGAGGCGGATTCCAGCGCGGCGACGATCGAGAACCGCGCGTCCTGGCTGGCGAGCGCGGTGACGCGCTGGCCCATGCGCCCCGCGGCGCCGTGAATGGCAAGTTTGATGGGCATCGCTATTGCGTTTGGGCTTCCTTGAGGCGCGCTGATCGACGAGGCGATCGAAGTCGCGTGGCCGGCAACTCCATTTGCTTCTGCTGCAGATACAAGGCTAGTCCATGCAATCCACCGTGCCTGCGTATGAGGTCAGCGCGCACTTCCCAGACAGCCGTCATGATTTCGTCAATCGGCGGCTTAACGTACTCAGGCGGAATAAATGTCATCGCCCATTAACTCCTGGGGAGTGCATACGACCGGGGGATGCATCCCGTTTATTCGCAAATGATCTGCAACTCGACGGTAGAGTTCGGCATTCGCTAAGTGACGGCAGTTCCATGTCACGAGAAAATCCGTCTCGTGGAATGCGGCGACGGCAATATGCAACGCATCAACGCTGGCCTTCGCTGGAAGCAGCTTGGATCGGACCAAATCCTCAGCGACCGCTTCAATTGTAGAGTCAATGGCAAGTACATCCAGTGTCGAGAGAATGTCCAGCCGCTGTCTTGCGGCCTCGGAATCGCCCGAGGACGCCTCTTCCAGGACGAGCGGCGAGGTGACCAAGTCAAAGTCTTCGCGCCGACGTTGCCACCAGTCCTGCGTTGTGATTTGGCAAGCATACGCGACGAGGTTGCGAGAGGGTCTTGCGGTGAGGTAGCTAATGACCGACGTCTCGATGTATGCGATGGGCTTGACCATTTTTGTCGCAGCGACCGAGATCTCACATGAATTTGCGGCGTCTGAAAGCCTTGATGTCAGCCGCACCCAAATCAAACCATTCGCCGTTCATTCGCTTGTCTGCGAAACGGTTGTGCCAATAGGCTTCAATGCCAACGGGGTCGTCGGTGGCAATAATGTGAACTCTCTCTGCTCGCTCCGGGAGTTGGATCGCCAATTCGTACTCGCGGCGTCCTGCCGCGTTGGTTCGTCCAATTTTATAGTACTTGCCGGACTTCAGGAGATAGACAAATCCGTCCTGAGAACTGGGATCGGATTGCGAGCTTGAAACTGAAGGCTTGGCCGCAATGGCGGCAAGCGGCCGACAGATTTCGGCAACGTCTTTCAACTCATCCCGATTCTCACAGTACCCGACAAGCTTTGCGGCAACCTCGTGCTTACGTCCAAGTCGTGCGAATACTGTGTGGCTCGGAAACCCAGCTTGCTGCTTGGCTGCTAATCTGAGTTCTCCGCCGACCGGAAATCTACCTAACTGTCGAATTACTCCAACGAGTTTCTCTAATAGAGTGTCTTGGTCGTACGACTTCGTAAAATCATTGGGCTCGAAGCCAGCCTCAATTACTGCATCACCCCAACGAGCCCAATATTTTCCATACCAATCGCACTTCGCGATTCCGGTCGCTTTTTCAAAGCGAGACCAGCCAAGCGGCTTCCCACCATTTTCTTCTGCCGTTCGACGAATCTCGGCAAGGACAATCTCTTTATTCATAACGGCGAACTTGGACAACGCACTTAGCTATTCAACTGAACCGACCGCACGATCGCGTCGAGGTCGTTCTCCACCTTCACCGCTCGGTTGGCGAACGCCGGGCGCGTCACGCCGCCATTGTCGAGGACTCGGTTGCGCGGCGAGCGCGTTCACGCACTGCCCCATTCGTCCCGCGGCGCCATGAATGGCAAGTTTAATGGGCATCCTTTTTCTAGGACGCGGACTATCGCGTCGCCGTCTCTAGAGGTTCAACAGCCGTGACATGCAAAAGCGAACACATCTTAAACTCGGCGGGTACGCCATCTTCGACATCAATCCCAACGAGAAGCTGCGACCTTGTCAGCAAGGCCATCTCTGGGTGTCGAACGTCGTAGCTTTGCCCGCTGGACATTACAACGCGAAACGGCTTGAACGGCCGTGCGGACATCCATTCTCTAAAGGTGTTGACGGTAATCATGGGTATCTTTGCGGCCAGAGAAAGACTAACTATTCAGTTGAATCGCCCGCACGATCGCGTCGAGGTCGTTCTCCACTTTCACCGCTCGATTGGCGAACGCCGCGCGCGTCACGCCGCGCTTGCCCAGCACGCGATTGAACTCCTCCTGATCGGTCGTATGGTACGCGACCGTCGCAGTGGGATCCTTGAGTTGATGCCCCGTCAGAATGCACGCCACGCGATCGCTGGGGGCGATCACGCCCTGCTCGCGCAAGAGCTTGGCGCCGGCGACGCTGGCGGCGCTGGCCGGTTCGCAGCCGAAGCCGTTGGCGCCGACTTGCGCCTTCGCGTCCAGAATCTGCTGGTCGGTCACCTCGCGGACCACGCCGTTGCAGGCGTCGAGGGCTCGCAGGCACTTCGTGAGATTTACCGGCCGGTTGATCTCGATCGCGCTGGCGATCGTGTCGGCTTTGCCCGCGCGGGCGTCGAGTTCAGCGTAGTATCGCTCGATGATCGCCATGTCCGGGCGGCCGTTGTTCCAGCGTAGGCCGCGCTCGTTGAACAACTCGTCGAGCGTGTTCGCGCCCGCGGCGTTGATCACCGCAAGCCGCGGGATGCGGTCGATCAGCCCCAGCTTGTGCAGCTCGATGAACGCCTTGCCAAATGCGCTGGAGTTGCCGAGGTTGCCGCCGGGGACGACGATCCAATCCGGCGGCTGCCAATCGAGACTCTCCAGTACGCGATACATGATCGTCTTCTGGCCTTCGAGCCGGAACGGATTCACGCTGTTGACCAGGTAGATGCCGAGTTGCTGGCTCACCTGCTGGACGCGCTGCATCGCATCGTCGAAGTCGCCGGCGATCTGGATGGTCAGAGCGCCGTAGTCGAGGGCCTGCGAGAGCTTGCCGTAGGAGATCTTGCCGGATCCGATGAAGATCACCGCCTGCATGTGCTTGGTGGCGCAACAATACAGGGCCAGCGAGGCGCTCGTGTTGCCCGTCGACGCACAGGCAGCCCGGCGGGCGCCGATCGTATGGGCGTGGGTAAAAGCGGCCGTCATGCCGTTGTCTTTGAAGCTGCCCGAAGGGTTCATGCCCTCGTATTGAAGGTACAGGCAACCGGCGTTCAACCCGATGAACTCGCCCACGCCGTCGGTGGGGACAAGCGGCGTTTGGCCCTCCCCGATCGTCACGATCCGCTCCGCCGATGCGAAGGGCAGCAGCTCGTGAAACCGCCAGACGCCGCTACGGCACAGCGGGTCGTTGCGGCGGGCCCACTTGCGCTCGAACCAGCGGAGCGACTCCGGCGGCGGCGTGCGGTCCCAGTCATAGGTGACGTCCAACAGCGAGCCGCACTTCGGGCAGGCCGTCTGGGCTTCTCCCACGTCGAACGTGGCGCCGCAAGCGGGGGACAGGCACTGCTGGAAGGCTTGCGCGATATCCAAGGCGATCGACGTGGCCACGAGGCAGGAACTCCGCAGGGCGGCAACGGGCGTCGGCAGGGCCGCACGCGGCGCTGTCGGATTTAAGCGTATGAGTCGCAACGACTTAATTGCAGTTTAGCTCCGCACGATCTGACCAGCAACGGAAAGGGAGACGAGCCTGCCACGTGCCTGCGCTGGGCGTCGCCCGACGGATTGTCGCGCGATCCCATCGCAAGGCAGCGCCTTGCGTCGAAGTGGGCCGACTGTGGGCTCGCGCCGCGCAAGCCGGACACGCCTCCATGCGCCTTTCCTAACTGACCACGGCACACCGACTTACGCCTAGCTATACCAGTCGCGAGGCGTTTGACGATCTTATCGGCTCGACTTACAATAGCGATTCTTGGCCCATGTCGGCAGCCTGTGCCAAGTGGCCAAAGTGTCTGGAGATGCAACATGAAGAAAGCGGACATGAAGGTGTTTCGGGATCAGTTGCTTGGCATTCGCGCCCGTCTGCGGGGCGACGTCAGCTCGATGGCGTCTGCGGCCTTGCGAAAAAGTGGCTCCGAGGGGTCCGATTCCAGCATGCCGATTCACATGGCCGAGCTGGGCAGCGACAATTTCGAACAAGAATTCACCCTCAGTCTGCTGGCGAACGAAGAAGACCGCCTGGGCATGATCGAACTGGCCCTGCAGCGCATCGAGGACGGTCAGTACGGCCAATGCGCAGAGTGCGGCGGGGTGATCGCCAAGACCCGCCTCACGGCGATTCCCTATACGCCGGTGTGCATCAAGTGCGCGGAATCGCGGGACAACGGTGGAGTGGGCGCCTACTAGCAAGCGTCTGCCCGACAAGCTCCGTCCGGCCCCGTCGGCCGCGACAGGCTTGACCGGCGCGATCTTGTTCATTTTCGCATGACCCGCGAAAGTGGCGGCCAAACGCTCCGCGCCAAGCGAGGCGGCGTTACAGACCTCGGATCAAGGACGATGTCGCCCGATCGCAATGTTCCCTTCAGTCGGCACTTGCTGTTCTGGCCCCTGGCGGCGATCGGCTGCGGCGCCGATTTATGGTCCAAGCATTGGATGTTCAGCCAACCGGACTTGCTGCAGGGCGGGGAGCGCTGGATCTGGCCCCAACATGCGGGTTTTCAGCTCAGTTTGAACGAGGGGGCGCTTTTCGGACTGGGGCAGGGCGGCGTTTGGCTGTTCGCGGCCTGCTCGATGATTGCCGCGATCGCGATTCCCACGTGGCTGTTCGTCTTCGGCGGAGCGCGTGACGCCCTGCTTACGGTCGTGCTCGGCGCCATCCTGGGCGGCGTCCTGGGCAATCTCTACGATCGCACGGGAATGCCGGGACTCGACTGGGGCGACTTTCAGGCGGGTCGCGCCGGCGAGCACGTTTATGCCGTGCGGGACTTCATTCTGCTCGCCTGGAAGTGGCCGCCCCAGGCACGCTGGCATGTCTGGCCCAACTTCAATATCGCTGATTCGCTGTTAGTGTGCGGCGCGATCGCGATCGTGCTGCTGTCGTTTCGTCGACCAGCGTCTCACGACAACGCGTCGCCTGCGCGTGCGGCCGAGCAGCCCAGGAGTTGAAGGAAGTTCAGCGGACGATTTTCGACCAAGCTGGTCGTTATCCAACCCTTACGGGCGACCGACGCGCGTTTCGGATTGCCGCATAACGTTACATTCTCCACACGATAGTTCAGGACGTCTCCAAACGTTCAAGCTGATCTGGTATAACAGGAAGCGTGAACAGGCTGGCGCCGGGCGGCACATAGTTTGCAAGTGGCAATTCGGTGGCATGTTAGCTGCCTCGGGCGCTGCGAAGAACCTGGAACAGGAGAGACCCTTGAGAATTTCACGTGCTGCGACCTATGGTCTACTCGCCGCCATTCAACTGAGCGAGTCAACCTCCTCCCCGCCAATTCCCTGCAGCCACTTGGCCAAACTCGGCGACATGCCCGAGCGGTTCCTGCTCCAGGTCCTGCGGACGATGGTCAACCAAGGCCTGTTGCGGTCGACGCGCGGGGTCGACGGCGGTTACCGTCTCACTCGCCCGCTGAGCCAGATCACGCTGCTCGACATCATCGAAGCGACCGACGGCCCGATTCATCCGGAGCTGCCGCAGGTCGCAGGGCTGAGCGGACCGGCGCAGCGCAAACTCGCCGAGGCGCTGGGCGATATCTCCGCAGACGCTAAGAAGCGGCTCGCGAGCGTCTCCCTAGCTCAATTGAAGCCGGCGACTGGATCGACGGCGAAGCGCCGCGGATCGGTCGCGTAGCAGAGTTGCGACAGACGGGAAGACGCTCGACATGACGTTGGGCCAGCGAAATCTGCCGGTCGTGCGCGGAGCCTATTGCGCTGCGCTCTTGCTGCCGAGGGTTGAGAAGATGATGGGCTGATTGTCGGACAGCGGTCGGACAGCCAGGGGAACGTTTGCTTCCCACATCGCCTTTTTCAGCGCACGGAGCTCGGCATAGCTGTCCGGATACACCCAGGCGGTCACGGCGCCGACGGCCGATCGCCGTGCGCGCAGGGCCCGCGAGAATTGGGAGTTGGGTAGCAACGACTGCTCGAGCGGCACGCCGACATCGTCAGCCGTGGGCAAGAACACGCCGGAGATGACGATCGCCGCCCGTCGCGGCGGCGTCGCTCCGGCGGTTGCGGCGCCTGGCTCGGCAAAGCGCTGCACAGAGAGGCGCAGTCGGAAGCCATCGATCGGACCGTAGGTGTCCGACGCCTCGTTGCGCTGCTGCAAACCGCCGCGTAAATAGGAACCGCCGCGCGCTTCCACCTCCTCGAGCAACGCATCGACGGGGATCACGGCCAATTGTCCGTGCCGAATGCGCACATGGATTTCATCGCCGCTGACAGTCTTGGCCAGCGGCGTGGGCACGGTTTCAATTTCCTCGACGTCGGCGGGCGCAGACAGCAGGCTGATCTGCTCCTTCATGAGTTGATCCAGCCTCACTTGCGCCTCGGAGATCGCTCGCTGGGCGTCGAATTGCTTCTGCGCGTCGGCGCCGAGCGCGGCGCGGCGCTCTTCGATGAGCTTCTCGACCTGCGCCTGCACCAGGACAAGTTGTTGGCGGCGCGCGGCAACCAGCTCGGCGTTGAGCCGCATGTCGGTTGCTTGCATCATCGCCGTTTCAATCTCGTCGGCCGCCTGGTTGCGGCGGCGCAGGGCATCTTCGAGCTGGTCTTTCAGAGCCTCGACGTTCGCCGGTGTTGAATGGACGGCAACCGGCGTGACCTCGGTCGCCGGCTCGATGACCATTTGCGAAACGCGCATGCCGACCACCACCACGAGCGTGATGAGGATGCCCACCATATTGCAGATGACGTCGATGAACGAGTCCTGCCCGGGCATCGCGTCGTCTTCAGCTTCTTCATCGTGTCGCACGGCCGTCCCCCTCTGCCGCGGCGGCGATCGATTGCGGAAGCTTGACATCGATGCCGCTGTTCTCCAGCAGCTCGGACAGGCGTCTCGCTTGCCGCTCCGCGCCCGGCGCGACGCTGAGCACGAGCGTGGGCCGCCAGTACATGCCGTCGCCGGCGAGTCCCCAATCCTGGATGCGACTTTGCACGGCGCCGGCCAACTGGTCCATCACGCGGTCCACCGGTTGGTGGAACGAGACCGATTGTGCGTCGCTGCCCGCCGCGACCGCGTCGGCCAGCACGTCGATTTGCTCGGCGCTCACCTGCACGCGAATCGGCCGCGTGATGGCCGACGCGCGGCGCGACGCTTCGACATTAGCCCAGTTGACGCCGCGCGAATCGGCGATGCTTCCGCGGGCCGTGGTCAGCGGAGCGGAGGGTTCATCGCTGGAGCCGATGTTGCCCGACGCGCCGCGCCCGGTGGCGCCGGCCATGCTTGAGCTGGTGCCGCCTGAACCGCCGGCGGCCGAACTTGCGGCGCCGCCGGCAACGCCAGGCGTCGCTTGACCATGGGCGCCGCTGCCCGCTTGCGGGGCTGTTCCACTGCCCGCGGCGTCGCCGCCGCCCGACTGACCTGCCAACCGGCCGTTCGCGTCGGTTCCGTTGGACGCGTCGCCGGACGCTCCGGCCGAGCTGCCATAGCGCGGGCCCAGATTTCCTTCGCCGCTGCTCGAGCCGCCGCCGGTCCGCGCAGCGAGGAGGCCCGGCGTGCCCTCGCCACTCGCGTCGGAGCCGCCCGACCCGCCATCGCCCGTTCCCGTAAACTCTTCGCTGAAGTTCGGCCCGGCGCCGACCGCCCCGCCGCGCAGTGCATTTCGGCCCCCTGCGCCGCCTGGGCCGCCTGGGCCGCCGCCAAGGGAACCATCGCTGGCCCGCGATCCAATGCGGCCCTCTCCGGTGGCGGAGAGAGCCATGAAGCTGTCGCCGCCCGGGCCGCCCTCGCCGTCTCCGCCCCGTCCGCCGCCCGAACCGCCCGCTCCCAGTCGGGGCCCATACCGACCGGGCGCCACTTGGGCGAGCAGAGCTTGTCGTTGTCGCGCCTCATCCACGGCGTGGGCCATCATCTGTCCCAGCCGCGGATCGGGCTCGGGATACGCGAGATTCCAATCGGCTTCGACAAACTCATAGCCGAAATCGGTGTCCCAGGAGCGTATCGCGTCGAGCGCCACGGCGTACGCGGCGGCGCCGTCGGGCCGGACGATCAGCAACGGATACGCGTCCGGCAGTTCTGCGCCTGCAGCCAGCGCGCGCTTGTTGAGCTCTTCGTGGGCCGCCCGCACAGCCGCGGCCAGTGGGTTGCCCGAACGCAGCGGCCCGTCGAAATCTTCCACGGTGAGTCGAATTCCCTCCGGCTGAATGGTCACCGCGTCGGCGGTGCACTCGATGAAGACCGGTCGGCGGAACGTGCCATTGGCGCCTTTGTAAGGGACAATGGCGTAGGACCTCTCGCCCACGTCCTGACGCATCTGGCCGAGTCGCTCCTCCGTTTCCGCGATCAGTTTTTTGAGCCGCTGGGCCTCCGCTTCGGCCTGCGCCTGATCGACCTGCTGTTGCTTCTCGGCGTCCTCGAGCGCCTGTAGCGCCAGGTTCAACTTCGCCAGCTCGTGCTCCAACCGCCGCTCGTGGTCTTCGAGGTGCGAGATGCGGGCCCGCTCGCGCTCGCGGACCTCGGCGGCTTCGGCCCGCAGTTTCTCCAGGCGCTGCTGCTCGGCTTCCAGCGATTCGAGCTGCTTGCGCAGTTCGGCGGGGTCTTCCGGCGCGTGCTGGCCCGCTTCCGCGTCCGGACCAGCGGCCGCAGGGGGAGCCGTCGGCGCGGAGAGCGCCGTGAGCGAGATGTTGGCCACCTCGCCGTCGCGCCGTTTGCGCGTCGCCTTCTGTGCTATGACGCCAAAGACGACCAGCAGCAGCAACAACGATCCCATCGTGCACATCAGCACGTCGAGGAACGTGAAGCTGAGAACGCTGCTGCCGCCTTCGGAGGTCCGTCGGCTGCTCATGCTGCCTGGCTCTTGGTGTCGCCGCTCAGCTCGATTTCATTTCGCACGATGGCCGGCTGCCGCAGCCGCACGCTGAGCAATTGCACCGCGGCGGCAAGGCTCGTCACCGTCTGCTCGAAATTGTGCGAGGCGGCCAATGACGCGAGGTTGGCGTTGAGCGATTCCTCGAGCCGGCGAATCTGGCCGGTGGCCTCGACGACCTTCAGCAGCGTGTCGCCTTGACGAATCAACTGCTCCTGTTGGGCGACGGTCGTGCCGGCCGACTCGACCAGCGCCGACTGCATTTCCTTGAGCAGTTGCTCGCTGTGGCGAATGAGGTCTTCTTGCCGCGTGGCATTGAGCAGCAGCGACTCGCCGAGCGCCGCTTCCATCTCGGCCAAACGCCGCTGATGCTCCGCCGCGAGCGATCGTTCGGTCGCCGTCAGCGCGGCCGTGTGATTCGCCAGCGCGTCAGCAATCGTGTGGGTATGGCTGCCCATGGCGGCGGCCACGGCATGCGTATTGTTCTCGAGCGCCGTGGCGAGCGCGGTTTGATGCTGCTTGAGCGACTCGGCGAGCACTGTGTGGTGCTGCTCGAGCGACTCGGCCAAGGCCACGGTGTGGTGGTCGATGTTCTCGCCGAGAATCTCGGCGTGTCGCACAACCGTTACCTGCAGGTTTTCGCCGAGTTGAATCACGCCATCGTTAATCGCCTGGGCGTGCTCTTTCAGTCCCGTCGTCAGCGACTCGCTAAGCGTGCGCTGCAGCAGCGAGTTGGCCGAGGCAGCCATGTCCTCCCAGCGTCGTGCGGCTGTGGCAAGACTCTTCGACAGGGCTTCATCCTGCCGCTGGGCGGCGCTTTCGACCGTGGCCAGTAGTTTTTCGCTGATCCGTCGCACCGCGGCGAGGTTCGGATCTTTCTCGCGGCCTACCGCGGCAAATCGGCCGAGGAGCTGTGCGTTCGTTCCGCGATCGACCGCCGCGAGCAACCGCCGCTCAACGCGCTCGACGCCAAGCTTCGCCGTCAGCAGCACCGTGGTCAGCACGGCGGCCTGCACCAGAGCGCCGCAACCGACGCCAATCCCCGCCAAGGCGGCCGACAGCGTCGCGCTGAGCTCGCCCGCGGGAAGCGAAGTGAGTCGCGTACCGACACACGCCGCGGCGCCGGCGACGCCGAACATCCCGATCGCCGCGGCCATCAGCCGAATCGTCGCGTAGCGGTCGACCAGGTTGCGTCGATCCGCCTCGGCGAGCGCGGCCAGGTCGGCTTCCAGCCATTCCGCCGAGCCGCGCTGCCGCACGAGCTCGAGCGCCTGGCGGAGCCGCTTGCCAAAGTACGTGCTGGCAAACGACGGCGGCGCCGCATCGAGTTCGTCGACCAAGGCGGCGACGTCGGCTGCGGTTTGGCCTTCGCTGGGCGCCGGGGGCAGGGCCGGGCGCTGGACCGCGCCGAACTCCACGGCCAGCCGCATAGCGCGCAGCCCGAGCGCCGTCAGCCCGGCAAAGCAAATCCAGCACGCGGTCGCTTTGAATGGCGCCGCTTCCCCGGTGAATGCGTTGGCCATCAGGCTTCCCGGCGCCGCACTGTCGACGACCAGGGCGTAGAACGCCATCGCGGCCAGTCCGCCCCACATGAGCGGTTGCCGGAGCAACCATTCGGATAAGCGTGTCAAACCAGCCACGATTGAGCCCCTTGTAATCGAACGCTGGGCGATGGCGCCGCGGATGTGGCGCATGCAATCAGCCCGTAGAGCTTCTCATGCCCTTACAATCGGCGCAGTCGCTGTAGGCGGAATAGTCGAACTTTGGAAAAGCGCCCGTGCCAGCGTCGGCGCCGTCATCGCATTCGGCAAAGATTTCCAAAGCTGCCGCTTTGCGGGCGTCGATAATCCTGGGGTCGCGAATCAAGCGGCGCCCATGCGACGGCCACTGTCACGCCGCGGGCGTCGGCGCCACGAATGGTCGCGACGACGGGGGGACATTCTTTACGGCGACAGCAGCGCATCTTGCTGGCACGCCACCGGTCTGCGCACGCAAGCCCGGCAGCTTTGCGGACTCTGCTGAGCGCGACGCCAAATCATCCCAGGGGGAACAGCAGCCCGGCTCCGGCGCGCACGCCGACCGGGCTGTTGTTATTTTGGGGGTGTACCACATCGTCACGGCGATCAAGCCGTGACTCGTCCGGCGGCCGCGGCGCTAACCCGCATTTCTCACAGCGCGCGTAGAAAAAGGCTGCCTCTTGTGGCATAAGTTGT
>CAYSFP010000099.1:0-22425 GCA_964430075.1 uncultured Planctomycetaceae bacterium | reverse complement strand
GCGACGTGCTCCGCGCCCAGTTCTGGCAGGACACGTTCACGATCGACCTGCTCACCCACGAGGGGCGCTGCCGCGGCGCGCTGGTGTGGAACGAGCGCCACGGCAAGACCTACGTGTGGGCCAAGCAGACGATCCTCGCCACCGGCGGCGCAGGGCAGGTTTTCCGCGAGACCACCAACCCGCCCGTCGCCACCGGCGACGGCCACGCCGCCGCCTACCGGGCGGGCGCCGAGCTGATGGACATGGAGTTCATGCAGTTCCACCCCACCGTGCTGTACATCGCCGGCAGTAGCCGCAGTCTCATCAGCGAAGCGGTGCGCGGCGAGGGCGCCATCCTCGTCGACGCCGGCGGCGTGCGGTTCATGCCCGAGTACCACCCGCTGGCCGAGCTCGCCCCCCGCGACGTGGTCAGCCAGGCCATCGTCGACCGCATGGAGAAGACGCAGCACCCCTGCGTGTACCTCGATCTCAGCGCCCTGCCGGCCGACGCCGTGCGGGCCCGCTTCCCGGGCATCGCCAAAAGGTGCCGCGAGTTCGGCCTCGACATCGCCGTGGACCGCATCCCCGTGCGTCCCGGCGCCCACTACATGATCGGCGGCGTGAAGGTCGACGAGTTCGGCGCCACGTCGCTCCCCGGGCTGTGGGCCGCCGGCGAGGTCACCTCCAGCGGCCTCCACGGCGCCAATCGGCTCGCCTCGAATAGTTTGCTCGAGGGCCTGGTGTTCGGCGCCCGCGCCGGCGAGCGGGCCAGCGCCGCCGCGCTGGCCGAGCCAGACAACTACGCCGCCGTGCCGCTGGAGAACGCGCCCGTCGAGCCGCCGAGCGAGGAGCTCGATCTGCAGGACGTCCGCAACTCGCTCAAGAGCCTGGTGTGGCGCGCCGCCGGCGTGCGGCGCCATGCCGCGGGCCTGCGCGACGCGGCCCGCCAGATCGACGGCTGGCAGCGCTACGCGCTGGCCCAGCAGTTTTCGGACCCCGAGGGCTGGGAATTGCAGAATATGCTGATCGTCGCCCGCGTGCTGATCGCCGCCGCGCTCCGCCGCGAGGAATCCCGCGGCGTGCATCTGCGGACCGACTTCCCGCACCCGGACGACGCCCGCTGGAAGATTCGCTGCGGCGACGTGCGTAAGGCGACCAGCGCGCCGGGATGATGGCGAAGGCCGCGGTCTACACGGTTTGCGGCTAGTCCGACGCCGGCTTGCTGGGCTGGCGGAGACCGATGACCGAGGCGATGGCCTTCTGGGCCTGCCCGCCGGCGACGCCGGCGAACACGGGATTGCTCAACACCGCGGACAACGTGGGCCGCTGCGCCGGGTCGGGGTGCGTCAACTCGTTGATCAGGCGGTCGATCGGGGTGAGCGGTCGTCCCAACTTCTCCGCGGTGAGCAATCGCGTCGTCGGATCCTTGGCATAGGCGGCGACAAAGTCGGCGATGCGCTCCTCGATTTGAGAATCGAACTGATCGCCCTGGTCGAACGGCGTCGTCCCATAGAACAATTCGTAGGCGGTAATGCCCAAAGACCACGTATCGACCTTCTCCGTGATCGTGTATTGTTGTTCCTCTTTTCGCAGCTCCTGCAGTTTTTTGGTCTTGGCCATGGCGGCTTGGAATTTTTCGGGGCCAAGCTCCTTTTCCATGGCCTTCAGCGCCGTCCGTTCCGCGTCTGCCCGTTTGTTCATCGCCTTCCTGATCGGTAGGAGACTGTCCTTGCCGATGATGACTTCGGGCGCCAGCCAACGCGGGTTGGCGATCGCATTCTCCGACAACTGTTGCCTGTGGCCGCTCAGGGCCGTGCCGAAGTCGCCGACCTTGACGCTGCCGTCGGTGTGCAGGAAGACATTCCCCGACTTGAAATCTCTGTGAATGACGCGCTGCGTTCCCTGGACGTGCTGCATGCCCGAAGCCATCCCGTGCAAAACCCCCAGCCGCGCGGTAAAGGCCGTTTTGTCGTCGACTTTTTTATCGGCGACGGCGCTCGTGAGCGTCTTAATGAAGGCGTCGCCGTCGATTCCCGGCACATACTCGAGCACGACCATCAGTTCCTTGCCGTCGGCGCTGGGGATGGCTCCCTTGAGCCCCACGACGTTGGGATGCCCGGTCCCTTCGGCGGCGAGGTGGCCCTTCACTTCGGCGACGGCCTCCTGGTATTTGGACTCGGGGGTGCCGGCCATGGATCGGATCGTCGGGGATTTGACGACGACCTTTTCGCCGGACTTGGCCTGGTACACGTCGATCGAGCCGAATCCACTGTCGGCGATGTGCTCGGCCTTGCGGTACTCTTTGCCGCCCAGGACGATCGTGTCGGCGCTCGTCTGGCGGTCGGGCAACTGCGACACGACATGCGCGTAGGCGCGGTCGACGACGGCCTTCAGTTCCGGCGACGCGTCCTCGTAGGACTGAGCGAACGGGCCCGACGTTTCGCCCAGGTTGCGAGTCAACCCGGTCAAGATCGTTGCTTTGGCGTCCTGCGGGGCGATGGCAAGGAACTTCGCCTGCCCCGGGCTCGTCGTGATGTTGAGCCGGGCGCCGATCTGGGCGCCCCACTCGTCGCCCAACGCGTCCAGGGCGGCGGCGTCTCCCGTCTGGATCGCGTCTTTGATGCGGTGGTGGACCGGCAATTCCGGCGTCGCGTCCTGCCGGGCCTGGGAGACCAGGCCTTTGAGCGCCGCGCCGCGCAACTCGCCGGCGCCCATCAACTGTTGCGTCACCGGCGCAAGCGCCGCCGTCATGGCGTCGGTGCGCACCCCAGGCAGCCGCGCCGTGTGTGCCATCACCGTGGCGACGGCACTGCGCGCCGCGTTCTGGCGGTCGGTCCGACGCGCCCCGTTGAAGAGCGACGGTCCCGAGCGCTTGTTGCTGGCGTACAGGATGATGCTCTTGCCGTCGGGACTCTGTCGGGCGCGAATCTTGGCCTTATCGCCGGCGGCGTCCGCAAAGTTCTGCAGCTCGCGCAACGACGTGTCTTTGGTGACGCGCATTTCGTGCATGGCGAAGGGCCTCGCTGGTTAACAACGCTGTTTGGTTAACAACGCTGTGAGGGTTTCAGTGCCAAAGTCGCGGCGGTTCGGGCGCCGCTGGCAGGGGCCTCACACCCGCAAGGCTGCCGAATTCAGCGGGTTCTCGACCATTGATTCGCCGCCTCCGGTCGCGAAGCTGCGCCACACCCGCGATTTTTCCGCAAAATTCGCCAGCGTGGCGGCCAGGTCGGCCGTCGTCAGGTCGTCGGTCGGCAGGCCGAACAGCAGGAACAGCTCGCCGTCGCCCAGGGCCGCCGTCACGCCGCCGTGGTCCCGCCATAGCAGGTTGTAGGTCATGAGAGTTTCGAGCACCGCGGCGCGGCGGTCGTCGGGGGGCGTCCCCAGGTTGGCCGAAAGCATCAGCCGGCGGCCGTCCTCGTCCGCCTCGAGGGAAACGGCGACCTCGTCCGCCCAAATGACGGCCCATTCGGCGTCGCCGTATTGTAAGACGCCCTCGATCTCGCCGTCGGCCGCCCCCAACTCTTCGATCATGAGCTGAATTTGTTCGATTTTTGCCACGCGCGGCCTCCAAGTTGGGCAGGACTCTTGAGTGGATTGTCGGCGGCGGTGCGCCATGGGAGTCGGCGTCGTCGAGCGCCGCCGACCGGATAGTATAGCGGGTCGGGTCGCAAAAACGCGCAGGTCAACGGCGCGGGGCGGCGACGCAGGCGAACTGCAGAGTCAACCGAAGCGGCGTCCGAAGCGGCTCGCTTCGACGTGCATCCGATCCATGACGTTGCAGGTCGCCCATTGAGGAGAAGGTCCTCCAGGCGCGTTTCCCCGGGGAGCGACCTCTGTACCGACGAGGAGAACTGCGGACTTTTTTCGTCGCACCGTCGAACCCGCCGCGAGGGCCGGGCGTAGCGTCAGGTATGGACATGCCAAAAGCGTGGGGTTAGGCTTGCGCTCCTGCCTCGGTGCGTCCGCCCGGCGGCGTTTCACCACACGGATTGGGGCGGCCGCAAATCCCTGGCGGAAAAGCGTTTGCGACCGCACGGGATGTGTCCTGAGCAACACGCGAGGGTTGGCAAGGGACCGCGTCCCGGTCGACCCTGACGCTCGTGTCGGCCTTGGCGGCGCTGAACCGAATCGCACCGCCCCGCGCGCTTTTCCGCTCCGCGCAGGCCGCCTAGCTGGCCTGCGCACCTCGAATCCTGCACGAATCTCGCCAAGGAGCCTTCCTGAATCATGGATTCCGCAATCCTCGCCCAGCCGGCGACCACGCATTCGGGCGCCGGCGAACCAATGATCGAGGCCGTTGGCCTCTCGAAGTACTACGGCAACTTCGCCGCCTGCCGCGACGTGACCTTCTCGATCAACAAGGGCGAGGTCGCCGCCTTCCTGGGCCCCAACGGCGCCGGCAAGAGCACTACGATGAAACTGCTCACCGGGTATCTCGCTCCCTCGGCCGGATCGGCCCGCATCGCCGGGTTCGACATGAGCACCGATCGCCTCAAGGGCGCCGAGCGGCTCGGGTATCTGCCGGAAAACGGCCCGTTGTATCCGGACATGTCGCCGCGGAGCCTGCTGACGTTCTTCGGCGAGGCCCGCGGGCTCTCCGGCGCTGCTCTGCAGCGGCGGCTCGACGCGGTGATTAACATCTGCCACCTCGAACCGGTGATCGGCAAACCCACCGGCAAGTTGTCGAAGGGTTTCCGCCAGCGCGTCGGCTTCGCCCAGGCGCTGCTGCACGATCCCGACGTGCTGATCATGGACGAGCCCACCGCGGGCCTCGACCCCAACCAGATCTTCGAGGTCCGCAAGATGATCCGCGAACTGGGCAAAACCAAGACGATCCTGCTTTCGACACACATCCTGCAGGAAGTCGAGGCGATGTGTAACCGCGTGGTCTTCATCAACGAGGGCCGGCTTGTGTTCGACGGCACGCCGCACGAGCTGACCCCCGATCCCAGCCATTTCGCCGACCGGTTTCACGAGCTCACCCGCGGCGCGGCGCTCACCTAGTTAACAGAGTTCGCGCGGTGCACACCTGCGAGCCGTAGGCTCGCGGCTATTCCCTTACCCCTGACCCCTGACCCCTGACCCCTTCCCATGAAGTGGAACGTCCTTAAAGCGATCTTCAAGCGCGACTTCGTCAGCTACTTCTCCAGCCCCACCGGGTACGTGTTCATCTGCGTGTTCGTGGTGCTCAGCGCGCTGGCCACATTCTGGCCGCCGGAGTTCTTCTCCAATAACCTCGCGAACCTCGACCAGCTCAGCCGCTGGTTGCCGTTCATCATGCTGGTGTTCATCCCGGCGATCACGATGAGCATCTGGGCCGAGGAGCGCCGCCAGGGCACCGACGAGCTGCTGCTGACGATTCCCGCGAGCGACTTCGACGTCGTCATCGGCAAATACCTGGCCGGGGTGGCCATCTTCACGGTCTCGCTGTTGTTCTCCGGCATCTCGATCTTCACGGTGTTCAAATACGGCCTGGGCGATCCCGACCCCGGTCTGTTCGTCAGCACGTTCATCGGCTACTGGTTCATCGGCCTGGCGATGATCGCCATCGGCATGGTGGCGTCGTTCCTCACGTCGAACCTCACGGTCGGCTTCATTCTCGGCACGCTGTTCAACCTGCCGCTCGCGGCGTTCGGCGTGGCCGACTGGTTCTTCAAGGACCCCATCTGGGCCGAGCGCGTGCGCCGCTGGGGCGCCCAGGAGCAATTCGCCGACTTCGAGCGCGGCGTCATCAGCCTGGGCGGCATGGCGTATTTCCTCATGATCGCCGCGGTGATGGTGTACCTCAGCATGGTGCTCATCGGCCGCCGCCACTGGCAGGCCCGCGAAGAGGGCAACTCGCTCTTGTGGCACTACCTCGTGCGGACCGTCGCGCTGTTGGCCATCGCGGTGGGCGTCACGCTGCTGGTGCAGAACCGCAACTGGCTGCGGGCCGATATCAGCACCGAGCAGCTCAGCTCGCTCTCGGACGAGACCCGCGCGCTGATTGCCCAGCTCCGCGACAACGAGGACGTGAAGACAGTCAAGATCGACGCCTACATCAGCCCGCAGGTCCCCACCGAGTTCGCCGCCACCAAGCTCAACCTGATCAGCACGCTGGAAGAAATGCGGGCCCTGGGCCGCGGCAAGATCGTGGTGGATCGCCACGAGATTCCCATCTATGGCCCCGAGGCCGAGCTGGCCCGCAAGAACTTCGGCATCACGCCGCAGGAGCAGGCCGTCGAGGAGCGCGGCGAGTACGTGGCCGAGGAATTCTTCCTCGGCTTCGCCGTCACTGCGGGTCTCGACAAGGTCGTCACGCCGTTTCTCAACAAGGGCATCCCGCCGGAGTACGAGCTGATTCGCTCGATCATGACCGTGGCGGGCGACAAGCGGCTGCGCGTCGGAATCGTTGAGACGGGTCTGTCGCTGATGAGCGCCGACGGGGCCAGCAGCACAGACGCGTGGCCGCTCGTCACCGAGTTGCGCAAGCAGTACGACGTCGTGAGCGTCGATCCCTCGAAGCCCATCCGCGGGCGGTACGCGGCGCTCATCGCGCTGCAGCCCTCCATGCTCGAGCCGAGCTCGTTCGACAACCTGCTCGACGCCGTTCGCGCGGGCATACCCACGGCCGTGCTCGAGGACCCGTTGCCTTACTTCTTTGATCCGTCGCTCCCCGGCACGGCCGAGCCCAAGCGTTCGCAGATGGCGATGTTCGGCATGGGGCAGCAAGAGGACAAAGCAGACATCCAACTGCTATGGGATCTGCTGGGCATCGAATCGAACCCGATGGACGTCGTGTTCCAATACTACAGCCCCGACGCCAGCGTGCGGCTGATGGCGGACCCCAATTGGGTGTTCATCGATTCGGGCAACGAGGCGCCCATGCCGTTCAACGAAAAGAGCCCGGTCACCAGCGGTCTCAATCAGATCCTGATGCTCTACCCAGGCGCGCTCGCACATGTGGATGACTCGCCGCTGAAGTTCGAGCAGCTCGTGCAGACGGGCGTGGGCAACTCCGGCACAATCATGGCGCCCATGCTGCGACGGTTCGACGGCCGCGGCCCGAGCCCTAACAAGTCCGCGCGGCGCGAGACGTCCCGCGAAGGTTACGTGCTGGCCGCCCACATCACCGGCACGCCGCCGGCGGATGAGTCGGCGGCCGCGGCTGCGGCCGCCTTGGGCGAAGGCGTCGATCCGGCCGACGTCGCGACGGAGGAAGGCGAAGAAGCGCCGCCGGCGCCGAAGGTCAACGTGATCGTGGTCGCCGACATCGACTGGGTGATCCCCAGCTTCTTCCAGATCCGCGAAGGCGGCGACGAGTCCTTCCTGCCCGTCACGCAGAACGTGCCGTTCATCCTCAACATCGTCGACGAGCTGGCCGGCGACGACCGGTTCTTAGAGATTCGCAAACGGGCCCGCCTGCATCGCACGCTCACCCGCATCGACGAAACCACCAGCGCGTACCGCGACGAGGCCCTTAAGAAGAGCGAGGAGACCGTCGGGGAAATCACCGAAAAGATCGAGGCCGCTCGCGAGGCCATGATGGCCAAGATCGAGGAGGTTGAAGGACGCACCAACCTGCAGAACCTCGAACGCGGCGTGCTGCTCGAACAGACCCGCCAGATCGAGCAACGAAAGCTCGACGCCGAGCTGCAGCGCCTCGCGCAGCAGCAAAAGACGGCCGAGAAGGAAATCGCCTTCAACCGCGACCAGGATATTCGCGCCGTGCAGGATCGCTACAAGATGTACTCGATCCTGATCCCGCCGATTCCGCCGCTGCTGTTGGCGCTGGCCGTGTTCTTCCGCCGCCGCGAACTGGAACGCCAGGGCATCGCACGCGAACGTTTGAAGTGAGGGGATGGCTGTCGGCCGTCGGCTATCGGCTGTCAGCCAGAACGAAATTGATCAACACAAACACCAAGTCCTTCCCATAGTGGGCTGTTCATTCGGATCATGGCATGTGCTGCGATCACCGTCCCTCCTCTGGCCGATAGCCGACAGCCGATAACCGACAGCCCTTCCGACCCATGAACGAAACGACCAAAACCCTCGCCTTCGTCGCCGTGGCCCTCCTGGCCCTCGGCGGGGCCTACCTGTTCGACTCCACCGCGGCGAGCGTCAACGTGCAGCAGCTCGTCGGCCAGATGCTGAACGCCGACATCGACCTGGCCGCGCCGCGCCGGTTGGAAATCGTGAAGTTCGATCGCGACACCGCATCGGTCCGTCGCTTCGAGGTCGCCGAGGTCGACGGCGTGTGGAGCATTCCCTCGAAGGAGAATTATCCCGCCGACGCCACGCAGCAGATGGCCGAAGCCGCCACGTGCGTGATGAATCGCGAGATTCTCCGCATCGCCGGCGAGACGGCCGACCAGCACGAGCAGTTCGGCGTCGTCGATCCCCTGGCGCCGGGGCTCGACTCGCAGAGCGCCGGCGTCGGCACGCGCGTCGTTATGACCGACGCCGCCGACGACGAGCTGGTCGACATGATCATCGGCAAGGTCGTGCCGAATGCGGCAGGCCAGCGGTTCGTCCGCCGCAGCGACCAGGACGTCACGTACGTCGTCGAGCTTGATCCTTCGAAGCTGTCGACGAGCTTCGCCAACTGGATCGAGGACGATCTGCTCAAGCTCAACGTGATGGACCTCCGCAAGGTGTTTATCAACGATTACTCGGCCGACCTCAACGTCGGCATCACTCCCGACGGGCGGATCCAGCGCCAGGTGAGCCTCGATCCCCGCAACGGGTTCACGCTCGTGCACGACGCCGAGAGCGAGCCGTGGGAGCTGGCGGAGTTCACCGCATACGATCCCAATCGCAGCGGCGGCGGCGACCCCCGCGACGCCCTCGTCCCGGCCAAGCTGGCCGAGGACGAGGAGGTCAACCAGGAGGCCGTCGACGGTCTCGTCGCGGGCCTCGACGATCTGTTGATCGTCGACGTGGCGCACAAACCCGACGGGTTGAGCGCCGACCTCAAAGCGGGGCAGGAGTTCTTCAACTCGAATGAAGCGCTCATCGACCTCGTAGAAAAGGGCTTCATCCCGTTAACTTCGCAAACGGGCGCCGACATCCTGTCCAGCGAAGGCGAAGTCGTCTGCACGCTGCGCAACGGCGTTGAGTATGTGCTCCGCTTCGGCCAACTGCAGGTGCAAACCGAGAGCGCCGAAGGCGCCGCGTCGGAATCGCAAGACCAGGACGCTGGCGAGGCGGACGCCGCGGCCGACGGTGAAGAAACTGAAGACGACGGCGGCGAAAACTTGCGGCGCTACCTGTTCGTGATGGCTCGTTTCAACGAGGACGCGATTGCGAAACCCCAGTACAAGGAGCTGCCCGCGCTGCCGCCGGAGGAGGCTGGCGTAGAAGAGTCCGCGGCGGCCGAGAACGGCGACGCTGAGGAGGCTCAAGCGGATACAGCGGAAACCGAGGACGCCGCCGAATCGGACGAGTCCGCTGAGGAGGCGCCACCGACGGAAGAGTCGGCCGACGCCGAAGAATCAACTGACGAAAACAAAGTAGGCGACAAAGCCGACGATGCCCAGGCGAAGCGAGAAACCATTCTCGCCGAGCGCGAGGTGATCCAAACGGACAACGATCGACTCCAGGAAGAGTACGAGTCGCTCGTCGCCGCGGGGCAGAAGGAGGTGGCAGATCTCAACGAACGCTTCGGCGACTGGTACTTCGTCATCTCGAACAACGTGTACAAGGAAATCCACCTCGGTCGGGACGACCTGATCAAGAAGAAGGCCCCGCCGGAGGGCGAGGCCGGCGACGAGGCCCCGGTCGCGGAGCCCGGCGGCCTCGAAGGCGTGCCTCTGCTCCCGGGGGCGCTCGACGGCGGCGCGGTTGACGAGACGGCGCCAGCGGAGGACGCGGCCCCCGCCGAAGCGACCGATGAGGCCGCCGTCGACGAATCGGCGGCGGAGGAAGCGCCGGCGCAAGACGCTCCCGCCGAAGAGGAAGCGCCGGCGGACGCGGACAATTCCGGGGCAGAGGAGTCGCCCGCCGACGAACCCGAAGTCCCGCCCGCGCCGGCCGACGAAGAGGGCGCTCAGTAAGCTCGGATTTGCCAAACGCGCATCATTCGACGACCGTTCCCAATTCGCGCAGCGATTCGAGCGTGAAGATCCCCGTGTCGTGGCCGTCGCTGAAATGGATCGAGTAAGCGTAGCGGCCTGTCGGGTGCATCGCGACGATCCGCAGCGGCTGTGCCTCCGCGGGGCTGAGCACGGGTAACGATGTCGCCGGCGGAGGCGGCGCGTTGCGCAGCTCCCGGCACGTCGCGCAGGGGCACGCGTCTCTCAACTCGTGCACCGCATATTCGCGCGTCTGGCCGTCGCTCCACGCGATGCGCAGCGTGCCCTCGTCCACGAGCTTCAATTCAATCGGCATCGGCGCGGGGGTCGTCATCAAATCACCTACATTTTTGTCTTCATTTCTCCGGCCCCCTCTCCTCGGCGGAGAGGGCTAGGGAGAGGGGATGAAGCGGGTACAGGCTTCAACTTAAATTCCTTTCTTTAACGCAGCGCGCGTCCGCGCTGCATCACCTCTCCCCCAACCCCTCTCCGTCGAGGAGAGGGGAGCAGAGGAAATACCTCTTACTGTCCGCGCTCATCCACTACCCGCCGTCCCTTCCCCTCGAACCGCGGCAGCGACAGCGGTCGGGCGAGCCGCACCTCGACCTGCAATCCCAACCGCACGTTGAACTCCCGCGCGATGCGGCGCGGCTCGCCGAGGCGGTCTTCCACCTCCACGACCAGCTCATCCATCTCGCCGCGCTTGCACGCCGTGATGCGGTACTCGACCACCTCGGGAAAGCTTCGCACGATCTCGTCGAGCGCGCTGGGGAACACGTTCACCCCGCGGATGATCAGCATGTCGTCGGCCCGGGAGACGACGCCGCCTTCGAGCAATACGAACCGGTTGAGGCCGTCGTGCGGCCACCTCGGCCGCACCAAATCGCCCGTGCGATAGCGAATTACCGGCATCCCCGTGCGACCCAATGGCGTGAGCACGAGGTGCGCCAGCTCGCCGTCGGCGGCGGCCTGGCCTGTTTCGGTCGAAACGAACTCGGCGATGAATTCCGACTCGATGATATGCAGCCCGCGGCGCTCGGCGTCGGCATAACCCCAGGCGCCCACTTCCGTGGCGCCGGCATGGTCGATCACCGTGGCGCCCCAGCCTTCCTCGATGCGGCTCCGCACGGCCGGCTGCGAGCCGCCGGGCTCGCCCGCCACGATGATCCGCCGCACGGCGAAATCGTCGAGACCGATCTTGTTCTCGGCCGCAACTTCGACGAGCCGCAGCGCGTAGCTCGGCGTGCAGCACAAGACGGTGGCTCCGGCGCGCTCGATCAGCTCGAGCCGTGCCAGCGAATTCATCCCGCCGCTGGGGATCGACAGCACGCCGCGCGCGACGAGCGCGTCGTGGGCCGTCCAGAACCCGATGAACGGGCCAAACGAGAACGCGAGAAACGCACGATCGTCGGCCGTCACCTCCGCCGCGTCGAGCACATACTGCCAGCAATCGAGCCACCACTGCCAATCCGCCGCCGTGTCGAGCACCGGCAGCGGTCGGCCGTGCGTGCCGGACGTTTGGTGGTATCGCACGTACTGGCTCGCCGGGTACGTGCGCAGGGCCAGCGGATCGGCCTCGGCCAGGTCCTGCTTGGTCGTCAGCGGCAGCTCGGCCAGTTGCGCGAGGCTCTCCAGCCGGCGCGGCGCCTGTTGCAGCTTCGCCGCGTAGAACGCATTGGCCGGCACGACGGTCGCGAGCAGCTCGTTGAGCCGCGCAAGTTGCAGCGCCTCCAGCGCGGCCCGATCGAGCGCCTCGGCACGGCGACGCTCGGCGGCCGGTTTCATCGCTCGCCTCCCAGGCAGATGAGCGACTGCTCGGTGCGAATCAGCATCCGGCCGTCGACGACGGCCGGCGTCGCGGTGACGGGCTCTTCAAGTTGGCTGCGGCCGAGCAGCTCGTACTGGTCCTTGGCGGCGATCACGATCACGTCGCCGGTGAGCGAAATGCAAAACAGGCGATCGCCGACCCGCACCGGCGAACAATGGAAGTTGCCGCCCACGCGCTGCCGCCAGTGCAGCTCGCCCGTGGAGCCGTCGATGCAAGTGACCACGCCACGGTCGTACCATAAGAATGCCAGGTCGCCCGCGGCCACCGGCGTCGGCACGTTCGGGATGCTCTTGTCGAGCCGGTACGCTTCAAAGGGCGGCTGGTTCGCGGCGCCCATTCGCGCACCGATCAAGTGCTTCCCGTTGTTCCCCGAGCCGCACGAAATCAGCAGCGTGTCGCCCACGAGCACGGGCGAGCTGACGCACCGGTCCGGCAAGTCCCGAGTAAAGGCATTCCACGCGATGTGGCCCGTGGCCGGCTCGTAGGCCGTGAGCCCCTGGCTCATCGTCGCCATCAGGATCAGTTGCTCGCCGTCCGGCGCCTGCCACAAGTACGGCGTCGCGTACGAGGTCTTGCCCACGCCGCATGGCTGCCGCCACAGTTCATTGCCGGTGCGGCGGTCGACGCCGACAATCGAACTCAGCTCCTCAACGTCGGTGTCGATCGTCAAGCACACGGTCTCGCCCGCCAGCATCGGCGACGTGCCGAAGCCGTGCATCTCCTCGAGGCGGCCGACTTCCTTTTGCCAAACGGGGTCGCCGCCGTGCGTGAACGCCGCGAGCATGATGGCCTGCCCCGCCCTCCAGGCGACGTAGACTTGCCGATCGTCCAGCGCCGGCGTCGCGGTCCCGTAGCTGTTGACGCGATGCATCGCGTGCGCCCCGCCGGGGAGACGCCGCTGCCACAGTTCGTCCCCCGTGGCCAGGTCGAAGCACATGACGGTGAGCTCTGCCGTGTCGGGATTGCCGGATGTGAGAAAGATGCGGTCGTTCCACACCACCGGCGAGCTGTGCCCCAAACCGAGAAGCGGCGACTGCCAGGCATAGTCCTGGGAGGTGAAAACGCTGGGCACGTCGAGCGCCTCGGCCTGCCCGTCGCCGCCGGGACCGCGGAACCGCGGCCACGCGTCGGCGTGAGCCGTTGCCGCGACGAACGTAAACGCCAACAGCGCCAGGCCAATCGTTCGACTCACGGTTCAACCCTCGTGTCACGCGCGCCGGAACCTTAAAAGCCACCGGCTCTGCCGGTGGACAGCCACGGCATCAGCCGAGTCCACCGGCAAAGCCGGTGGCTTTCATCGCAGCTCACCGCTGGATGCCGTACAACTCGATCTTACGATACAGCGTGGCCCGGCCGATCGCCAGCAGCCGGGCCGCCTCGGGCACGTTGCCGTCGGCACGGGTCAAGGCCTCGACAATCAGCTTGCGCTCCCAAACGTCGATCTCCAGCGAATCCAGCTCGCCGCCGCCGCTGTCGCGCAGGCCCAGGTCGTGCGGCAGGATTTCCTCGCCGTCGGCCAGCACCACCGCACTGTCGATCACGTTGCGAAGCTGCCGCACGTTGCCGGGCCAGCGGTAGGCCAGCAGCTTGGCCCGGGCGGCGTCGCTGAGTTGCAGGTTTGGCCGGCCGCGCTCCCGCCGGTAGTGCGCCAGGAAAAAATCGATCAGCCGCTCGGCGTCCTCCCCGCGATCGCGCAGCGGCGGAATGTGCAGCTCGAACACGCTGAGTCGATAGTACAAATCCTCGCGAAATTTCTTCTCGCGAACGTAGACCTGCAGATCCTGGTTTGTCGCGGCGATGACGCGGACGTCGACGCTCACCTCCTGCATGGCGCCCACGGGCAGGAAGGGATGCCCTTCGAGGATTCGCAGCAGCTTGGCCTGGCCTTCGAGCGTGAGCTCGCCCACCTCGTCGAGAAACAGAGTGCCCAGATCGGCCTGCTGGAAATAGCCCGAGTGGTCGCGATCGGCGCCGGTGAACGCCCCCGCCTTGTGGCCGAATAGTTGGCTTTCCATGAGATCGGCGGGGATCGCCGCACAGTTGACCGACACCATCGGCCTGTCCGCACGATTGCTGCCGCGGTGGATCGCCCGGGCGACCAGCTCCTTGCCCGACCCGCTCTCGCCGCGCACCAGCACGCAGCCAGGCGCGCGGCTCACGCGCTCAATCTTTGCCTTGAGCGCCAGCATCGGCTTGCTCTCGCCGATCAACTCGTCGTAGCCAGGCGAGCTGCGCACGAGCTGCCGGTAGTCGCTTTGCAGCGACAGGTGGGCCCGTGCTCGCACCAGCGCGATCACCACGAGATTGGCCACCGCGATGATGAAGTCGAAGTCGCTCTGGCGAAACCGGCCCCGCTCCAAATACACGTGCAGAGCGCCCACGGTCGCGCGTTCGCCGTCGCGGCTCTTGCGCACCAGCGGCGCACACACGGCATCGGCAAAGTGCTCGACCGGATCGGTCTGGGCGCCGCTCGTCTGGTTGGCCACCCACACGGCGTGCCCCTGGCTAAGCACCAGTTCCGTGAGACTCTTGTTGAGCGTCACGCGGTCCGCGGCGCCGGCGGGAATCACGAGCTTCGGCTTGAGTTGCTCCTCGTCGTCGACCCACAGAAAGCCGATCACCGCCGCCTTGGTCCGCTCTTTGAGCAGCTCGAGCGAGATGCGGATTACATCGTCGGGATTTTCGCAGCCCAGCAGACGGATCGCCAACTGGTACAGCAGCATCAGCTCCTGCACCTGTTCCGGCGTGGGCAGCGCGGCCAGCACCTCCTCGTTGCTCTGCCGCACCGCGATGGGCAGGTCCTGCACGATCGTCTGCGTCAGCCCCGCATCGTCGGCTTGCGACGTGGCCGGCTCCGGCGACAGGCGGAACTCGAACTCGTGCGACCCCAGCCGCACGGTGTTGCCGTCGACCAGCCGCGCCTCATCGATCTTCTGCCCGTTGACCATCGTGCCATTGCGGCTCTCCTGGTCGCGAATGAACCAATCGCCTTCGACGCAGGAAATAATGGCATGCACGCGCGAGCACAACGGGTCGGGCAGCGTGATGTGGCAGTCCGTGCCGCGGCCGATCAGCGTTTCGCGCAGCGCGTCGAGCGGAAAGTTCGTGCCCGAACGCTTGCCCGAGAGAATGGTGAGATAAGCGTACACGCGTCGGAGAATCGTTCGAATCGGGAGGAGGGGCGCCAAACTCATGACCCGCGTCGTCAATCGTAGCGGAGGGAGAAGCCGTTGGAAACGCATGGCGACGGACTCTGCGACGCGCCACGGCGAGATTGACCCGCCACCGCGAGACCGGTAGCTTGTGGCAGCGCGCCGATGATCGCGCGCTTCGATCACATCCCTCCCCTAGCCCCTCCCTGCAACGGAGGGGGAGCTGCGCATGGAATCTCGGTCGCGGCTGGCGCTCCACTGGAAGATTCTTATCGGGCTCGCCGTGGGCGCGCTTGCCGGGCTGGTCGCCCGCACCATCTGGCCCGCGGGCGACGATGGCGTCACCAACCCGCAGCTCGAATGGTTCGCCGCCAACATTGCCGAACCCATCGGCAAGGTGTTCCTCAACCTCATCTTCATGGTCGTCGTGCCGCTGGTGTTCTCGGCCCTCGTGCTGGGCATTGCGGAAATCGGCGACGTACGCAAGCTCGGTCGCATGGGCCTGCGCACGCTCATGATGACAATTATCCTGTCCAGCGCGTCGGTCGCCATCGGCCTGACGCTCGCCAACACCGTGAAGCCCGGCGCCCGTCTGCCCGAGGAGCAGCGCCAGCAGCTTCGCGAGAAATACAGCGGCTCGGCCTCGGCCGCGCTCGAATCGGCGAAAAAGGCCAAGGGGCTGCGCGACACGCTGCTCGATCTCATCCCCCGCAACCCGCTGCAGGAGATGGCCGGCGCCATCGACGGCAGCTCGCCCGGCGGCGGCATGCTGGCGGTGATGGTGTTCTCGCTGTTCGTCGGCGTGGCGATCGCGCTGACGCCCGAGCGCACCGGCGCGCTCGTGTCGCTCTTGCAGGGCGTATTCGACGTCGCCATGGTCATCATCGGCTTCGCGATGAAGATCGCCCCGCTGGGCGTTGCCGGGCTGATGTTCGCGCTCACGGCGCGGCTGGGGCTCGACATTCTCCAGTCGCTCGCCTGGTACGTGGCGACTGTGATCGTGGGCCTCGCGCTGCACATGTTCGGCGTGTATTCGATCGTCGCGGTCGTGTTCGCCCGCACATCGCCGGGCAAGTTCTTCAGCCGCATCAGCGACGTGATGGTGACGGCGTTCGCCACGTCGTCGTCCAACGCGACGCTGCCCACGGCGCTCCGCGTGACCGAAGAGCGCCTGAACGTGAAGCCCGAGGTGTCGCGGTTCGTGCTCACGGTCGGCTCGACGGCCAACCAAAACGGCACGGCCCTCTACGAAGGGCTCACCGTGCTATTTCTCGCCCAGATGTTTGGCGTGGATCTCACGATCGCACAGCAGGTGACCGTCGTGCTGATGTCGATCCTGGCGGGCATCGGCACCGCCGGCGTGCCCGGCGGCTCGCTGCCGCTGGTGGCGCTGGTGCTGCAGAGCGTGAACGTCCCGCCCGAGGGCATCGGCATCATCCTGGGCGTCGACCGCATCCTCGACATGTGCCGCACGACGCTGAACGTCACCGGCGACGTGCTGATCGCGCTGTGCGTCGACCGGCTGGAGCGCGCGAGCGACACGGCGCCGCTGGGGAAGTGAAGCGGCTCGCAGTGCGAGCGCTGGCCTACGGCCATTCCAAGGTCAGCCGAGGAATCTTGCCTGCCGTGCTCTCAGGTTCGCCATTTCGAAACGAGGCGCCAGTGGCGCCCTACGGAAGCACGGTGAGGAATCCAAACTGCCTGAAGTGGTCGTCGGTCGCCAAGGCCTTGGCAATCGACAGCCGCTTCATCATCACGCTGGCCTGCCGTACAGAATGCGGTCGTGGTCTGCGGCGGTGAAGCCGTCGTCGGGCGATTGATCGGGAATCTTGGCAAGTTCCGCTGCTAGTTCCGCGAACGCCGCGCGCTGCTGACGAACCGTATCCTCATCATCAACGATGATCGGTTCCTCTTGAACGACTAAGCGAACGCGCGCATGCTCCGAGATTTTCACCGGCACGATCGGCCGAAACACGCCGTTCTCGAAAATTGCTTCCAGATGATGAACCATAGATCAACGATACCGTGAGAACGCCCGCAAAGCAAAGCACTCGATGCCTTGCAGCGCCGCTGGGGAAGTAGCGGCCTTATTCCGTATGGATCGCTAGCGGTACGCCGGTCAAACCGAGGTGGAAGTCGGTCGACCAGCAGATCGATGTCTTGCGGGCCTTCATTTCCGCCAGCCCCACAGCATCGGCAAGCGTCAAACGCTGATTGGCGAATCGCCGTAGCAGTTCGGTGGCCGCAGCAATTTGTTTCGATCCAATCTCAACGACCGACAGCGGAGTGATGTCCTCCACCATCGCAAGGAATTGCAGCCCCCGCGTTGAATCGTATCGACGCAGAAACCACGCCTGCCCCTCGGCCACCACCAAGGGCGTCGTAAACAGCCTTGGCGGTCGCGAGAATAACCTGCGAAACAACTCGTGGTGAGAGTCGGACCGATCAACCAATGCGATCAATGCGGACGTATCGACGTACGCTTCACGGCTTTTCGCCATAGACGATCTCGTCGATGCGCCGGCTGGACTCGGGATCGCCGGTCTCGATCATTCCTGCGTATCGCATCCATGGCGCCGATTCGTCCACGGGAAGAATGCTGCGGAGCGAACGGCGCAGCAGTTCCGCCAACGAAATGCCGAGGCGCTTCGCTTCCGCTTTAGCGGCCTGATACTCGTCCGGCGAAAGGCTAACTTGCGTGCGAATCATGATAACAGTATAGCTCTCAATGTTATCACTTGCCAGTTCGAGTTGGGCACTTTTGAATAACCACGAAACGCACGAAACGGACGAAAACAAGACGACGACTTGCCATGCCTTCTCGGTCGTACCTATTTTCTCGAGGGGGGGTTAGCGTGCCTTGATTGAGAAGTCGTCGTCCCGTTAGCTCCTTTCGCGTCTTTCGTGTGTTTCGTGGTTCAAAAAGTGCAAAAATCGAGGCCAGACAAGCCGAATTAATTCCAATTAGATCAGAATCGGCTTCCCCAACTGCCGCCGCACGACCACAAACTGCCCCGCGTGCATCAGCGGGTGCGTTCCAATGAGATTCCACAGATCGAGCATCGTGGGAAACACGTTGCGAAACGCCTCCGGCCCCGGCTCGGCGAGCCGCTCCTCTGGCAGCGTCTCGAGCGCTGCGAGGGACTTCTCGCGGATCGCGCGATACAGGTCGATGTACTCCTGTTTCGTGCGGAACTGTGACGCGTCGTCGCTGCCGGCGTTCTCCTTGGCGTGGGCCTCGCGAAAGCCCTCCGGCAGCTCGCCGCCTTGGCCCGGGCAAACCATGTTCACCAGCCCCGACTCGGAGCTGATCAAATGCCCGAGCTGCCACGCGAGATGATTGCAGCCGGCGGTCGGCCGTCGCATCAAATCCGCGTCGTCCAGATCGCTGAGGTACTTTTCGACCACGAACAAACCCATCCCCATCGCCGATCGAATGGCGTCTTTGGCATTCATGACGATTGCAACTCGCAAAAAAACGTAAATGAGAACGTGCAACCGCGCAACCGGCGCGCGTCAATTGCATGTCTCCAAACATATCATGCACCTAGCCGCGAGCCTACGGCTCGCAGGGGCTGCCGCGTGATTGGTTCCCCGCGCTGCGCTCAGTGGGCCGCACATGCTTGGAGGGAGATTTGTGTAGTCGTCTCGCTCCGCGAGACGAAGAGTCCTCTCGCGGAGCGAGAGGACTACACTCCTGCGAGCCGTGGGCTCGCGGCTGTTGGGCTTGGGTTACGCTGCCGGCGCTAGTCGTCGCTGTCGTCGGCGGCGGAGGCGCCGCGCAGGTACGCACGCACGCGGTCGGCGTACTCCAGCGGCGCTCGGGCGCGGTACGAATCGTTGAGATCGCGCAGCTCGTCCGCCGGCGCCGAGCCTTGTAACTGCAGATTGCCGCGGGCCGCGGGCCCCAACGAACGCAGCGCCGCATCGAGTCGCTCCTGCGCGTCGCTCGCCTGGCCGTCGCGCTCGGCCGCATCGAACAGCCCTTTCCACCGGTCGACGAAGTTGCGCAGGTCGTCCGCACTCCAGCCGAGGTCCTCGAGCAATTCCTCATCGACTTGCCCCTTGGCAAGCTGCTCTTCGAGGCTTTCGAGCACGAGGTCCGTTTGCTCGCGGGCGTAGGCGAGATTGGCCTCGTCGCCGCCGGGCTCGCTGGTGGCGCCGGGGCCATCGACGCCGCCGCCGTTCGTGCCGCCGCCGGTGGGCGGCGCGGCCGAGCCGCCGGAGCTGTCGCCTTGCGAGGAGTCGCCCTGTTCGGACGAGTCGTCGCCCGCTGGTTCGCTGTCGCCCGCTGGTGATTCGCCTGCATTGCCCGATTCGCCGGCTTCACCGCCCGCGTCGGCGCCGCTTTCGCCGCCCGGTTCGCCTGCAGATTCCGGCGAGCCGGCCGCTGATTCCGATCCAGTGTCCGTCTGATCCCCGCCAGGGTTCTGCGACGACTCGCCCTGGGCTTCGCCCGATTCGCTGCCCGTGCCAGCCTGGTCGCCGCTGGACTGGCCAGTTTCGCCGTCGGCAACTTGCTCGTCGCCCGCCTCGGTTCCCGTGGCGCCGGCGCCGGGGTCACTCGACTGGTTGGCGCCCGTGTCGGTCGGCGTGTGCGAGCCGGCTTCCCCCTCGCCGGCGTTCTCGGCCTGCTGCCCGCCGCCCTTGTTGCCGTCGCCGGCGCGATCGCCGCTCTGGTCCCCGCGGGCGTCGCTCTCGGCGTCGCCGTGCGTATCGGCGGTGGGCGTTTCGCCCTCCATGCCGGGCTGGCTCGGCTCGTCGTCTGCGGCCTGGTCGCGCGGACCCTTGTGGCTGGCCTCGGGCGCGCCGCCTTCGCCGCTTGTATCGTCCCCTGCGGACGATTCCCCGTTGCTGGGATTAGCGCCGCCATCGGCGCCGGCGGGCGTTTCGCCATCGCTTTCGGGCGACTCGCCATTCTCGCTTTCGGAGTCCGATTCCGTGTTCGCCCCGGCGGAGTCGCCGGCCTGCCGATTGCGATCGCCGGGGCGGGACGTACTGGAATCCGCCGGGCCGCCTTCGTTCGAACCCTCGTCCGACTCACCTTCGGATTCGGCTCCGGCCGATTCTCCGGTCGACGGCTCTGAGTCCGCCGACTCGCCGCTGGCCGCATCCCCGCCTTCGGATGGTGATTCAGAGCTGTCGCCCGCGGTCTGCTCGCGGGCGCTCTCCGCGCCCGACTCCCCGTCCTCGCCCGCCGCCTCGGCGTCGTCGCCGGCGGCGTCACCGCCCTGCTGGGCAGCCTGTCTCTCCGCCATGCGTCGACGAATGCGATCGAACGCCTCGGCGTCTTCCTCGCCCGCCGAGGAAACGCTCTCCTGGCCGCCGCCCTGGTCGCCGCCGCCCGCGGAGTCGCTGGCCGACTCTTGCGCGCCGTCGCGCTGGCCGTCCTGCGACTCGCCTCCTGAATTCGCGCCGTGTTCCCCGTTGCCGCTCGGGTGTTGTTCCGACGACTCGCCGCCGCTCGCGCCGCCTCCCCCCTGGGCATTCTCGCCTTGCTGTGGCTCGCCTTTGCCTGAGCCGCCGCTCGCGCCGCTTTCACCTGCTTCGTTTTCGCCCGCTTCGCCAGACGCTCCGCCGCCGGCCTGGCCGCTCTCGGCCCCACCGTCGCCGCCGTGCTCACCGTCCTGATCTTCGCCATCGCCCTGATTCTGATCGTTCCCGCCCTGACCGCCGGGATTCCGCGGGGCGCGCGGATCGTTCGGATCCACGATGCGCAGCCGCCGAGGCTCGCTCGCCACCTCCGCGCCCGGCGGCTCGCGGTTGTCGCGCGCCACGGCCCAGTACTCGAGCACATCGCCGGGCTTGAGCTGCAAATCGGCCGGCGTCAGGCGGTGCTCCTGCCGGAACAATCCCGCGTGGCGATTGTTCAGCAGGTCGACGTGCAGCGCCTCGCTGCCGCGCACGGCGCCTCGCAGCCCGACGTGTTGGAGGGCGAAGTCCGGATCGCGGGCTTCGACCGAAATTGGCACGACGTCGTTCACTCGCACGGCAAGCTCCGCCTCCTCGGGCTTGGCAATGCTCACCTCCGGCAGGTAGTCCGGGGTTACGTCGATTCCGTGCTGCACGGGATCTTCGTTCGCCCGTCCAGCAGTCGTCGTGTACCGCAGCACATACCCCAAATGCCACGGCGTGCGGCGATCCTCCCGCAGTGCGAGCGTGAATGTCACGGTCGCCCGCTTGCCATCGACGTTCATTTTCTCGTCGATCGTTCCGTCGGCGTCGAAGTCGACGTTCGCCGTCTGGATCGGGTGATTGGCAAGGGCCTCGATCGTCACCTCAGTCCCTTCGAGGCCGAAGAGGTCGCCGACGTTTTCCACGACTTTCGGCGGATCGCCCGTATAGGTCGGTGGCTTGTAGCGCACGCGTTGCACCACGATCGTGGGCCGCGTGTACACGGTGAGCTTGTACTTTGGCGAGCGTCCGTCGCCCGCTTCGATCCAGTACTCGAGGTCCTTCTGCACGCCCTGGACGCCGGCGGCGTCGCCGGCGCGCGGCAGGTCGGCGGAATACCGCGCGGCGCCTGTCGATCGGGTCATCGCGATCGATTCGCCCACCAGCGCCTCATCCCGCGTCGAGTAGCGAATCCGCACCGCGTCGTCCTCGTCGGCGCCCACGATGGTGGCCGAGATCGGCACGCGCTCTCCGCGGGCGACCGACGCGTCGCCTGGCTCGACCTCCAGAACGCGCACCCGGCTGGGCGCCGCGATGTTGGCCCATGGCGCCACCACTCGCCCCATGGATGCGGCAAGATCCTTCGGCGACAGGACCGCATAAAGTGCGGCCGCCGCCACGACGGCCACCAGCGCGTAGCCCAATCGCAAGAGTCCGGTGCGGTCGATCGTCGCCTCGGCCTGAGCTGACGACAAACGAGAGGCCGCCTGTTGCTCGAGAGCATGAAACACCTTGGCCGACATCCCCTGCCGGTGCGAGCGGAAGAGGAGCACGTTGAGGAGGCTGTTCTTGAGCGACGGGGCCGTCTGCTCGATCGTGTGGGCCGCGTAGACGGGATTGATCGACCGCACCAGCGGCACGAATTGCCGCCAGGCAAACCAAGCCAGTCCCGCCATCAGCAGGGCAAACATGCCGCCGCGGCCCCAGGGGCCCAGCCCGCCGGGAATGATCCAATGGTCAATCACCGCGGCTGCCAGCAGAAAGGCTAACAGGCCGACCGCCAGCGTGAGCAGCCCCGCCGCCAGATCGACGAGCTTCAGCCCCCGCTGGGTGCGGCGAATGTGGTCGTCGATGAACTGTTCGCTATCGACCAGCGCCGGATGAACGGGCGGCGCCGGCGGACGTGGGGGGGCGACTGTGGACATGGCTCCATTATAGGAAGCGGCGGCGGAATTGAGCGGAAAAATGCGGGTTCAGGGTTCAGGGTTCAGGGTTCAGGGTTCAGGGTTCAGGGTTCAGG
>CAYSFP010000098.1:0-22685 GCA_964430075.1 uncultured Planctomycetaceae bacterium | reverse complement strand
GACAAGGGGCCCGCGGACATCGACTTCATCGTCGTCCGCGAGAACACCGAGGACCTCTATTGCGGCGCCGGCGGCTTCATGCACAAGGGCACGCCCAACGAAGTCGCCACGCAGACCGCCATCTACACCCGCAAGGGCTGCGAGCGGGCCATCCGCTATGCGTTCGAGCTCACGAAGAAGCGTAACAACCCCAAGGGCCGCAAGCTCACCCTCGTGGCCAAGACCAACGTGCTGACCACCGGGCACGATCTGTGGTGGCGCACGTTCCAGGAAGTGGGCGCCGAGTATCCCGACGTCGAAAAGGACTACAACCACGTCGACGCCTGCTGCATGTGGATCGTCAAGAACCCCGAGTTCTACGACGTGATCGTCACCACGAACATGTTTGGCGACATCATTACGGACCTCAGCGGCATCATTCAGGGCGGCATGGGCGTCGCGGCCGGCGGCAACATCAACCCGGAGCCGGGCGGCGTCAGCATGTTCGAGCCGATGGGCGGCAGCGCCCCCAAGTACACCGGCACCGGCAAGATCAACCCCATCGCCGCCATTAACGCCGTGAGCATGCTGCTGGAGCAGCAGGGCCAGCCCAAGGCGGCCCAGCGCGTGATGGACGCCATCATGAAGGTGACGGCCACGAAGATGAAAAGCCAGAACGCCGGCAAAATGGGCTACACGACGAGCGAAGTGGGGGATCTGGTTATTGCAGCCCTATGATTCGTCGCCAGCTCACGCCGAGCAAGCCGATCACGAGCAACGATGCGGTAAGCGGCTCGGGAACGATCGTAAACACGCGCAGTTGATCGGTGTACGCCGTGGCTCCCCAGTTGAGCGTTAAGGTTAGCCGATCCGCCGAAATTGAAGCAGAGTCGAAAACGCTCGCACTCAATTCGCCAAATTCAAAGCCGCGATACACCTCTTCCGGAAGGGGATATGTGATCGAGGTTTCGCCGTAGATGTCGGTGGCTGTGAGCGTAGGATGGCGGAAGACGAGCCCGGCGATCGGCCGAGGGAATTGGATCGAGCCGCTCAGCCGAACAGGTACAGACGGTACGCCGATTGGATCAAAATGCAGAAGAAAGATACTGACTACGGCGCCTTCGGGGATCACGCCGCCGGTCAGGTCAGACTGCTGATTGTAGATTCCCGGCGTACCATCAACATCCACCGTTACGGCCGCGTAAAGGGCAAAATTGGCGCGTTCTTCAATTAGCGCGATTGCCGAATTGCTTTCAAACGCATTGCGGGCGAGCGACGGAGGCTCCGACACAGGAACTATGTCACCGCTAACGACAGGCCCTTGGCCAAAGGCGGGCGATGTAATCGCGAGACTCCCGGACAATGCCAATGCAGTTGCCATTAGTGTTAGTTAGTTGAACGTTGAGCTGATGAACCATGGCAGGCCTCCGAACGGACATCTGAGCGACCCAAAATGATGGATGAATAGCCGCAATGCCAATTTATAATGCATCAGGGACTTGTGCCATATTTCTGTAGAGCGCGGCAGGAGGACTGCAAAGTCGCCAACGGTCACCCTGAGGTCTGCCGAAGGGTCTGGCTAGCAGCATCCTGAACGAGGGAAACATTCAGGGAGACGGAATCAAGATTCTTCGGCGGACCTCAGAATGACCGACTCCGAGCGACTTTGCAGTCCTCATGTAGAACGCGGCGAATTCTCCGAGGTTGGGTCGCGACTTCATCAGATGTAGCGGTGGGTTAGCCGTCCGCGGCACCTATCGCGCCGCGCCGAATGGCGGTCGGCATTCGCTTCACGGCGAACCCATCCATATCTCTTAAGAACGGTGTCTGCTAGAAGGCGCTGACTCATTAACTCCTGTCAAGCATGCCCGCCAAACGCACCGGTCCCGAACGCTTCTCCGATCGCGTCGAGAACTACGTCCGCTATCGCCCTGACTATCCGCCGGGCGCGATCGAAACGCTCCAGCGCGAGATCGCCCTCGCGCCGCAGTGGGTGATCGCCGATATCGGCGCCGGGACCGGCCTGTCGACCCAGCTCTTCCTCGAAAACGGCAACGAAGTGTACGGCGTCGAGCCGAACTTGCCGATGCGCATGGCCGCCGAGCGCTACCTGGCCGGCTACCAAGGCTACCACAGCGTCGCCGGCACGGCCGAGGCGACCACGCTGCCGCCCGCGTCGGTCAACTGTGTCGTCGCCGCCCAGGCTTTCCACTGGTTCGACGCCGCCACTGCAAGAATCGAAGCCCGCCGCATTCTTCGACCGGGCGGCTGGGCCGTGCTCCTGTGGAACAAACGCCGCGTTGCCGGCACGCCGTTCCTCGAGGCCTACGAACAACTCCTCGCGGAGTTCGGCGCCGACTATCAAGACGTGCGGCATGACAAAATCGACCCCGGCCGCCTGACCGCTTACTTTGGCGGCGACTTTGGCCACGCCGCGATTCCCCACCGGCAGCGCCTCGACGCCGCCGGCCTGTGCGGACGCCTCGCGTCGTCCTCGTACATGCCTGCCGAAAGCGATCCTCGTTACCGCGAACTCATCGAGGCGGCCGAGCGAGTCTTCGCCGCTCACCAGTCGGGCGATCGTGTTGTTCTGGAGTACGATACCGAAATCTATTGGGGCCGCATGACGTGAGAGCGCCGGAGCGCAGCTTGCAGTTTGCAGGGGCGGAAGGAACTTTGCGAAAAGCGGGGACGGGGAACGGGAGACAGATTTTGCTTTCGACGGTTCCCTTTCTTCCGTCTCCTGTCCCCCGTCTCCCGTCCTCAGGCATACGTCGCCAAATGGCAGACTGAACCCGAGTGGCAGCCGACGGCTGAGCCGAGATTCGCCCGTCCCGCCGGCATAGACTACAATTGAATGCCATGTCTACCGTCCTCGCCACCACGCTCGTTCGCACCCCCGATGTCTGCGGGGGAAAGCTGCGCATCGACGGCACGCGTCAAACGGTCAACCAGCTCGTGACGTTATATCGCCAAGGCCTTACGCCCGAGGACATCGTCGCCACGTACCCGCACCGCACACTGCGCGAAGTTTATGCGGTGCTCGCCTGGTACCTCGACCACCGGGAAGAATTTCGACGCCGAACTGGCTGCCGAAGCCGAGGCCGATGAGGCCGCCGCACGGGCCCACCAAGCAGGTCCGCCGTGATCGTATTCGTGTGAGTGCGTAGGATTGAGTTCGCCGCGGAGCGGGAAGCCATCGATTGCGTTGAGCCCGTTTGGCCTGGGGCTGCCGAGGACGGCGAACCTATCCTCTCTTTATCGGCACGTCGGCTGAATGCTCACTGAGCCGATGCCGCATCGATCCGCGCGATCACCGCCGCATGCCGCTCCAACAGCATGTCGATCGCCACACGCTCGCCGTCGCTCAGCGTCCAGTCGGCCGCGGCGGCGGTTTCTTCGATCTGCCGCGGCGCCCGCGCGCCGACGATCGCGCTGGTCACTTCCGGCCGGCGCAGCACCCAAGCGATCGCTAGCTGCGCCGCGTCGCGCCCGGCCTGCGCGGCAATCTGCCGCAGGCCGTCGACGAGGTCCAAGTGCACCGGCAGCCGCGGCTGCGCGAAATTCGGATCGCGCGAGCGGTGATCGCTCTCGTCCAGCCCCTCGGCTCGGTCGCGCGTGAACTTGCCCGTAAGCAGCCCCTTGCCCATCGGGCTGTACGCGAGAACGCCGACGTTATGCTCGGCGCAGTACGGCAGCTCGCGCTCTTCGATGTCGCGACGCAGCATGCTGTACGGCGGCTGCAGCGACACGACGGGGGCAATCGGGCGGATGCGATCCAGTTGCGCGACCGAGTAATTGCAGACGCCGATGTGCCGCACCTTGCCGGCGCGGCGCAGGTCCTCCATCGCTTGCCAGCCGGCTTCGATGTCGGGCTCCGGCTCCGGCCAGTGCATCTGGTAGAGGTCGATTCCCTCGACGCCGAGTCGCTGAAGACTCGCGTCGCATTCGCGGCGGATGCTCTCGGGCGAGATGTCCTTGTCGATCGACCCGTCGGGCCGATTGATGCGGCCGCACTTCGTGGCCACCAGCGGCCGCCGCTCGGCGGGAATGTTGCGCAGGGCGGCGCCGACCAGCTCTTCGCTGCGGCCGGCGCCATAGACCGCGGCCGTGTCGATCCAGTTGACGCCCAGCTCGACGGCGCGTTCGATCGCGGCGATGGCCTCGCGTTCGTCCTGCCGGCCCCAGCCGAATTTCCAATCGCCGCCGCCGATGGCCCACGTGCCCAGGCCAATCGTGGTGAGCTGAAGACCGCTGGCGCCGAGAGATCGCGTTTGCATGGACGGATTCCGAAAAAAGCCACCGGCTCCGCCGGTGGACGAGTGGAATGTGGCGAATGGGGACGCGTTGAAAAGTCCGCCGGCAAAGCCGGCGGCTTTCATGCGAGTTGATTCTATCGCAAGCTGGCTGCTAGCGGGTACTGGCCGCAACCTGGCATGGCGGGGCGCCGGCGCGTTTGGTAGATTTCGCGGCCCGTAACTTCGCCCACAATTGCCTATGAGCTGTCCACGCCACGTTCCTAAACAGTCGTCGAGTTGCCAGCGCCTCGCGTTTGCGCCGCGAGCTTGTGCTCTGGCCGCGCTGCTGATTGCCTCCGCGGGCTGCCAGGTTTGGCCGTTCCGCGACAACGAGCGCACCAGCATCATCACCCCCGCGATGCGGGCCGCGTCGATTCGCGAGATGGGACTGCGGGCCGAGGATGCCACCGACGCCGAGCAACTCGCGATGTGCGAGGAGCTCGCTCAGCAGATTCGCACCGAGCCCGATCCGCTCGTGCGGCGAGCCATCCAGGAAGCAGCCGCCGAGTTCCAGGCGCCGCTGTCGTCCGCCATCCTCGTGGCGGGACTGAACGACGAAGACCGCGGCGTGCGCACCACCTGTTGCCGGTTGCTGGGACGCCGGCGGGATCCCGCCGGCGTCACGCCGCTGAGCCGCATCGTCGCCGCGGAGGCGGATGCCGAGGTCCGGATGGCAGCGATCGACGCCCTCGGCAAGTACAAGTCGCGCGACGCCGTCGTGGCCCTCGCGGCGGCCGTCAAGGACCGCGACCCGGCCATGCAGTACGCGGGCGTCCAAGCGATGAAGAACGCCAGCGGCGAAAATCTGGGCAACGACGTGGCCGACTGGCGGGCCTATGCCGAGCAGCTCGCGCCGGTCCAATCGCCCAGCGGCACGGAAATCAACGTCGCCCAGCAGCCCGACGACGCCGGCGTGCGGTAGCGGCGGTTCTCCGCGAGTTCACTCCAGCCCATGCCCAGGGTGGATCTTGCTACGGGACCTGCTCGACGCAATGGCAGCCGGGGAATTGGCCGCGGATGAACGTGGATTGAACGGATGAACGCGGATCAAGGCATGAGCAGAGCGGCTGACGCGAAGCGCTCACGCGCTGCTTTGAGCTGACGTTACAGTGATCAGCAGCGACTCAAACTCCTGCATTGCATCACTTCCTCTGATCCGCGGAAATCCGCCCAATCCGCGTTCATCCGCGGCCCATTCACTCGTTGCATACGAGTTAGCACGGACCTTCGCGAGCGCCCTCTGGCACGCAGTTTTGGCAGAGTCGCCGCGCTCGCCTTAGCTCAACGGCTCGTCGTCAATTCCATCGAGTCCGAAGTCCTGCAGCGGCCGCGACAGGACATCATCCGAGCGCACATCGGCGCTGCGCACTTCATGCGCCCGCGCGGGACGCACCATCACGCGATTGGCCCGCACCTCGACGACGACGACGGGCTCGCCCGGATCGATGGCCAGCCCCTGGCTCACCGCATCGACGAGATTGCCGTCAATGAGCACCGACCCGCTGGGCAGCATCTTCGATTGGGCGATGCCCACCTTGCCCACGAGTTCGCGCCGCGGATCCTCGGGCTTCACTTCCAGCTCGCTGGGCACGGAGCCCAGAAACGCTTTGCCCATCGGCGTCTTCGGCCAGTACTTGAACGCCAGTGCGATGACCGCGGGCACGGCGAACACCGCGATGGCCATGAAGCTGAGCCCCGTCGTCGCGTCGCGGCGGAAGCCCATCACCATGCTGCCGATAACGGCCAGCGCCGCGAGAAATCCGAAGATGCCGCCCGAAGGAATAAACACCTCTAGCACGAGCAGGCCGCAGCCCAGCACCAACAGGACGATGGCCCAGCCAAGGGGATCAAGTGCGTTCATGCGTACAGATTCTCGGCGTGAGGTGGATGGCACCGCCGACGCATTTTACCATCGCCCATGCGAGTTCGGCAAAGCGCCGTCGGTCGCGCGAAGGACTGATCCGTGGCTAATTGCTGCCGGAGGACGGAGTTCCGGCGTCCGAGTCCTAGCCGCGATGCTACGCACCGCTGGGGTGCGCATCGGGCAAGGTCGTGCGGCGCTTCGCCAGCGATGCGTAGGCATCGCGGCTAGGGCGAGCAGCACTCGTCACGACAGCCGTTTCACCACCACGCGATTGGCATGCGCCGAAACGACGGTGATCGGCGTGCCGCGGTCCAGCGGCTCGCCCAAGGCGATCACATCCACCAGCTCGTCCTGGATGAGCGCCTTGCCCGCGGGACGCAGATCACTCACGACTTCGCCCGATTGCCCCACGAGGTGCGAAAAGTCGGCCAGCGCCTCGCGGTGCGACAGCGTGACGCGCTCCTCCGGCGGCGGCGGTTCCAGCACCAGCCGATTGAAGATGGGCGCCTTGGGCAGATACGCCCGCAGCACGAACGCCAAGGCCATCATCGCCAGCCCGGCGCCGACGACCATGCCAATCGAGCTGGTCAGCCGATCGATCTCCGCCTGGCTGTGCGGCACGACGAACGTCTGGCTCGCCAGCACCAGGGAGAAGATCACCATCAGCGCCCCGGCGAGGCCGAACACGCCGACGCCCGGCGCCACGAAGACTTCGACCAGCAGAAGCACAAGTCCCGCCACGAACATCAAAATCTCCAGCGCCTCGGCCGTGCCCTCCAGGTAGTTGCTCCAGAAGAACAACAAGAACGCCAGCGCCGCGACCACGCCGCCCAACCCCACGCCGGGCGTCTTGATCTCGATGTACATGCCGACGAAACCGAGAAACAGCAGAAATGTGGCGAGCCCCGGCGAAGCCAGCGCCTGCACCAGCTCGAGCGCCCAATTGGGCTCGACGTTCTCGATCTCCTCAATGGCGTAGAGCTGTTTGAGCTGATCGACGCTGTCGACCGTTTGGGCGGCCACGCCCGCGGCGGCGGCCTGCGCGCCGGTCAGCGACAGCGCCTCGTTGTTCGCCGCCAGCGCGGCGCCGCGATTCCAATTCACCGCATCGGCCATCGCGGCCACTTCCTCGGCGCTCATCAGCCGCTCTTCGCCCGTCCCCTTGTTGCGATAGCTGGCAATCTCGACGCCGGGGTCCAACATCGCCTGCATCAACGACCAGCTTCGCTCGGTGCGCGGCGCCAGCGAATCGCGAATCGTCGCCACCGCGGCGGCCAGCTCCACCGCCTCGTCGCCCGGCGGCAGGGGACCCCCGCCGTCGCGCGGGCCCGGCAGTCGCGGACCTCCAGGCGGCAACACGCGCCCGTCGCGCGGCGGCCCTGGCGGCGCCGGCGCCTGCTGCGGGCCGACGCCCAGCATGGCATTCGGGTGCATGACGAGCTGATCGCACGCCAGCGCGATTACCGCCGCCCCGCCGCGGGCTTCCACTGGCACATAGGCCACGGTGCGCACGGCGTTGGGATCGAGAGCCGCCAGCGTCGAAGCGATCTCCAGGCACGCCGCCAAGTCGCCGCCGACGCTGTCGATGCGGACGCCCACCCAGTTCACCCCGCCCGCCGTGCGATTCATCAGCAGCGTCTTGAACTGACCCGCCGACCGCGGCGTCACCTCGCCTTTTACCGTCAGCATCATCGGCTGCCAATCCGCCGCGAGCGCCTGATCCTCGCTGAGCGCCTCCACCGGCAGCGCCAGCGCCTTGGACAGCTCCGACTTGTTGCTGGCAAGATACTTCACGAAGCCGAACTGCCGTCCCTCGCGTCCCGTGAACCGCGCGAGCGTCCCCGCGGGCACGAACACCTGTTCGTTGATGATTTCATGCTCGTCGCGATACTCCTCGACCTCCCCCCGCAGCAAAAACCGCAAGCCTTCTTCGCTTTCCACGTGCACGACTTCGGCCGCCGGATTGATCATCCCCTCGGCCAGCGCCACCGGCATGATGCGCCGGCTCTCGGCGATCTCACGATACGCCGCGATGTGCGTGGGGCTGGGACCGCCTTGGTCGGCAGGCTCGTCGACGCCCGCCTCGCCCAGCTCCGCATCGCTGGCCATCACCAGCTCTTCGCAGGCCAGCGCCGCCAGCACCCCATGGCCGCGGATCGAACGGGGAACCCAAGCGACGGTTTTCACATCGGCCAGCGCACGATCGGTGAGCAACCGCGCCAGCGCATAGGCGGGCTCAAACTCGCTCCCCGCGCCGCCGTTCTCCGCGGACGCGGCCGGCGCGATCTGCAGCACCAGCGTCGGACGCCGCGCATCGCCGGCCTCGCGCGCCGCTTCAACCAGCCGGTCGCGCGCTCGGGTGATCGTGTGCTTCAGCGGCGCGTCGGACCCGGCCGTCAGCGGCAAATTGACGCGCACCAGCGCGCCCAAGCTGCGCCCCGCCGGGGCAGGGTCGGCGATTGGTTCGCGATCCTCCGCATCGGCCACAGGATCTCCCACGGCCGCCAGCGCGCAACACGGCGCGGACGAGAAGCCCAGCAGCGCAGCAAAGGCTGTGGCCAGAACGCCCACGGGGCGCATCCCGGACAACCGTCCCCACGCAGGCTTGGCAAATTCGCGGGCGTTCATGCAATTTTCGATGCGTGCTAAGGGTACGCACTGCAACAGGTTAAGCCGCCTTCGACCGCAATTATACGTCGCCCGCTGCATTACGAAAAGAAACGCAGTCGCTCGGGCGCGGCGGCCAAATGGCGGCGGTTGGTGATTTCACGAGCGCATTCGCTGCAGACGGCGTGCCCTTGGAGAGCGGAAAACCCACCAGCCTCAAAAAGATGGCAGCGGCGCCCTCTTCGGACTGGCCGCTTCAGCGGCCAGTCGGCCCCTGCGAACGACGCTCCGCCGCTTATCGAGATCCTACCCAGTCGAAAACTGATCGGCCTCGCCCATCGCTCCCTTTTGTGGCGGCCTTTGGCGCCCACTGGTACCCTGAAATGCTGCTTCTGTACAAGCTTCGTCGCACGCAGGGAACAGAGCGCATATGGCACGATCTCCGTGGTTGAGCACGCGCCGCTCGGCGCAGCGCGGAACGTCGAAGAATCGCCGCCGCCAACGCGGCGCGGCGTCATCACGCCGTCCCTGGTTCGAGCCGCTGGAAGAGCGGCGCCTGCTGGCGATCACGGTCAACACGCTCGTCGACGAGCTCGACGGCAGCATCGTCGACGGCAACGTGTCGCTCCGCGACGCCATCGCCGCCGCGCCCGTGGGCGAGACGATCAACTTCGCCCCGGCGCTTAACGGCCAGACGATCACGCTGTCGCTGGGCGAGTTGGTGCTCGACAAGTCGGTCAAGATCGACGCCAGCGCATTGGCCGACGGCATCACCATCGATGCCTCCGGCAACGACCCCACGCCCGCCGTCGACAAGGGCGATGGCAGTCGCGTGTTTCGCATCACCGACGAGCTGCCCGGCGAAATCTCGGTCGAGCTGCGCGGACTGACGCTCACCGGCGGCGACGTCAGCGGCAATGGCGGCGCCGTATTGTTCAGCCGCGCGGGCAGCCTCACCATTACCAGCAGCACGATCACCGGCAACCGGGCGCTGGCGGGCGGAGGCATCCATGCCGTCGCGTCGAACTCGACGACCGTGACGATCCGCGACAGCACGATCTCCGGCAACGTCGCCGTCGGCGACGGCGGCGGCGTCTATCTCAGCGCCTCCTCGGGGGGAGGCGCGGCGTCGATCATTCAGAGCACGATCTCCGGAAATTCCGCCAACTGGCGCGGCGGCGGCGTGTGGGCGAACAGCCAGGGCACGACGATTTCAATTCTTCACAGCACAATCACGCTCAACACGGCCGACGCCGATAAGACGTTGCCCGCGATCGAAACCGGCGGCGGCGTCTTCGCGAGCGGCAACGGGACGCTCAAGCTGGAGAATTCAATCGTCGCGGCGAACGTCGATCCTCACGGCCACGCCCCGGACCTGAAGAACTTTGGCGCCACGCTGGCAGCCCGATACAGCCTCATTGGCACGAACGGCGGATCGGGACTCGCGGCCGCGCCGGTGAGCATGCCCGACGCCAACGGCAATATCGTCGGCGGCGCCATGGCGATCGATCCGGGTCTGGCCCCGCTGGCCGACAATGGCGGACCGACGCTGACGCACGCGCTGGTCACAACGAGCGTTGCCGTCAACCGCGGCGATCCCCTGGCCGTTGCAGGCCTCGCCGGGACGCCCCAATTTGATCAACGCGGCGTACCGTACGCGCGAGTCCTCTCGCCCATGCCGCGAATTGATATCGGCGCCGTTGAGTTCAACTCCCCGCCGCTTGCAGGTTTGGTCGTCGATACGCTCGTTGACGAGGACGACGGCAACTTCGCGCCAGGGGATGTCTCCCTTCGGGAGGTCATTCGGGCCGCTCAGGGCATCAATATGCCCACCATAACGTTCGATCCCGCTTTGTCAGGTCAGTCGATTGTCCTCGCAGTCGGCGAACTGACGGTACCGACGTCCATGACGATCGACGCCAGTGCACTTCCTGATGGAATCATCATCGACGGAGGCGGGCAATTCCGAGTGTTTCGGATCACCGCGGATTCAACTCTCAGGGGATTGACCATCCGCGGCGGTAAGGCCCCAGGAGATGACTTGGACACGTACGGGGCGGGAATCCGGGTGCAAGCCAGCAACTTCACCCTCATCGATTGTACGATCGAGGAAAACGCCGGAGCGGGCGTGGCTGGAGGTTCGGGCGTCAACTTCAACATTGACAAAAGCGTGATCCGCGCGAACGACGGCATCGGCGTTCACGTGTACGCACCATTCGCAATGCCCCAAGGCGGCCGGTTGAACGTCACGGACAGCGTCATATCGGAAAACTCGGGCGTAGGAATCAGCGTCATTGGAACGCCGCTTACCATGGCACGGAGCATCGTGAGCGGAAATCGAGGCGGGATCGCAGCGGGACGCTATTCCAATACGACGATCTCTCAAAGCACGATCGCCAATAACGAGGCGTCAGGAATCTCTTTGGATAGCAACGTAAACCTGACGCTTTCTGAAAGCACGATCCGCGGGAACAAGACCGACGATCGGGGAGGTGCAATTAGGGTTGCCAACCGATTGAGCAGCGTTGCAATATCTCATAGTACGATCGCCGACAATTTCGCGGCGCAGGGCGGCGGCGGGATCTCGACAAGTGGCGCTCTCACAATCACTAATAGCACCATCTCGGGGAACTCCACCAACGGCCAAGGCGGCGGGATCGCAGCCAACGCCAGCATCGTGAGCGGTCCGGTGATTCGCCACACGACAATCACTGGCAACTTCGCGGCCAGCGGCGGCGGCGGACTTACTGCGACCTCGGTTTCTAGTCCCCTGCTCGAAAACTGCATTATCGCGGGAAACACGGCTCCTGACGGCAAAGAACCGGACCTCGAAGGGTACGTGCGCCTTCGCTACAGTCTTGTAGGACAAGACCATCTCACCGCCTTCCCCGTTCCGCCGACCGATCAAGGCGGAAGCATGATCGGAACCAATGAGAGCCCCATTGACCCGCTCTTGGGCCCGCTGGCCGACAACGGCGGCCCCACATTCACCCACGCACTTCTCCCCGGCAGCCCGGCGCTCAACGCGGGCGACCCCTCCGCGATCGCCGGACAGGGCTCGACGCCCGAATTCGACCAGCGCGGCGTCGGCTTCGGTCGCATGGCGGGCGGCCGGATCGATATCGGCGCATTCGAGCTCGGCGCCGCTCCCAACACGCCGCCGCAAATCACCTCCCCCGCTTCCGTCGCGATCGCCGAGAACAGCTCCGCAGTCCTCACCGTCACCGCGGACGACGCCGAGGCCCCGCCGCAGACGATCGCCTTCTCGATCGTCGGCGGAGACGACGCGGCGTTCTTTCAGTTGTTGCCCACGGGAGAGCTATCGTTCAAGTCGGCCCCGGACTACGAGTCGCCCGCGGACGCCGGCGGCGACAATGCGTATGTCGTCCGCATTCAAGCGGACGACGGGCACGGCGGCCTCGACGAACAGGACGTGACGGTGACGGTCCTGCCGACGAACGACAACGCGCCGATCTTCCTCTCGCCCAGCGAGCTCAGCGTGCCGGAAGGCGCGACGCTCGTCCTCCCCGTGACGGCCATGGACGCCGACCTCCCTGCGCAGATCGTCAGCTATTCCATCGTGGGCGGCGCGGATGCGGACAAGTTCGTTATCGCCACAGGCGGAGCCCTGTCGTTCATCGCGCCGCCCGACTTCGCAGCGCCAAGCGACGCCGATGGCGACAACGTCTACCTCGTGGAAGTCGAGGCAAACGACAGCGCCGGCGGCGCAACGATTCAGACGATCAGCGTGCGGGTGACTTCGAGCAATCCGCCTAGCGCCGACTTCAACGGTGACGGCTTCGTGACGGCCGCCGATCTGGCCATCTGGCGGCAGAACTTCGGCACAACCGCCGGACCCACCCCCGGCGACGCCGACGGCGACCGCGATGTCGACGGCAACGACTTCCTCATCTGGCAGCGCACGCTCGGCCAGGTCGTTCCGCCCGCGGCGGCAACGGTCCTTATTGGCGATGATGAAAAGATGGCCACTGCCAAGGACGCTCGCCAGTTCCATCTCGCCGCAGACGTCGTTCTCGCCCTGCCGACCGACGCCTCATCCGCGATCGCAAGCGCACCGCGGCGAAGTCGACCGCATCACCGGCCGCCGGCGATTATCCAGCGGCCCTCGCAATCGATTTTAGACCGGGCGTTGGAATCGCTCAGTTCCACGCGACGCGAGTCCGCTGCCGCGCCTGCCGAACCATCGGATGGCGAATCGCACCGACGGTTCGACGCAGTCTTTGAAGAGCACGACTTGGCGCCGTGGCGTCCAATTGAAGAGTGATGTCCGCGGATTGTCTCTTCAATTCCGCCCGTCGTAGTGCTATAATGTATACTATCCCCCAGGCATTGCCCAGAATTGCCCGGCGACCCACAAGATCGGTCCAATCGCCTGCGGTTTAGCGCCGTCCCCCCTTGACCGCCGTGCGCACGCGGAACCGCCCAAAGTGGACAAAGTGGACGCCCGCCAGGGGGGTGCGAATGACGAAACTCTTTGCTATGAATCAACTTACAAAAATCGCCCGGGCATGTCCTGTCCCGCCTCGCGCGCAAAAACTCCACGAAGTGTCCAATGGCCCAGTTCCCCCATTCCCCCTGTTTTCCTGACTCCTGATCCCTCGGTCCTGAATCCCGAACCCTGAATCCTCCTCCTCCCTAATGCCCCACGTGGTAATACGTCTCGTAGATGTGCTGAGCCTGCCGGCGGGCCTCCGCCCAGTCCCACGCCTCGCGGTCGAACCGGTCGGGGCTGAGGCTTTTTACATAGGGCGACGCCTTAGCGTCGAGAATCGCCTCGACCACGTGCCGGCCGATGCCCGCCGACCCCGAGACGCCGTGGGCGTTGCAGCCGCCAGCCATGACGAAGCCCTTCACCCGCGAGCTTTCGCCGATGATGAATCGCCCGTCCGGCGTGAATGTGGGCCAGCCCTTGAACACGCTGCGGACGCCCAGGTGCTCGACCTGCGGGATCTCGGGGGCGAGCCGTTCGGCGAACCGCGTGAGCACATCCCAGTCGGGATCGATCGGCGGCGGCTCGATGGCGTCTGCAAACTCGCGCGGATCGGTCGACAGGGCGGCGGGCTCCCACCCGCCGCACAACAGCGAGTTGATTTCCGCGCGAATGTAGAGCGTCGAGTCCGGAATGCGGATGACCGGCAGCGTGGGTTCCAATCCTGGGGCGTGGACCGTCACGAAGTACTCGTGACGCACCGGCACGATCGGCAGCTCCAGCCCCACGCTGCGGGCGATGTGGTACGCGTGCGAGCCCGCGGCGTTGATCACCATCTCGCACTCGAGGCGGCCGCGATCGGTGTCGACGGCCGTGACGCGGCCGTTGTCGACGACCACGCGCTCGACGGCTGTTTTGGTCTGCACGCGCACGCCGAGTCGACGGGCGTGGGCCACGTAGGCCATTGTGAGATCGGACGGCTGCAGGTAACCATCGGTCGGGCACCAGAGGACGGCCCGGGCGCGATCGAAGTTCATCAGCGGCCATTTGTGCTTGGCCGCGGCGTTGTCGAGCCACTCGACCTCGAGGCCCGACTGGTCGGCCACCGCCTTCATTCGCTCGAACTCGGCGACGCGCTCGCTGGTGAGGGCCACGCGCAGCGAGCCGACCTGCCGCCAGCCGGGCTTGGCGGATTCGTCGTTCTCGAGTTCGGAGAAGGTGCGGACCGACCACATTGCCAGCCTGGTGCGCTCGACCGTGTTGCGCACCTGCCCGACCAGGCCGGCCGCCTGCGGCGTGGTGACCGCGGCGACGGTCGGCTCCTTCTCCACGAGCAGCACGTCGGTCTTGCCGGCTTTGGCCAGGCTGTAGGCCACGGCACAACCGACGGCACCGCCGCCGATCACGACAATCTCCGCGCGTTGCGTCTCGCTCGCCATAATTACGGCCCAGAGGATCCTGATTCAACGGGCTTTGGGCGCCGGCTCGCCGGCGGCGAGCTGGGCGAGGTACCACCGGATGAACGCATCGACATTGTATTCCTTGAACGTCGAATACGGCCCGGGTCGGTAGCCCGATGAGCTGATGCCGCGCTGGGCCCGCTCGCACAGGTCCCAATCCTGCTCGGACGTGAGCTGCCAGAACGGCATGATGTCTTCGAGCCGATAGTCGCGGCCCTCGACGGCGTCCTCGTGCACGAGCCACGTGACCCGCACCTTGGTCCGCAATCGACCCGCCGGCAGCAACCGCGTCGACACGGCATGATCGCAGCTCGAATGATTCCACATGTTAGGCAGCGTGCGAACGCGGAGCGTGCCGACGTCGGCATCCGGGTAGCTGCCCATCAGCGGCGCCGCCTGCCGGCCGTCCATCGTCTCGCTCACCCAGCCCTCGACCAGGGCCGTGCGATTCGCAGAAAACCAACCGCCAGGTCCGGTGTGCGGAAATTCCGTCATGCCCGTGTGGCGGTGGCTCACGGCCAAACCCGCGGCCTCCCACTTCGCTTCGCTGCGTTGCACCGCCTCGGCCATGCGGGCCTGGATGCGCTCGTTGGCGTCGTCGGCGTTGAAGTGATCGAAGTTGGCTTTGATGTACTGCGGATGGTTGACGTTGCAGTGGTAGCACTCGCGGTTGTTTTCCCAGACGATCTTCCAGTTCGCGGCCACGTCATAGTCGACGATCTTAGCGACTTTAGCCTGCTCGAGGCCCTGGGGCTCCGCCATGGCGGCAATCGAGTCGATCGCCGCCTCGAAGTCGGGCGGCGTCTCGCTGAACGATACGAAGATCAATCCCGCGAGCTGCCGCACATGCGCCTGACGCAAGCCGAGCTGGCTCCTGTCCAACTCCGGCTGCATGCCGCGGCAGGACAGCAGCGCTCCATCGCGGCCGAAGGTCCACTGGTGATACGGACAGACCAAACGCCCGACCTTGCCGTGAGGCTGATCGCACAGCTCGGTGCCGCGGTGCGTGCAGACGTTCCAGAAGGCGCGAATGGCGCCGTCGTCGTCCCGCATCACGATCAGCGAATCGTTGTCGACGGCGAAGGTGACGTAGTCGCCCGGAGCGCGAACCTCGCACGTGTGCGCAACGAACAGCCATCCCTGGCGCCAGATGCGGTCGAGCTCCGCGCGATAGACCAGGTCGCTGGCGTAGAAATCGCCGGGTAAGCTGGATCCCGGCGTGCGCTGCCGGATGAGGTCGACCAGCGCCTGATTGTCTGCGTCCGTCAACGGCCCCATGTCGATGCCCGCGCGACGAATTGGCGGTTCCCGCAATCACTCGCCATGACAACAAGCGGGGACGCCCTTGGCCATTTTGATCGAAACCGCGATGCTCGTCTCACCCTAATTTTGCGCAACGACGGCGTGACAAACGCGCCGCCGCGGCAAGGTCCTCCGCCACCCAAGAATTCATCAAACCCCCTGCGCGTTTTTCCAGTACATGACGACGAGACGCCATTTCTACAATGGCCCCAGGACGTTTCAGACAGAACTTCATCGATCAACGTGTGAAAGGGCGCGATCGTGCAATATCCTAAGATCGGCGAGGCGCTGGTTCGCGGCGAACGCCACAAGCTGTCGGCGGCCGAGCCGGAAATCATGATCGGCGACCTCAACGGGCCCGTCGGCGTGGCCTTCGCGTCGCTCCTGGGCGGCCAGGTCGAGGGGCACACCCGCGTGCTGGCGCTGCTCAACGGCGACGTGGCCGTGAAGCCGGCCACGCTCATGGTCAGCAAAGTGACCGTCAAGAAGAATCGCTACACGAACATCCTGATGGGCTCGGTTCAAGCCGGCATCGCCCACGGCGTGCTGGATGCGGTGCGGGACGGCACGATTCCCCGCGACCAGTGTGATAAAATCGGCATCATCGCGGCCGTGTGGCTGTACCCCGAGGTGATCGAGGCCCAAGACCTCGACTTTGACGACCTGTTCAACACGCACCGCAAGAGCATGCACGCGGCCATCTGCAAAGCGATGAGCGGCGAACCCTCGATCGAGTGGCTGCTGGAAAACCAGGACCGCATCGTGCACAGCTACCACAAAAAAGGATTGGATGGCGCTCTTTAGCCGACGCGCCTTGGCGGGACGCGCGAATTGACATCCAAATTGCGCCTCCGGCCATGTCTGGTCTGGCGACCGCCAAATAGACTTGAAACGATAGACTTGTCGTCCGTTTGTTTAGCATGCCGTCGCGCGGCAACCTTCGCCCGTTATCCCCTCCTGGGCCGTCAAACTCTATGCCTCCTACGCCCACCGCGGATGTAATCATCATCGGGGCTGGCGTCGCCGGCCTCAGCACGGCGATGCAGCTCGCGGGGCGCGGGGCAAGGGTGCTCGTGCTGGAACGCGAGCGCATTGGCAACGGGTCGACCGGCCGGGCCGCCGGACTTTTGGGGCAGCTCCGCGGCAATGCCGAGCACACGCGGATGCTCATCGACGGGCTGGCGATCGTCCGTGAATTGGAGCAGCAGGCCGGCGTCGAAATCTTCGTGCAGACCGGCTCGCTGCGCATCGCCGAGACGCCGGAGCGCGTCGGGGAGATCGCCTCCCTGGTGGCCATGGGCAAGTCGATCGGCTTCGAAATCGACCACCTGCCGATCGACGAGGTGGCCCGCCGGCTGCCGTACATGTGGACGGGCGACTTGCTCGACGCGTGCTACTGCCCGACGGACGGGCACATTCAGCCGGCGGAGCTGGTGGCCGCGTATTTGAAGGTGGCCCGGCAGCGCGGCGTCCAGATCAAGACGGGCACGCCGGTGACCGAAATCCTCGTCGAAAGCGGCGAGGTCCGCGGCGTGCGGACGCCGGCTGGCGAGTTCCACGCCCCGGTGGTCCTCAACGCCGGCGGCCCCTGGTCGTACCTTAATGCCGAGCTGGCCGACGCGGTGCTGCCCACCGCGGCGATTGGCCACTACTATCTCACCACGCGTCCGCACCCGGAGCATCCGGTCGATCGGCTCAGCCCCGCGGTGCGCGACCGGCACTACCGGCTCTACACGCGGCCGGAGAGCGGCGGGCTGATCGTAGGTATTTACGATCCCGATCCCGAACTGCACAACATGCGGCGCCTGCCGGCGGACTTCGATATGTCGCGAATGAAGGCGGCCCGCGATTCGCTGCAGGTGGCTCGGCTGATCGAAGCGGCCAACGCCCGCTTCCCGTGGATCGACGAACGCACCCCGATGACGATCACCACCGGCATCATGACATTCACGCCCGACGCCCGGCCGTTCTGCGGCGAGATGCCGAACCTGCGGGGCCTGTTCCACGCTTCGGGCTTCTCGGGGCACGGCATCGTGCAAAGCCCGGCGATCGGCTTGATCATGTCGCAACTGATCCTCGACGGCGCGAGCACGTACGACTGTGCGTCGATCGAAGCGGATCGTTACTTCGACGCCCCCGGGTACATCGATCGGCCGGAGATCGAGCAGAAGTGCGCCGACATGGCCGGCAACTACTACGGCAAGGTGGAGAAGGCCGAGGTCGCGTCGGCGGCTCCCTCGTCTGCGGCGGCCGCGTCTGTCAACGCTGAGTCGGAGGCGGTGGCCCACTCGGCGTCATGAAGATTCTCGTCCCCACGAAGCGCGTGCCCGACACCGATCAAAAGATCGCCGCCGCGGCGGATGGTACGCACGTTGCGCTCGATCACCTGCCGTATGTGATCAATCCGTTCGACGCCATCGCGCTGGAAGAGGCGGTGCGGATTGCAGAGCGATTGCCGGACGGCGTCGAGGTCGTCGCCATCGGCATCGGCCCCGCGGAGTACGAGCAGCAACTGCGGACGGCGCTGGCGATGGGCGCCGCACGGGCGATCCACGTGGCGTGCGAGGGGCCGCTCGACCCCTGGAACGTGGCGCGGGTGCTGCAGGCAGTCGTGCTGCGGGAAGCGCCGCAGTTGGTGATCATGGGCAAGCAGGCCGTCGACGACGACGCGAATCAGACCGGACAGATGCTCGCCGGGATGCTCGACTGGCCACAGGCCACGTTCGCGTCGCGGTTGGAGCTGCTCGAAGGCGAAATCCGCGTGAACCGCGAGACCGACAATGGCATCGACGCGGTGCGGCTGCCGCTGCCGGCGATCGTGACGGCGGATCTGCGGCTCAACGAGCCGCGTTACGCCTCGATGGCGGGCATCATGAAGGCCCGCAAGAAACCGCTGGAGACGCTCGCCGTTGAGGAACTGGGCGTCACGCTGGAACCCAAGGTTGAGGTGCTCCGCTACTATTCCGCGGAAACCAAACGCCGCGGCGAGCACGTCAGTTCGGTTGATGAGTTGATCGAGCGACTCGAGGGTTTGGCGGGGTTGCTGAGTTGAAAGTCGCTGAACGACACTGAGTGTTCCCGCCATGCGCATTCTGGTTCTCGCCGAGCACGATGGTTCTTCCCTTCGCGCGGCAAGCCTGTCTTGCCTCGGCTTTGCGCGGCAGGTTGCCGAGGCCACGAGCGGCGAGGCGGCGTGGCTCGTGCTGGGCGACGATCTGCAGAACGTCGCGAAGGAAGCGGCCGAGTACGCGCCGGTGTTCGCGGTGGACTCGCCGGCGCTCGACCAGGTGCTGGCGGAGCCCTTCGCCCGCGTGATCGCCGCGGCGGCGCAGCATTACGGCGCCGAGCTGGTGTGTGCGGCCTCGTCGACATTCGCCAAGGATGTCCTGCCGAGGGCAGCCGGATTGCTCGGCGGGGCGATGGCCAGCGACGTCGTGCGGCATGAGTTGGTGGCGGGGCAGTTGCACTACGATTGCCCGCAGTTCGCCGGCGCCGTGACGGCGACGATTCGGCTGCTGGGCTCGCTGCAAATCGCTACCGTGCGAGCGTCGTCCTACGAGGCGGCAGAACGGCTCGCATCGGTTCACCCCATCGAGCGGCTGGAGTTCGACGCTGCGACGTTCGCCCGCCGCGGCAGCCACGAAGGCGTGCAAACCAAGCAGAGCACGCGCCCCGACGTGACCGAAGCGCGCGTCGTCGTGTCGGGCGGCCGGGCGCTGAAGAACTCGGACGACTTCGAGCGGCTGGTCGGCGGGCTGGCCGACGTGCTGGGCGGGGCGGTGGGCAGCTCCCGCGCGCTGGTCGACGCCGGCGTCACCCCCAACGAGTTGCAGGTGGGTCAGACGGGCAAAATCATCGCGCCGGAGCTGTACATCGCCCTGGGCATCTCGGGCGCCGTGCAGCACCTGGCGGGCATGAAAAACTCGCGCACGATTGTGGCCATCAACAGCGACGCCGAGGCGCCGATCTTCGACGTGGCCGACTACGGCCTGGTCGGCGACGTGTATGCGCTCGTGCCCGAGTTGATCGAGAAGCTCTCCCAACATGCCGCACTCTGCCGTTGAGGAGCCGCGCCGTTGACGAGCCGCGCCGCTGACGAGCCGCTGGTCGGCGCCGCGGCGCCGCTGACCCGGGAGATCTTCGGTAACATCCCCGGCTGGGCGCAAGCCGCGTTCTACCTGCTGGCGGCCGCCGCCGTTGCCGCGTGGGCATACGGCATCGCGCGCCGGGTTCGCATCTGGCGGCAAGGTCGCCGCGACGGGCCGCCGATCAGCGTCTCGCTCGTCTGTCTGCGGTTGCTCCGCGACGTGCTGCTGCAGGGCCGGTTCCGGTTGCGGCGCCCGCGGGCCAACCTGGCGCACAAGCTGTTGTTCAGCAGCTTCTTCGTGCTGCTGGTGGGCACGACGCTCGTGGCGATCGAGCACGTGCTTGCCGATTTGCTGGGGCGCGAGCCCAGCAATCCCGTGTTCCACAAGGGCGTGTACTTCGGCGTGTACGAGCTGGTGATGGACGCCTTCGGCGTGGCCTTTCTCCTTGGCTGCGCGATGTTCCTGGTGCGTCGGCTGCGATCCGGAGAGAGCTTCGCCCGCAGCGGGGCGGACATTGCCATTCTCGCGCTGCTCATCGCGATCGGCATGACGGGCTATATCGTCGAAGGACTGCGCATCGTGTTGGCAAACACGCCGCTGGCCGGGCTCTCGCCGGTGGGATATGTCACGGCGGTGCTGTTCCGCGCCAGCGGCGTCGATGCCGCGAGCGCCGCGACGTGGCACTTCGCCCTCTGGTGGGGGCACGCGGCGCTCGCGCTGGGGTTCATCGCGGCGATGCCCTACACGCGGCTGTTGCACTCGCTTGCGGGGACGGTCAACCTGGCCCTCCGCGACCATGCTCACGGCGAGATGAGCCTGGTCTCGATGGAAGAAATTGAAGAGACCGGGCAAATCGGCGTGGCGAAGTTGTCCGACTTCACGGTGCGGCAGCTCGTGGAGCTGGACGCCTGCGTCTCCTGCGGGCGATGCGAGGACGCGTGCCCCGCGTTCGAGGCAGGAAAGCCGCTTTCGCCGCGGAACGTCGTGCAGAACCTTGTGGCGCTAGTGAACTCCGCGGGCGTGGAAGCCAACCTCCACGGCGAAACGATCGCGGCCGAGACGCTGTGGTCGTGCACCACCTGCGGCGCCTGCCCGACCGTATGCCCGCTGGGGCTCAGCCCGCTGCGGATGATCACCGACATGCGGCGGCATCTCATCGGCGAGGGCGCCCTGCGCGGCTCGCCGGCCACGGCGCTGCAGAAGACTGACCGCGTCGGCAACCCCTGGGGGCTCGCTCAGAATGAGCGACTCGGCTGGGCGGCCGGGCTCGACGTGCCGCTGGTCGCCGACAACCCGGACTTTGAGATTCTTTACTGGGTCGGCTGCGCCGCCGCGTACGATCGCCGCGCACAGAAAATCGCCCGCAGCGTCGTCCGCTTACTGCAAGCGGCCAACGTGAACTTCGCGGTCCTCGGCCCCAAGGAGCGCTGCACCGGCGAGAGCGCCCGCCGGATGGGCGACGAATTGTTGTTCCAGCAGCTCGCCGAGCAGAACGTGGCCACGCTGGCCGAAAACGGCGTGCGGCGGATCGTGGCGCACTGCCCGCACTGCGTGAACAGCCTGCGGAACGACTACTCGCAGCTCGGCGGGCAGTACGAGGTGATCCACCATAGCCAACTGCTGGAGGAACTCCTCGACGCGGGTCGCCTACCTGCGCCGAGCCATACGGTCGGCTCAGGGCGCAAGATCACGTTCCACGATCCGTGCTATCTCGCCCGCTCGCTCGGCGAAACGGAAGCTCCCCGCGCCGTACTCGCCGCGGCCGGCGCCGCCGCGGATGGCGCGCTGCCCGTCATCGAGCTGCCCCGCAATCGGGCCAACACCGCCTGCTGCGGCGGCGGAGGCGGCCGCATGTGGTTCGACGACGCCCCGGCCGACCGCATCGGCCAAGGCCGCGTGCGCGAGATCGCCGCGAGCGGCGCGGGCGCGGTGGCCGTTTCGTGTCCGTTCTGCCTGATCATGTTGGGCGACGGGCTGGCGGCGCACAGCCCGGAGACGCGCGTGCAGGATATCGCCGAGTTGCTGGCCGAATCGGTGCTCGGACCAGAACCGTGACTCTTGAGAACTGGCAGTGTAGCCATCTCGCTCCGCGAGATGAGTACGTAGTACGTAGGATGGGTCGGCGGGGCGCCGCCAACCCATCAAGCGGGTGGTCAATGGCGCACCGTGGGTTCGCCGCCATCATCAAGTGGCTCAAGTGATTGTCAACACGACCTAATACGACAGCGCTAAGTTGTTTTTCCAGACTCACTCGAAGGTCTTTGACATCAGCGACTTGCGGCGCAAATCGCAGCGGACGTTGTTTGCGACAACGATTCGTCGACTCTTGTACGCGGGATCTCGAATGCATCGGGAATACAAGCACGTCGTCGGCCGCTGGCATTGCAGGCATCAATCCGACTCAGCGCTGTAGTACTAATACGACAGCGCTAAGTCGCGCCGATCGAAACCACGGATTTCACGGATGGGAATAGGCGCGGCGAGGGAGGTCCTTGTGACAGCCATCCAAACCCGCAACGGAGTGCGTTTACAACGAAGAAATCCGTGTAATCCGTGGTTTCAACTTAGCGCTGTAGGACTAACCTCCTATCAGAAAACGGTGAACGAACTTCTACCGAATGCTGATAGCTGACACAA
>CAYSFP010000097.1:0-22806 GCA_964430075.1 uncultured Planctomycetaceae bacterium | reverse complement strand
CCATCGAAACGCCGCTGTTTAGCTAGCATCCAAAGGTTTTGAAATACGCTCTAGTACTTCCTGGAGCGGCGCCTGCCGCCAGGCAGGGCCGCTTGGGGTCGAACGTCCATCCCGGGCGCAAAAACTGCATCGCTGCGGCGTCGTCGCGCGACTTCGCGTCGGTGCGCTGATAGAGCCGATGCGCGGCCTCGACCTGGGTCATGTCCAGCTCGATGCCCAGTCCCGGCGCCTGCGGCACGTCGATCCGGCCGCCGCGGATCTCCAGCGGCTCCTTGGTCAGTCGCTGCCCGACCTGCCAGATCCAGTGCGTGTCGATCGGCGTCACGTCGCCGGCCGCCGCGGCGGCGACGTGTGTCATCATCGCCAGCGAGACGTCGAAATGGTTGTTGCTGTGCGAACCCCAAGTCAGGCCCCACAGCGCGCACAACTGGGAAACCGCGACGGCGCCGCGCATCGTCCAGAAGTGGCAATCGGCCAGCGGCACGTCGACCGCGCCCAATCGAATCGCCTCGACGAGTCCCGGAAAATCGACCGCCGCCATGTTCGTCGCAGTGCGAATGCCCGTAGCACGGCGAAACTCTGTCAGGGCCTCGCAGGCGGAGATCCCGCGCTCGGCTCCGCACGGATCCTCGGCGTACAGCAATCGGTCGGCCAGCGGGGCGAGCCAGCGGACCGCATCGTGGACGCTCCAGCAGCCGTTGGGGTCGATCGTCAGGGCGGCGTCCGGCAGCGCCTCGGCCAGCGCCTCGACGCACAAGCACTCGTCCGGTCCGGGCAGGACGCCGCCTTTTAGCTTGAACGTCGTGAAGCCAAACCGCTCCTGTGCCGCTTGCGCCTGGGCGACGATGGAGGGCGGATCGAGCGCTTCGCGGCAGCGAGCGGCATCCCATGCGTCGTTACCGCTCGGCGAACAATAGTTGAGCGTCGTTCGAGTGCAGTCGCCGACGAAGAACAGGTAACCCAGCGTCTCGACGCTTGTGCGTTGCCGCCCGTCCCCCAAGAGCGCGGCCACGGGCACGCCGAGCGCCTGCCCGGCGAGGTCGAGCATCGCGCTCTCGACGGCCGCGAGCGCGTGGATCGTCACCCGCTGGTCGAAGGTTTGCACTCCGCGGCCGCCGGCGTCGAGCTCGCCGAACGCCCGGCGGATGCTGGCCAGCACCTCGCCTATCGTGCCGATGCGGCGGCCTTCAACGAGCTCGCGCGAAGCCTCGAGCGTCGTTCTCACCGCTTCGCCGCCCGGGACTTCGCCCACGCCCGTACGGCCGGAGTCGTCCTCCAGCAGCACGAGATTCCGCGTGAACACGGGCCCATGCCCGCCGCTGAGATTCAGCAGCATGCAGTCGTAGCCTGCCACAGGCACAACGGTCATGCGGCGGACGATCGGGAAATCGTTCATTGGCAGCATGAACGGGGCGGAACAATGCTATACGCCGTCGGAGGACGCCTTTGCCTTGTGATATCGGGGGCGCCTTTAGCTCGCAAGGCGCTGTCGCGGCGCTTGTGATTGCCAGGAGACGTCGCGTTGTGCTGAGGTCGCGCGTGCGGGGGCGCCGGCGAGCGCACACAAAAACGGATCGCGCCCACGACGGGGCGCGATCCGCTCATTGGCGATCGACGTTCGAATTCTGGAGCCCCCCAAAACCGTCGCCGTCAGTCGCCGCTGAATCGCAAGAACTGTGGCCTGTCAGCGGTCGGCTCAGGCCGCCCGACGTCGTACGGTGCCGACGCCCATCGCCAGCGCCGCCGCTGCCAAAGCCGCCGAGTACGGCTCAGGCACGGCGTTGACGCCGGCCTCGGCCGGAGCGCCGACAAAGGTAAGAACGCCGTGCGGACGGGACGTGAACCCCTGGTGGGGCGTCCAATTCCAGGCGGGCAGAAAATTGCCCACGTCGCCGAGACCGTTTTGTCGAGCCATCTGGAAATACCATTGTTCATCGTTGACGGGACTGCTCTCGTGATTGAGCCCCGTTTCCACTTGCGTGTTGGAGCCGTAGTTGGTTTGCCACACCGTCAGGTCGTCGCCGTCGACGTCGAAGTCACCGTCCGCGTCGCCCTGGGCGGCGGTTTGGCCGATGCCGACGTTTTGCTGCCAGATGAGGAAGTCGTTGCCGTCGACCAGGCCGTTGCTGTCGAAGTCGCCCGGCTCGACGGTTCCGGCGACGAAGGCGTTCGCGTTGAAATTGGCCCACGGAATAATGACCTCGGCGATGCCGGCCGTCGCGCTATTTCTGGGCGACGACGATGTCTTGCATGGCCGCGCCCTGCACGTCGGAGCCGCCCTTGTTCCAGCGCGCTTGATCGCCGAAGCCGGAGTTGTTGTGGGCTTCGGTATAGATGCCCACGCCCTGGCGATGGGCGTCCGTCGAGATCAACGCTTCGTCAGCCGGATGGCGAAACATGTTGAACGCGAATTGGTATCCATCGACCTCGCCGTCCGGAACGGCGTTCTCCTCGCCGTCGCCGTTGGGATCGATGTAGAAGTTCAACACGTCCGGGGAGAAGGAGATGTTGGGCCGTTCCTGGCTTGGGTCGTTGAACTGCCAATCGCCGAAGTCGGTTTCGTAGAGGATGTAGAGGTTGGTATTGTCCCAGAGCATCCGGAAGCGATTGTTCTCCGTATCGAGCTCGCCCTCCGCTTCGCGAATAACCGCCCACGACCCGGCCGCCGCCGCGGCGCCGTCCCACTCGCCGGGGCTGACGACGCCGTCCGCCACGGGCGCGGTCGTGGTAAATTGAACGTCGTAACCACGGGGCGTCGACTGTGCGAACGCCGCCGGCGCGGCCGCGAAGGCAACCACAAGGCCCGCCACAACTCGCCGCACGCTGCGGAACTCCAACTTCGATGCACGTTTTGACATCAGTTTCGACCCCTCGATGAATACGTTCACTGGTTCATTCTGAAATCATCGCCGTCGCACACGCGCCACGTTCTCTGGCGCGCGTCCTGCCACGCGGAAGTCCCGGCGCGGCGCCTGTCGTTGCGTCCTCCCCAGGCGCGTCGCGGGAATTGCGGGCAACCTAAAGCCTGGTTAGGGCAAGTGCAAGACGCCGCAGGCACAAATGCCCAACTTACCGTCGCCTGGCCTGCGGCGAGGGAAGCTTCGTGCCAAAATGCGTCCGAGAAGCGCGCTTTTGCGGCGATTGGCTTTCTTGAGGCCGCTCCCCATGTTCGCGGGGAACCGCTTCACTTGCGCAGCATTCATCGCGTTTCAATTCTGCAGCACCAAGACCCAGTCCTGGCGATCCGGTGCTGCAAACGCGCCGCCCGCGGAAGGTTGGGCGGCCGTCAATTCACCAGTGCGCGGATCGAACCACTGGGCCGACGTGCTCCCCAGCTCGGTCGAAAGACGAATCGTTCCGCCTAGCGGCAGGTACGCCACGGTCCATGCTTCGTTCCCGGTTTGGGCGACGGCGATGAAGTGCCGCAGATCGTCGTCCCCTGGCTGCTCCGCGAGCAGATGCTGGGCAGGCCGCAGTTCGGTCCACGGCCCCGACTCGAACAGCGCCCGCAGCCGCGTCATGTCGGCGATCCCCTCGGTCTGGACGCCTTCGCGCCAGGGTGGAATCTGCCGCAGGTTGCCGTGGTTCTCCGCGTCGGCCGTCTGCTCGTTCCACACCCAGATTTCATTGTTGCCGTAGGTGACGCCCGCGGGGGCGTGGACGAGCATCGACCAATAAGCGGCCCGCCGCACGTTCGCGGCGGTATGCCGCTCGCCCGATTGATACGCCGGGTGACCTTCATAATTCGGCTCCAAATTGATGACCGGTTTGCCCACTTTAGCCGAGTTGGCCGGCGGGCCCGCGACGAGCCACTTGAGATCGCGCTCGCCGTCGCCGTGCCCGGACTGATAGCCGATGAAGTCGAGCCAGTCCTCGCCGGCAAACGCATCGGCGATCCAACTGAGCCCGCTGGGATGCAGCGTCGCCAGTTGGTCGGGCTGGTCCGCGAACACGGCGCGGCCCACGCGTTTCCAGCGATCGACGCCGATTTCGAGATACGGCCCATCCCCGCCCACGAGCCACACGGGTGCAAACGCACCCCACCTCGCGACTTCGTATCGGGCGAGCCGAATCGCGTCGGCTTCGCTCAGCGCCTGGCCGGGGTCGGTCGGCGTGAGCGTCCACAGCATGACCGGCGCCGGCCGCAGGCCGCGCTCGACGATCGCGGCGATTCTTGCGTCGAGTTCTGCAAACGCCGCGGGATCGACCGTGATCCGCTCTGTTCCCACAAACTGATGCCGCGGAATCACGCGGTCGCCGCCGCGCCACTGCGTGGTGACGAACTGGATGGCCGTGAACCGCTGCTCGCGCCGCTTGTCGAGGTACGTTTGCCAGTCTTCCAGCCGCGAGCGCAGGGCGCCGTTCCAGGCGGTGTCGGCCAGCCAGAAAAACGGCTCGCCGTCGCCCGTTTCCAAATGCGTGCCGCTGTCGGCGACGCGCACAATTTGCGGCGGTCGCGCCGCGCCGTGTTGCGCCTCGCCGCTGGTGGAAAGGCCGGCGTCGGCCTCGCCCGTCGCCCGCGACGTCCACCGCCACGTTCCGCTCTGGTCGCCGCGCAGCCGGGCCCGCCACGTGCGGCCGCCGTCCCAGAATGCTTCGCAGGTTTGCTTCGCTCCGCTGGGCGCGGTCGCCTCGACGGTCACGGTGACGTCCCAAAACGGATTGGGGTAATCCTGCTCGCTGGCGAGCACGATTTCGATTACGCCGAGTGCGGCGAGAGGGGTCTCCCCGCGCGCTCGCGCGGCGGCGACCAACGCGGCCAGGCCGAAACAAGCGGTCACCCAACGACGCATGGCAACTCCCTCAATTGCGAAACGACGCGATCACAGTCCGGCCGCTGGCCGGAACCACGCGGTGAAAACACAGGACTCGACGAACAACGGTGCGAATCTTCGCGGTGCGCGGCGCAGGGGAAGCGGATTTACCACAGAGGGCACAGAGGACACGGAGGTTAGGAAGGGAACGAGGCAGTAGGAATTTGGGAGCGATGAGCTGAGGGCTCGCGAGGTTCTTCTCAAGGATCCTTTCCTTAACTTCTCCGACCTCTGTGCACTCTGTGGTCAATCCGTTCCGTACGAAATCCTTCGCGGCGCGAGTAGAAGTTAACGGATAGTAGTGTAGTACAGCAGGCTCGAAGCACAATTAGACAGTATCGAGGCTGTATGACGAAAGGCTCCAGAGACCTCAGAATGAGCGCTGGCGAACATGGGTCACGCCGTGATTTTTGTCGCGAAACGATGTTTTTAGCGACATAAGTCGATTTCTCATGAGTTACGTTGCAGCTCGCGGCCGGATCACGTTGGCGTGATTGGGTTTGCAGTGCAGGGCGTCGGCGAAACATTGCGTCGTGCCGTGGGCGAGAGAATTCTTTTCTGGGCGACGTAAAGCGGGGCGCGAGGTGCGAGGCGCGAGTTGTCCTGAACTCCAGCCTCCAGGCTCGTTTCCTTCCTGTTGGGCCAACAACAAACACGAACCGGTTGGCTTTGCCCAGAAATTCCGCTAAACCGCAAGCGATTGGGCCGTTCCGTTCGAAGGGCTTGCTGATGGTGTGTCTTGACCGGCGTTTCTGGCGAAAACCGACGTTGTTTTGTACGTTTGTATACTATCATGTTGGGCGGCCGAAAGCAAGAGGGAAGCTGATGAGCTCACCAAGTGCCGCGTCAATTCCGTTCTGTCGGCAAGATACGATAGAATCCGGCGAATGGACTCCTGGGGCCGCCGCGCCGGCGCCGCGGCGATCCGCCCGTGTTCTTTGCGCCTCTCGGAGGGCGGACAGATGGTGCGTGCATGCTGCGCGGCGTTGGTTGTATTCGCGGTTCTTTTCGCAAGCGCGCTGGCCTGGGCCCAGGCTGACGACGCGGCGGCCAATCTGGAGGGCGGCGTCCCCGCGGCCGCCACGGACGCCGATGCGCCTGCCGAAGAGGACCTCGCCAATTCCGGAAGCGCAGGGGCCAACCCCGACGCTGCCGCCGTCGACGACACGGCCGCGGAAGACGGCATCGCGGACAACGGCATCGACGTCGTCGAGGGCGCCAAGGAAGCGATTGAAAAAGTCGACCAGAGCGACGAAGCGAAACAGATTTCCGCGGGCATACTGAACCCGATCTATATGCTCGCCGAGAAGCTCTCGTTCCCCTACTTCCACTGGCTCGCGTTTGCGGCCATGGTCACTGGCGTGGTCAGCTTCACGCTGCAACTGGTGCTCGGCAAACTGATCGTGCTGAGCCGCATGAGCCTCAGCCCGTCGGAGATTCTTGCCGACTCGCTGGGGCTGGTGATCAGCCTGGTGGGGCTGGTGCTGACCACGCAGGCCGCGGCGGAGAACTCCACGTTCACGACCAGCTCGTTCGCGGTGATCAGCTCGACGGCCGTCGGCATCGTCGCGGGTTTCCTCTTCTACATCTGGGGCCAACGGCAGGAACTGCTGGCCGTGGAGGGCCGCCGGCGGGTCGCTGCGGCGGAGAAGATCGCCGCGGCCAACAAGAAGTAATTGCCGAGCTGCGCTTCCGCTGCCGCGTCAACCAGCCCCGACCAGGCTTGGTCGGGGCTGGTTGAACGTGCGATCGGCGCTGGCGTACAAAGCCCCCGTTCTGCCAATGCAGCACGGGAATGGGACGCGGATGAACGCGGATTTGATGGATTGGCGCGGATCGGAAAAGGGATCAACAAGCAGAAATCCGCAAACCCGCGGCTCGTGTTCCCCACGATTTGTTTGATCCGCGGAAATCCGCAAAATCCGCGTTCATCCGCGTCCCATTCGCCCTTTGCGCACAGTAGCGGTCCCGCTCTACACGTACGGCAACTGCCCCTTCTCCGCACTGGCCAAGCCGACCAACAGCTCCGCAAACGCTGCGCTGACCGCTTCGAAATACCGGATGCCCTTCTCCGCAGTCGCCCGCGACGGATCGCCGCAGCCCGTGTCCGGATGCACGGCCGACCACGGCCGCGGCGTCCACACGCCGGCCTGCGATAGTCCGGGAATCGCGAACGACCGCCGCGCTCCGTCGCCTGCATGCTCCAACTCCACCAGGTCGGGGCATACGTGCAGCAGCAGGCTCGTTTCCAGCTCGCCGGCGTGGTCGCCCGGCTCGTCGAACGTCGCCTGCATCACCTCCGGCGCCATCTGCCAGAAGTTGGCGACGACGATCAGCATTCCGTACTTCGCCTGCACGTCGCGCACCAGCGGCTGGAATTGATTCCCGCCGTGCGCGTTGAGGATCACGAGCCGGTCGATCCCCTGCGTCGCCAGCGATCGCCCCACGTCGCCCAACAGCGCGAGCGCCGTCGCCGTCGTGATGCTGATCGTGCAGACCTGGTCGAGCTGCTGCTCGTCGTTGCCGAACGGAATCGTCGGCAGCACCGCGACGCGGGCGCCGCGCTCGTGGGCGAGCTCGGCCCCGCGCCGCGCCAGCTCGGTCGCCTCGATCACATCCGTGCCATAAGGCAAGTGCCAGTTGTGCGCTTCGGTGGCGCCCCACGGCAGCACGGCCACGCGCGGCGGCGCCGCGGAGAGTTGACGATGGTTGGCTTCCAGCACGAGATAGGGACGCGGCGGCATGGTCGCAAAAACGAAAGGAGTGGATCGCAGGGAATGCTTGTAAGTTTGGCCGGTCCCACTAAGTTTGAACAGGATGCGCAGGCGAAACCTGTTCGACTTCTGTAAATGTTCGCGCTCGAATACTAACCCGACGCGTCAGCGAGGGATTCTTCGCCGATCCCTCGCTGACGCTTCGGGTTGGTACAGAAATGCTCGCGGCGAGGAGTTTCCGATGTTACGAAGTCGTGTTCTTGTTGCGGCGCTGGTTGCGTGTGCGGTCCACATAGCCGCGGCGCAACTTGCAAGCGCCGACCTGTTGACGCTGCACTTGCGCCACCGCCAGGAAACAGCGCCGGGCTCGGGGCGTTACCATGCCGTGGTCTCCGAAGCCCCGTGGCAGCCGTCCGAAACGGCGGTCGTCGTGTGCGACATGTGGGACCGGCACTGGTGCCGCGGCGCCACGGCTCGCGTCGCCGAAATGGCGCCGCGGATGAACGAGGTGCTCGCCGCCGCTCGCGCCGCGGGGGTGCTCATCATCCACTGCCCCAGTTCGTGCATGGAGTTCTACGAGGGGACGCCGCAGCGCGAGCTGGCCCGATCAGCCCCGGCCGTCGCAACCGACGTTCCGCTGGAAGGCTGGTGTCACCTCGATCCCGACCGCGAGGGTCCGCTCTCGATCGACGACTCCGACGGTGGCTGCGATTGCGAGCCGACGTGCCCGCAAGGTTCGCCCTGGACGCGGCAGATCGCGACGCTGGAAATCGGGCCGGACGATGCGATTACCGACAGCGAGGAAGCATTTTACCTGATGCGCTCCCGCGGCGTGAAGAACGTGCTGGTGATGGGCGTGCACGTGAACATGTGCGTCCTGGGCCGCACGTTCGCCATCCGGCAGATGGTGCGCCAGGGGATGAACGTCGCGCTGGTGCGCGATATGACCGACGCGATGTACAACTCGCGCAGCCGGCCGTTTGTCGACCACTTCAGCGGCAACGACCTGGTCGTCGAGCACATCGAACGCCACTGGTGCCCCACGGTGACCAGCGACGACTTCACCGGGCAGGGCGAGTTTCGCTTCGCGGCGGACCGGCGGCCCCACGTGGCGATCGTTTCCGCGGAGGATGAATACGACACGGCTCGCACGCTCACGATGTTTGCCGACGAGCGCCTGCGGCGCGACTCTCGCGTGTCGCTGATTTACGGCAGCGAGACCGACCGCCATGACATTCCGGGGATCGACGCGGCGGCGGACGCCGATTGTTTGGTCGTCAGCGTGCGCCGTCGCCCGTTGCCGCCGGAGCAACTCGCGGTCGTGCGGCAACATGTCGCCGCGGGCAAGGGCGTGGTCGGCATTCGCACGGCCAGTCACGCGTTCGCGCCGCCGCGGGGCGAGGCCCCGCCGGACGGCCTCGCGATCTGGCCGGAGTTCGACCGCCAGGTGCTGGGGGGCAACTATACCAACCATCACGGCAACGGCGGCGACGGCCCGGGCACCGTTGTTTCTACGATCCCCGAGGCTCACGATGAGGAGATTCTCGCTGGCGTCCCCGCGGACGGGTTTATCTCGCACGGTTCGTTGTACAAGGCGTCGCCGCTGGCGAGCGGGGCGCTGCCGCTGATGCTCGGCCGCATCGAGGGGCAGGACGCCACTGAGCCGGTCGCTTGGATCCATCGCCCGCACGGTTCGCGGGTGTTCTACACGTCGCTGGGGCACCGCGACGACTTCGAGCAGCCCGCGTTCACGGCGCTGCTGACCAACGCCATCCGCTGGGCGGCGGAACCGGCGGATGTCGCGCCGTGACGCCTGTCGCACGAAGGGGTGATATGAAGATCGCTGACCGCCTTGTTGTCGCCTCGCTTGCCGCGCTCGCCCTTGGCACGCTTCCACAACTTGAGGGCGAGGCGGTCGTCCCTGCGCCGTCGGTCGCAGCGGACGATGACGAATTCCGCCTCGTTCCCAGCTCTCGCGAACCTTCGCTGCGCGTCGCCGACGATTTGGAAGTGGATCTGGTACTGGAGAATCCGCTGATCGCCAAGCCGCTGTACCTGGCGTTCGACGAGCGCGGCCGGCTGTGGGTCGTCGAGTACCGCCAGTATCCCTGGCCTGCGGGGCTGAAGCTCATCAGCCGGGACAGCGTGTGGCGCAACGCCTACGACCCGCCGTTCGCCCCGCCGCCGCCGCACGCGGCGGACTCGCCCTTCCGCGGCGCCGATCGCGTCTCGATCCATGAGGACGTCGACGGCGACGGCACGTTCGAACGCTCAAAAGTGTTTCTCGACGGGCTGAACATGGCCACGGCCGCGCTTCCCGGCCGCGGCGGCGTGTTCGTGCTCAATCCGCCGTACCTCTTGTTCTATGCCGACCGCGATCGCGACGACGTGCCCGATGAGCCTGCGCCGCAAATTCTGCTTTCCGGCTTCGGGTTCGAGGACTCGCACTCGCTGGCGAACAGCCTCCGCTGGGGGCCGGATGGGTGGATTTACGCCACGCAGGGCAGCACGGTCAGCAGCGCGGTCGTCGTCCACGGCGAGGACAGCCAGCCGATGTCCGATCGCCCCGCGGTCCACAGCATGGGGCAGCACGTGTGGCGGTATCATCCGGAGCGGCGCGTGTACGAAATCTACGCCGAGGGGGGCGGCAACGCGTTTGGCATCGAGATCGACGCGGCGGGCCGCGTGTACTCCGGCCACAACGGCGGCGACACGCGCGGGTTCCACTACATCCAGGGCGGCTACTTTCAGAAGAACTTCGCCAAGCACGGGCAGTTGTCGAACCCTTACGCGTTCGACTACCTGCCCATGATGGCCGGCAGCGCGGCCCAGCGGTTCACGCACACGTTCACGATCTACGAGGCCGATGCGCTGCCGCCGCGCTACCGCGGCGTCATGCTGGCGATCAACCCCATTGGGCACGAGGTGGTGGTGAGCGCGATCACGCCGCACGGCTCGACGCGGCAGACTCGCGACGTCGGTTACGCCGTGCAGCCGGGCAGCGGCGAACGGGCCGCGTGGTTTACGCCGGTCGACGTGCAGCTTGGCCCCGACGGCGCCCTGTACGTTGCCGACTGGTACGCCGAGCAGGCGAACCACTACTACAATCACGAGGGGAAAACGAATCCGGATCTCGGCCGCGTGTTTCGTTTGCGGGGCAAGCAGTACGCTCCTGCGCCGAAGTTCGATCTCAATAGCGAGTCGTCCCGCGCGGTCGTCGAAAACTACCTCGCGCACCCCAATCGCTGGTTCCGGCAGCAGGCGCTTCGCGTCCTGGCCGATCGCCGCGACGCGTCCGTGATTCCGCTGCTCAACGAGTGGATCGACCGCCGCACCGGCCAGGACGCGCTCGAAGCGTTCTGGGCTCTGCACCTTTCCGGCGGTCTCACCGAGGACCGCCTCCGCGCGTGCCTCAGCCATGCCAACGCCGACGTGCGGCGGTGGTGCGTCCATCTGCTGGGCGACGACGCGGCAGCGGCGCCACGGCTGCGCGACGCGCTCTTGGACATGGCCCGCGAAGAACCGGACGTGGAAGTCCGCAGCCAGCTCGCCGCCACTGCCGCTCGCCTGCCGGCAAACGTCGGCGTGCCGCTGGCGTTCGCGCTGCTCAACCGCGCGGAGGATGCCCATGACGTCGCCCTGCCAAAGTTCCTCTGGTGGGCGCTCGAGGCGCACGCCGGCGCGACCGAGTTGATCGCCGATCACCTGCGCGACCCGTCCGTCTGGCACTCGCCCTTCCAGGTTGCCGGCCGCACGGTTCCGCAAAATCTCGTTCGCCGCTTCGCGCTCGCCGGCACGCAGGCGGACCTGGCGCTCTGCGCTGAACTGCTCCGCCTGGCGCCCGACGCCGAGCAGCACGAGCACCTGGTGGCGGCGCTGGCCGACGCGTTCGCCGGCCGGCCACTGCCGGCGCTGCCCGACGAGCTGGCCGCGGAGCTGGCCAAATCACGCGGCCCCTACGCCCAGCTCATGGCCATCCGCCGGCAGGACGCGGCGGCGATCGCCGCCGCGCTGGCGTCGCTGGCCGACGCCGACAATGCGGTCGACATTCGCGTCGCGACGATCAGCGCCTTGGGCGACGTGCGGGCCGACGCCGCCCAGGCGATTCCCACGTTCGTCGCCTTGCTGGACGGCAGCGAGGACGCGGCAATCCAGAACGCCGCTTTGTCCGCGCTCCAAATGTATGCGGATTCCCAGGTCGCAGCGCACATTCTTGCCGCCTGGCCGACGTTGTCCGGCGAGTCGCAAGCCGTCGCCATCGGCGTGCTCGCCAGCCGCCGCGAGTGGGCACTCGCGCTGGCCGCCGCCGTCGAGCGGGGCGCCATCCCGGCCACGGCGGTCGAGCCCGACGTCGCCGGCCGTCTGCGCCGCTACGGCGACGGCGTCTTCGCGCAGTTATTCCCGCCGACGAGCGCCACGCTGTCCGAGCGCGAAGCCCGCATCGAGGCGCTCACCGAACTGGTACGCCAGGGCCAGGGTTCGCCGCTGGCTGGGCAGGAGCTGTTCCACGGCGCCCCGGCGTGCGGCAAGTGCCATCGCATGTTCGATCGCGGCGGCGACATCGGCCCCGACCTCACGTCATACAACCGCGCGGACCTGGGGCGCATGCTGCTGGCCCTCGTTCACCCCAGCGCCGAGATCCGCGAGGGCTACGAAGTGCACACGGTGCTCACGGCCGACGGCCGCATGCTGTCGGGACTCAAGGTCGAGGACACGGAACGGCTGCTCGTTCTGCGTGGCGCCGACGGACAGACGCAAACGATTCCAAAAGATGAGGTCGACGATGTTTTTCCCAACGAGCAGTCGTTGATGCCGGAAGGGCTGGTCGACGCGCTGACTGACGACGAAATTCGCAATCTGTTCGCGTTTTTGCTGAGCACCACGCCGCCGATGTGAGCGGCGGCAGGAGGGAATTGAACCGCCAAGGACGCCAAGAGCGCCAAGGACAGAAAGAGGACAAGAGAGTCATCCGCAGACGAACGCAGATTCGGAAGATGAATTCATCTGCGTTTATCTGCGTCTATCCGCGGTTCTAATCCCCGTGGTCTTTTCCGACCTTGGCGCTCTTGGCGTCCTTGGCGGTTCTCACCGACTTTCCCTCAGTACGCCGGCCCCGCCTCAGGTATTTCCGCCGCGTCGGCCGCGCCCGCCGCATTGAGCTGCCGCCGGATCGCCGCCACGGTTTCCGGCGACGGCTTGAAGTTGCCCGGTCGGTGGCCGATGGCGATCACCAGCGGCGTCCAGCCGTGCTTGTTGGGGCGATTCCAGACCGCGACATCCGCTCCGTGCTCGGCCAGAAAGTCGACCATCCGCGGATGGTTCATGTAGGCGGCGCCGTGCATCGCCGTCTCGCCTTGGCCGTTGACCGCGTTGATGTCTCCGCCCAGTTCGAGCGCGAGCGCCGCGGCGGCGAGCGCTTCGTCCGGCGTGCCCGCTTCCTCGCCGGGCGCGAGCGTGCCCAGCCCCGCGGCCGCCATCAGCGGCGTCGATCCCTCGTCGTTCGCCGCGAGCGGATCGGCGCCCAGCCCCACCAGCAGCTTCATCAGCGGCACGTCGGCCGTGTCCGCGGCGAGTAGGAACGGCGTGGCGCCCTGGCGCGACAGCTTCGCCGGCCCCGAATCGCCGCGCTGCAGCCGCGCGTTCACCTCCGCGCCGCGGGCGACCAGCTCGCGCACCATATCGAGGCTGGTGAGCTGTCCCGATCCGTCCGGCGGCGGCTGTCCATTATCGTCCCCGGAGTCCGGTTTGCGCACGCGGACCAGCGCGTGCAGCGGCGTCTGCCCGCTGCGGCGATCGTTCGGGTCGGCGCCGGCTTCCAGGAGTCGCACCGCCAGCTCGAAGTGGCCGTTCTCGAGCGCCAGCACGAGCGGACTCACGCCCCGTCCGAGCCCGCCCAGCGGGCCGCGCTTCGGCCGCGCCGCCTCGTTGACGTCGACTCCTGCTGCGATCAACGCGAGCGCGACGTCGGCGCGGCCCTCGCGCACGGCGAAAAGTAGGGGCGTGAACCCGGTTTCCAGCGGCGTGCGGAAGTCGGCGCCCGCCTCGATGAGCGCCCGCACGACCGCGACATGGCCCTCGGCCGCGGCCCACATGAGCGCCGTTTGCCCGGCCGCTTCTTTCGCGTCGACGTCGGCCCCATGGGCGACGAGCGCCGCGACCGCCTCGACGCGCCCCGTGCGAGCGGCCGTCATCAGCGGCGTCTCCCCGCCAGCGAGCGCCGCATTCGGATCGGCGCCCGCCTCGAGCAACGCTGAGACGATTTCCGCGTTCCCTCGCATGCAGGCAATCGCTAGCGGCCTCACCCCGTACCGGTTCGCCGCGTCGACGTTCGCCCCGGCGGTCAGCAACGCCGCGATCAGTTCCGCATCTTCGCGCTGCGCCGCCCCGTACAGGGCCGTCGTTCCATCGGCCTGAACGGCACGGGGATCATGATCAGAGACGAGTCCCGTGACTTCGCCCCATGCCGCCCTAGGGCACGAAGCGCAAGCCAAGACAACAGCAGATGTGAAGAAATTGAGCTTCATTCTCGCTCGCCGGCGCCCGCCACATTCAGATTAACCACGGAGACACGGAGGTCACTGAGGAGAAAGCAAAAGGCAAGAAATAGGGAGAGGAAACCCCGCCGAAAAAAATGTTGCGACGATGCCGCAGCAAGAAGAGCTCACGCCTTTGGATTCCTTCTTCCTCCGTGCCCTCCGTGCCTCCGTGGTAAATCCCCCTTCCCCTACACTCCCAGCGGCTCGAACAACTCGTCAATTTGCCCCTCGCTGTCCGCGAACGACTCGATCGGCACGCCCACCTTGTTCAGCAGCGTCAGGTGCAAGCTCGCCAGCGGCGTTGGCTCGGCGAAGCGGATGTGCCGGCCGCCGCGCATGTGCCCCGCGGCGCCGCCGGCCACCAGGATCGGCAGGTTCCGGTGGTCGTGCACGTTGGGATCCCCCATGCCGCTGCCGTACAGGTACAGCGAGTGGTCCAGCAGCGAGCCGTCGCCCTCGGGCGTCGCCGCCATCTTCTGGAGAAACTCGGCAAACAGCGACACGTGGAACTGGTTGATCTTCGCCACCTTGGCGAGCATCTCCTGGTTGCCGCCGTGGTGGGTGAGCGGGTGGTGCGGATCGTTCACGCCGATTTCCGGGTACGTGCGATTGCTCGTCTCGCGGGCGAGTTGGAACGTGATCACCCGCGTCACGTCGCCTTGCAGGGCGAGGATTTGCAGGTCGAACATCAGCCGGGCGTGATCGGCATACCCCGCCGGCACGCCCACCGGCCGGTCGAGGTCCGGCAGCGGATTGTCCCGCACGCCCGACTCGGCCAGTTGAATGCGCCGCTCCACCTCGCGCACGGCGTCGAGGTACTCGCTCACGCGGGCCCGATCGCTGGGGCCCAGCGTGTTCTGCAGCCGCGTCATTTCTTCGGTCACAGCGTCGAGCAAGCTCGCCTTCGCGCGCAAGGCCGCGCGGCGATCCGCCGCGGCGCCGCCCTCGCCGAACAGGCTTTCGAAGATCAGCCGCGGGTGGGCCTCGGCCGGCAGCGGCGTCGTGGGCGAGCTCCATGACAGGTTGTTCTGGTACACGCACGCGTAGCCGTTGTCGCACTGGCCGACTGTGGCCAGCAGGTCCATCGCCATTTCCAGCGACGGGAGCTGCGTCTCGCGACCGATGTGCTGGGCCGCGATCTGGTCGGCCGTCGTGCCCAGGTAGTAATCGGTGCTCTCGGTCCGCTTCGCCTTGGCTGCGCTCAGAAAGCTGCAGTTCGACGTGGCGTGCGTACCCGGGTAGGCGTTTTCGAGCTCCAAGTTCGAGATGACCGTCACGTGCTGCTTCACCGGGGCCAGCGGGCTGAGCGTGGGCGACATTTCGTCCCACGCGTCGCTGGCGCCGTCGCCGGGCGGCGTCCACCGCGTCGCGTCGCAGCCCATCGGCATGTAGACGTAACCCAATCGCCGCAGGCGCTCGGGCGCCGCCGGCGTCGCCGCGAGGGCCGTCAGCGCCGGCGTCATCGCGTCCAACAGCGGCAGGGCCAGCGACACGCCCATCCCCCGCAGAAACGTCCGCCGCGGCAGGGCTTTCTTCAGCACGATCATGGCGACGCTCGCATTTGAAAAGGAGTACTGTTCACGATTCCCAGCACGATCGACGAAAAGCGGTAGTCGTCCGCGGCGGCTGCCCGCACGATCTCGCGGACGGCGGGCCCATCGTACGGTTCGACGCCGCGGCCCAGCGCGAACACCAGCAGCCGCTCCACCAATGTACCAACAAACAGCTCAGGCGACGCGGCGAGCGCCTGTTCCAGTCCCGCGACGCCATCGAACTCCCGGCCGTCGGGAAATCCGCCGCGGGCGTCGACTGGCCGCCCCGCGTCGAGTTCCCGCCATCGCCCCACCGCGTCGAAGTTCTCGAGCGCAAATCCCACCGGATCCATCAGGTCGTGGCACGATGCACACGCGGGATCGGCGCGATGCAGCGCCAGCCGCTCGCGCATCGGCAAGTTGGCCGCCCCGGGGTTGTCGTCCAACGCCGGCACGTCCGGCGGCGGTGGCGGCGGCGCCAGGCCGACCAGGTTCTTGAGCACCCAATTGCCGCGCAGCACCGGCGAGGTCCGCGTGGCGTAGGACGTGACGGTGAGGATGCTGCCGTGCCGCAGCAAACCGCCGCGATGCGCGCCGGCGTCGAGCACGACGCGGCGGAACTCGCTGCCAATGACGTGCCGGATGCCATAGTGCCGGGCGAGCCGTTCGTTGAGATACGTCCAGTCGGCGTCGACGAGCTCCAGCACGCCGCGATCGTCGCGGCGGATGGCATCGAGCACCAGCTCGGTCTCGCGGCGCATCGCCTGACGCAGGTTGTCGTCGAAGTCGGGAAACAGCCGCGCGTCGGGCGTGATCGAGTCGAGGTTGCGCAGATACAGCCACTGACCGCCGAAGTTTGTGGCAAGCGACGAGGCCCGCTCGTCGGCGAGCATGCGGCGCACTTGCTGCTCCAGTCCCATGCGGTCCGACAGGAGACCGAGCTCGGCGGATGCCAGCAGTTCCTCGTCGGGGATGCTGCTCCACAGGAAGAACGACAGCCGCGAGGCCAGCTCCGTGTCAGTGACGTTGTACGCTGTACCTTCGGCCGCATGGGGCGGATCGCGCTCGACGCGAAACAGGAAATGGGGGCTAACCAGTATGGCACTGAGGGCCGCCTGAATGCCCGCGTCGAAGTCGCCCTCGCGGCGCGCCTCCGCATAAAATTGCAGCGGCTTCTCCAGGTCGTCGTCCGTGACCGAACGCCGATACGCGCGGCGCGCCAGGGCAGCCATGATGCGCCGCGCGCGCTGGTCGTCCGACGCTTCGTCGCCGGCCCAATCGCCCGGCGTTAGAATCAACCGCCGGCTCGGCGAATCGCCGGGCCCCGTCGACTCGAACGGCCCCGTGATCGTCACCTGATACACGGCCGGCGACAGCCGTGGATGCCGGTGCATGTTGAAGTGTGCGTTGTACGGCTGCCGCTTCGTTTCGATCAGCGACGAGCGGTCCTCGACGAACGTAACGCCCAAGTCGTGCGGCCCCGCCGCGACTGCAATGCGAGCCACCAAGTGGGCGTCGGCGCTGGCGTGCTCGGTCTCGCTCTCCGGCGGGTGGATTGTGAACGATGCCGCCACGCCCCGGTCGAGCAAGACCTCCAAGATGTGCTCGCGGCTGAGTCCCTCGACGTGCTCGTTGCGGTCTCGCATAAGCCGCACGGCGATTTCATACTCGCCGTCGCGCGGGAAGTCATGCGGGACGAGCGCCCCGCCGCGCGTGCCGAGCGGCAGCCCCTCGACGTGCAGCTCCTGCGTGAGATCCGGCGGCAGCCGCACCGTCCGCCCGCCGGGCGAGCGCTCGGCGCCGCCCATTGCCACCCGGCTGATTTGTTGTGCCGCCGCGATGTACCGGTTGAGCAGCGTGGGCGACAGCCCGCTCACCGTCACGTTGTCGAAGCCGTGCCCTGCCTCGTCGGGCGGCAACAAGGCATCGACGTCGACATTCACCGCCAGCAAATCGCGGATCGCGTTCTTGTACTCGACGCGCGTCAGCCGGCGGAACGTTTCGGTGCGGCCCGGCCGCGGGTGAGCGCGGTACGCCGCCTCGAGCGGCGCTTCGATCGCGTCAAGCGCCGCCGCGTACTCCGCGTCCGTCGGCCGCGACGCGTCCGCCGGCGGCATCTGCCGCGTGCGCAGGCGTCGCACGACGCGCTCCCACGCGTCGGCGTTGTTTTCCAGCGGCGCCGCGGTCAGCGATTCCAGCGACAACCCCGCCGTGGCCGTCGCGTCATCGTGGCAGGCCAGGCAATGCTGCTCGACGAACTCGCGGGCGGCCAGCGGCGTTTCGGTCGCTACCGCCTCCGCGCCGGGACTTGCCCGCGCGGTCGCGGCGATCAGCGCAAGTAGCGCCGCAAGCGGCAACGGCGATCGCGGCCGTGGCATCGAGAGACTCCTAGCGGCAAGGCGTGCCGAGGCGGCAGAAAAGCAAGGCGGCGGCCCCATTATAGACCGATCGGCCAGGGGCACTAGCGCGCTGCGGCCAACTCCGCAGGAGAACTGCAAAGTCAAGAATTCAGGAGTTTGAGTCAGGAGAACTGCAAAGTCGCCGAACGACGGTCATTCTGAGGTCCGCCGAAGAATCTTGCTTCAGTCGCCCCGAACGATTGCCTCGTTTCAGGGTGCTGCCAGCAAGACCCTTCGGCAGACCTCAGGGTGACAGCTTCGACTTTGCAGTCCTCCTGGCCAACTCCGTCCGCCTTGGCTCGCCAATTGGCCCGCAAGCTTGCCGCACCTCGCGCGATCTGCCATCCTAGGCTTCAGGGCGGGGACACGGCCACGCCGCGCTGGGGCGAATCGACAAGTGCGCGATGAACTCTTTTCCCGCCAATCGCTGGATCCTGGTCGCGGCTGCAGGCCTGCTGTCCCTTTTGGGGACGGCGGGCGTCGCGTCGGCCGCCGAGCCGCCCGCCGTCGACTACACCCGCGACATCCGTCCCCTCCTGGCCGCCAACTGTCTGCACTGCCACGGGCAGGATCCCACGACGCGCGAAGCGGGGCTGCGGCTTGACGAGTTCGTCACGAGCGGCGCCGACGTGGCCGGCGCCGAGGCGGTGATCGTTCCCGGCGATGCGGCGTCCAGCGAGCTGTTTGCCCGCATCACGAGCGACGATCCCGACCTGCGGATGCCGCCGGTTGGGTCGGGCAAAGAACTCGACGCCGACGAGATCGAAACGCTCCGCCGCTGGATCGACGCCGGCGCCGAATACCAGCGCCACTGGGCGTTCTTGGCGCCCGAGCGTCCTGCCGTGCCGCAGGTGAATGACACGGCTTGGGTCCGCAATCCGATCGACGCGTTCATCCTTGCTCGCCTCGAAGGCGAGGGCCTGCGGCCCTCACCGCCCGCGGCCGACAACACCCTGCTCCGCCGCCTGTCGCTGGACCTCGTTGGTCTGCCGCCGACGCTGGACGAGCTCGCGTCCTTCGAACAGACCGCCGCCGCCGATCCCGCGGCGGCTTACGCGAAAACCGTCGAACGCCTGCTCGCCTCCCCTCACTTCGGCGAGCGTTGGGGCCGCCTGTGGCTCGATGCGGCGCGGTACGCCGACTCCGACGGATTCGAGAAGGACAAGCCGCGGTTCGTCTGGAGGTACCGCGATTGGGTCGTGACCGCGCTGAACGCCGACAAGCCGTACGACAAGTTCCTTGTCGAGCAGATCGCCGGCGACCTGCTGCCCGGCGCCGCGCAGGCCGAGCACGTCGCCACCGGTTTTTTGCGCAACTCGATGATCAACGAGGAAGGCGGCGCCGACCCCGAGCAGTTTCGCATGGAGGCGCTGTTCGACCGTATGGACGCGATCGGCAAGGCGGTGCTCGGCCTCACGGTGCAGTGCGCCCAGTGCCACACGCACAAGTACGATCCAATCGAACAGACCGACTATTACCGTCTGTTCGCGATGCTGAATAACTGCGACGAAGCGCAGATCACGACGCATACCGACGAGCAACTGGCCGAGTGGGCCGCGACCGAAGCGGTGATCGCCCGCATCGAGGACCAGTTGAAAGCCGACATGCCCGACTGGCGCGAGCAGATGGCCACGTGGGAAGCGTCACTGCCGGAGGAGCCCGCGTGGACCGTGATCAGCCCCGCGTTCGACGGCAGCGGCGACGGGAAGAACTACACGCTCGAAGACGGCTCGATTCTCGCCGCGGGCTACGCGCCGACGTACTTCGACACGCACTTTCCGATCGAGGTCAAGCAGCCGAAGACCATCACCGCGATCCGGCTCGAACTGCTCAACGATCCGAATCTCCCCCACGGCGGGCCCGGGCGGTCGATCTACGGCACGTGCGCGCTGACCGACTTCCATGTTTCGTCGGCGTCGCTGTCCGGCGGCGAGTCTGCCGAGCTGAAAGTCGCCAGCGCCAGCTCCGCGACGCGTCCGCCGGGCAAGCCGCTCGATCCGATCTTCGACAATCGCAGCGGCAAGCTGCGCGTCACCGGCCCGATCGAGTACGCCATCGACAACGATCCGCTCACCGCATGGACGACCGACGTCGGCCCCGGCCACGCCAACGAGCCGCATAGTGCCGTATTTGTGTTGGAAAAGCCGCTCGAGGTGGGCGACGGCGTTCGGCTGGACTTCCGGCTGTCGCAATATCACGGCGGCTGGAACAGTGACGACAATCAGAACAACAACCTCGGCCGCTTTCGCGTGTCGATCACTGGCGCTGAAAAGCCGCCCGCGGATACGCTCCCGCCGGTGGTGCGGGCGGCGCTGGCCGTTCCTGCCGCTGAGCGCACGGCCGAACAAACAGCCACGGTATTCGCCCACTGGCGCACGACCGTTCCTCAATGGGCCGAAGCCAACCGCCGCCTGGAGGCCCTGGGGCAAAGCCATCCGCGCGGCGCCACGCAGCTTGCGCTCAGCGAGCGACCCACGCCGCGCACGACGCACCGCCTCGACCGCGGCGATTTCCTCAAGCCCATGGAACAAGTGGCGCCCGGCGCCCCGGCATTTCTGCACCCGATCGACGTGGAATCCCCGAGCCGGCTCGACTTCGCCCGCTGGCTCGCCGACCGCCGCAGTCCGACAACCGCCCGCGCCATCGTGAATCGGATCTGGCAGGCATATTTTGGCGTGGGCCTCGTCGCCACGCCCGAAGATCTCGGCACGCAGGGCGAACTGCCCAGTCACCCCGAGCTGCTCGACTGGCTGGCCGTTGAGCTGATGGACAATGGCTGGAGTCTCAAGCACATCCATCGGCTGATCGTCGGCTCGGCCACCTACAGGCAAGGCTCCGCCGCCACGTCCGAACTGCGGGCCCGCGATCCTGACAACCGCCTGCTCGCCCGCGGACCGCGGTTCCGCGTCGACGCGGAGTTCGTCCGCGACATTGCCCTGACGGCCAGCGGACTCTTATCGCGCAACCAGGGCGGCCCCAGCGTCTACCCGCCCGCGCCGAGCTTTTTGTTCGAGCCGCCGGCGAGTTACGGCCCGAAGACCTGGCACTACGATACGGGCCCCGACAAGTATCGCCGGGCGTTTTACACGTTCCGCTACCGCTCGGTCCCGTATCCGATGTTGGAGAATTTCGACGCCCCGCGCGGCGACACGTCCTGCGTCCGCCGCGTGCGCTCGAACACGCCGCTGCAGGCCCTTGCGACGCTCAATGAAACGCTGTCGATGGAATGTGCCCGCGAGCTAGCGAAGCACATCGTGGCGGAAGGCATCGCCGACTCCGTCGCGCGGCTCCGCTACGCCGTGCGGCGCTGTCTCGCCCGGGAACCGCGTGGCGAAGAGCTTGCCGTGCTTGAACAATTCCTGGACAAACAGCGCGAGCGGTTTGAATCCGGCGGCGCCGATCCCTGGCCGCTGCTGGGCGCCGAGGGCGAATCGAAGCCCGTGCTCCCGGAGGGCACCACGCCCGCCGAACTCGCGGCGTGGACTGCCGTCGCCCGCGTCGTCCTCAACCTCGACGAAACCATCACAAAGGAATGATCGCCCCCCTGCAAACCAACATTTAGCCGCGGGGCTTGCCCCGCGCGGCCCAAGGGCCGCGGCTAAATGCCGCTGCCGCGCCGCGCAAGACCCCAATTGGCTGTATACCTGACCCCATGAACTGCCAACACTCCCTCCACCGCAACGTCCCGCCGCGGGACCTCGCCCGCCGCTGGTTCCTCAAGGAATGCGGCGTCGGCCTCGGCGCCATCGCCCTGCAGCATCTCGCCGGCGGTCGTCTCTCCCGCGCCACGGCCGCCAGCGCCTCGTCCACCACCCTCGCGCCCCGCGCCAAGAACGTGATCTACCTGTTCATGGCCGGCGCCCCCAGCCACCTCGAGCTGTTCGACAACAAGCCCCAACTCGCCAAGTTCGACGGCACGCTCCCGCCGCCGGAATTGCTCGAAGGCTACCGCGCGGCGTTCATCAACCCCAACTCGAAGCTGCTGGGCCCCAAGTTCAAGTTCGCCCGCCACGGCCAGTGCGGCGCCGAGCTTTCCGAGCTCCTGCCGCACCTGGCCGGCGTCGTCGACGACATCGCGATCGTCAAGTCGATGACGACCGATGCGTTCAATCACGCCCCGGCGCAGATCCTGATGAGCACCGGCTCGCAGCAGTTCGGCAAGCCGAGCCTCGGCGCCTGGACGCTCTACGGCCTGGGCAGCGAGTCGCAGAATCTGCCCGGCTTCGTCGTGTTCAGCACCGGATCGAAGGGACCCAGCGGCGGCAGCGCGAACTGGGGCAGCGGTTTCCTGCCCACGGTGCATCAGGGCGTGCAGCTCCGCGCCAGCGGCGATCCGGTGCTGTTCCTCTCGAACCCGCCCGGCGTCGACGACCGCCTGCAGCGCGACTCGCTCGACGCGATCAACGCGCTCAACCGCCAGCACCTCGACCTGGTCGGCGACCCCGAGATCGCCACGCGAATCAACTCGTTCGAGATGGCGTACCGCATGCAGTCGAGCGCTCCCGAGGCGATGGACGTCGCCAGCGAGCCCGAGCACATCCGTGCGATGTACGGCGCCGAGCCAGGCAAGCCGAGCTTCGCCAACACGTGTCTCCTGGCCCGCCGGCTGGTCGAGCGCGGCGTGCGGTTCGTCGAAATCTTCCACGAGGCCTGGGACCAGCACGGCAATCTCGTGGGCGATCTCACGAAAAACTGCGCCGACACCGACCGTGCGTGTGCCGCCCTGGTGACCGATCTCAAGCAGCGGGGCCTGCTCGACGAAACGCTGGTCGTGTGGGGCGGCGAATTCGGCCGCACGCCCATGAAGGAAA
>CAYSFP010000096.1:0-23250 GCA_964430075.1 uncultured Planctomycetaceae bacterium | reverse complement strand
TGGTCCGCCTGCTGAAGTGAAAAGTCGGGAAGTTATTTTGCGTTGAATCCTAACTCCGTTTGCAGGCCGCTCGTCAGCGCCGTGCTCGCGTTGACTGTGTTTGTCGCAGCGACGATAGGCCAAGACGACGATGCCGAAGATGCCAAGTTCCAACGGTGGCTCGAGTACTACCAGGACGTCGCGGACGCTTACGAGCTCTACGTGGCATCCGACCCAGACAATCGGCTCAAGGTGACGCCCAAGCCGATCATGTTCTATACCCACCCTTCCACGACGCGCGGCACGCACGGGGCCTTTTTTGTTTGGACGCGTCGCGGCCGACCCGAGCTCATTGGGTCGATCTGGTCCGAGGACTTTGCAGGCGGCACGCGAACCGTGATGCACGAATTCCATTCGTTGGCGCTCGAACCGTTGACGCCGATTCAGGTCGGCCCCTTCACCTGGGCGCCGAAATCCGGCATCGAGCTCAAAGCCATCCCCGGCGCGCAGCCTCCCAAGCAGTCCGCCTCGTTGCGATTGGCGCAGATGCGGTCGCTGGCCCAGAAGTTCGTAGATTTTAGCACTCCGCAAGGCAGAGAGTTGCGATTGCGCACGCTCAGACAGCCGCTGTTTCGCTATGAAAGCGAGGATCCGGAGATTCTAGACGGAGCCGTCTTCGGCATGTTCAACGACTGGGACCCGGAGATCATGCTGCTCATCGAGGCGCGCAAGGCGGGCGACGACATGCAGTGGCATTTCGGAGCCGGTCGATTCAATTGCACGCCGCTGCGCGTAACCTATCAAGGGAGCGACGTATGGAACGCGAAGCAAACTGTGGAAGCTTTTCCCAGGTTTGGCGATCCGGAAGGTACGTTTTTTGCCGTCCATCAAGTGGATCGTCGCGATGCGGCGACAACCGAAGCCGTTTCCAGGTAAATCCTTGTACGGCCGTCGGTGTAAGTTAGCCGCCAGTGCGTCGACTCGGAGTTGCGGACGCGTTATCGGATTGTCGTGAGTCTGCGCAACCGACGTTCGGCTCGGGATACGGCGGAGGCGCTGAATATGAGCCGCAGCACGGTCTACCGCGTGGCGGCGCGCTTCCGCGGCCAACAGAAGATCGTACCCACGCCGGGATGCCCTCGATGCGGCAGCCATTTCTGCCGAAAATGGCCTATTCTCGGCCCACAACAAATGGGCGGCACAAGACTCGAACTTGTGACCTCTACGGTGTGAACGTAGCGCTCTAACCAACTGAGCTAGCCGCCCTAACCGCGAAAATCACCGTAAATCCGGTGCCCGCCTACGATTCTGACAAATGTCCATATTTCTGTCCAGTGTACGCAAATTCACCAAACCCCCGCAATTCCCAGAATCCCTCGTCGATTTTACTGCGGCCGACTGCGGAAACCATGGCCGGACGTACACCACACGGCTTCTTACTGCGGTTTCCTGTCCGCCTGTATAGCCGCGGCGCCCGGCGCCGTTTCGTGTGCTAAACTTGCGATACCAGCTTATCCTACCGACTCTTTTCTAGGGGGACAACATGCGACGACACCTTTTGACGGGGGCCGTGTTCTGCACCGTCGTGCTCATTTACGCCGGGGAGTACCTGCAATCCCCCAAAGCCGCGATGGCAGTCGGTTGGGCGCTACTGTTCGCGATGTTCTACGAACGGCTGGGCGCGCGGGCGGCGGCGGCTGCGGTGATTCTTTGTGCATTCGCCGCACCAGCCGAGGCGGCCCCGCAACAACGATACCGTTACGTCCCGACGCCTTATGGCGCGGCGGCAATCCCGATCCGGGCCGTCTACGGGGCGAATGGCTTCATTCGCTATGAGGACGGATACGGCTACCGCCGCTACACGCAACCGGCCCCGGGCATCCACGACGGCCCCAAGCTGGGAGCGTTCGCGCCAGGGGGCGGTAGAACGACGGGCTACAACCCCGAGAACGACCCGACCGCGCGGGCGCAAGCACGGCCGGCCTACTATGGCCCCCGCGCCCGCTAGCATTCCCCGGCGTAATCGCCGTACCCCGCTTGTCGATCTTTGTAGTTCCGCCGCTTCATTTCTAGGGCGCGCGATCGGCGCGTGTCGCAGACACACCGCGCATAGCTGGGCATCCGCGGATCGGGTTCGTAGCGGGCGCCGGTGCCATGCTTGCGCGCATCTTCGTTGAACTGCTGCATCTGTGCTATCGGAACCGACATGACTGTTGACCGCCACGGGCGCGACCAGGGAGAGCCGCATCGGTCAGACACGGCGCCCTCGGGCTCGATGCGAGCTATGATTTGACGGCCGGCGCCCGATTCAGATCGTTCCGTTAATTCCCCCGTAAATAGATCGCGGTAGAATGCCATTTGATTTTCTCCAGGCCCTGGATGTTTGGTGGTTGAGACTCGCGCTCTTCGGGGTGTGGCTATACGCCGTTTGCCGCTTCATTCAGCGCGCGGAACGCGGCGCGCCGTGGTATCTCGCAGCGGGCCGAATCGTTGATCGCGAACCGCACGTCCGGTTCCTCCGCCGCATCAATCGTACACTTGCACGCCTTCGCCAAATGCCGCCAAGATGTTAGCCGCCAGCCCTCGCGGAATCCCTAGGTCTTTGATGGGGTCGGCGAAGCTCGAAAGCGGTAGCGGAGTAAATGGCGCGAGCGCAACATTCTGCACCCCTTCCAGCGACGACAAGTTATACGGCTGGCGGTTGATATCCTCCCCCGTCGCGATGTTCACCGCATGGCCCACGATCGGATTGAGCTTCCCGCGGATGAACCGCTTGATCTCATTCTCTTTGTCGCGGGCCGTCAATTGTTTCACGCGGCCATATTGGTCCACCGTCTTGGAACTGAACAGCCGACCCGCAAACCGCGTAATCTGCGCCAGCCCCGCAAGCGGATCGAACCGCGTATTTCCGACGACGATCTTGCCGAAGTCAGCCGACCGCGGGTCCAACGTCACCGAGAACCGCGGATCGTCCCTCAAGAATGCGCCGTACATGGCGTACCACATCGCGGCGCCGACGGCGCTTCGCAGGTACATCCGGGCGACGATTTTCTTTACCTCGGGCGTGGCCCGGAAATACGGATCGCCTAACTCGAATTGGATGTTGCCCAGCAACTTCCGCGGGGACCAGAGCACGAGCCCGGCGGTGCGCATATGTTTTTCCGCCGCCTTCAAGCCGCCGCGCCCGGTAAATACATTGACGGCGTGGCCGAGCGCCTTGTAATCGGCGCGCGTCGGGTTGACGAGCGTTGCCGCTTCGGCGTCGAAGGCGTCGGCCCGCATGCGGTTCAGCGCCGCTCGATATGCCCGCTGCGAACCCGCCACGAGCGGAACGCTTTCTAAGAGTTTTGACGCAATGCTTTCCTCGCGCTTGGTAAGCGGCGTGTCCGAATAATCGATGTGCAGCCCAAGATCGTAATGGGGCGCATTGGGCCGGTTGCGAATTGCATCTTCCGCTTCCCATGCTTTCTGCGGCGACCAGCCCGCTTTGAACATATCGGCCGCGGCGTTCGCTACGATATGCGGCTTCGTCACAGACGACCAAAGCATGAACTTGCCCTGCCGCAACATCGCGGAATAATCAAGCGAAGTCATCAAGCCCAGCGACACATCCGACACGCTCTGCGCCTTATTCCAAATATTCTTGGGCTTCGCTTCGTTAATCGCGTCGCGAATATCCTGCCGCGTCTTTTGTAATTCGTAATGGAGCTTGTCGCGGGCTTCGCTCATCACATCGGCCCGCCGTTGGTGCTGTCGATCGATCGGTTCGCCAGCGACGGCCTTGCGCAGCGTATCCTCGGCGGCGGCCAGCCGCTTCTCCAACGCCTCAATATGCCGCTGTTCGTCTGCGGCTGAATCCGCGAACCGCGCCTTGCGGCGCATCGCGGCGCGCGCGCGGGCAATCGCATCGTCGAGGTCGGAGACTTCCCGTTGCGAGGGGCGGTCATGCACACGATCCGCCGGGGGCAACTCGTCGAGCTTCGTGATCGCCGCCTCAGCCGCGGCGAGCTTGGGGCGCAAATCCGCCAAAGCGGCCCGATCCTCATCGGTCAACCCGGGAACATCGACGCTCCCCGGCTTCGCGGCGTCCAGCCCAATCGCCTTACGAATCTGTGCAATGGCTCCACGAAGCCGAGTTACTTCCCGGTGGTCCTGAGCTTTCGCTTGCCGCCGAATATTCGTGTCGGCCCGATCCAACAGCCGCCGCTTCCGCTTTGCGCGAGCCGTGAGCGCTTCGATCTTCGTGCGCTCCGCCAACGTGAGCGGGGCGCCCTTGGCCGCCTTCGTCCGCGTCAACACGGAAAGCAAATCATAATTCTCGTCGACCGTCAGCTTTTGGGCGGCCAGGGCCCGGCCCTTTTCCGTGCCGCTGGTGCGCATGGCGCGCGTAATCGTATCGAATTCCGTTTCCAGCCGATTCAGTTCCGCGGCCCGCGTGGAGATTTCCGCAGGATCAGCTAACGGCACGAGCGCCCCGAGCCGCGCATCAAACTCGTTTTTCAGTTCGGCGGCCCGCAAAACAAGGCCGGCGGTTTCTACATCTGATAACGCGCGGGGGGACTCCAGCACCGCGCTCGCCAGATCGACGGCACGAGCGGGGATGCCCGCCGTCTGGGCGTCGCCCAGGGCCTCCGCCCACGGCCGGGATTCGGCATCCGGCACAGCCGGCAACCCCAGCATTTCCCGATCTCGATCCACGAATTCCCGCTTCGCGGCGGTGTCCGTCTGTCCAGGTAACGCCGGCTGGGCCTCTGTGGGGGCCGTGGCTGCGTCGACGGGGCTGGTTGACTCAGAAGCCACGGGGGCCGCTTGCGTCGCATCCTGGGCCACTGTGGGGGCCGCGGGCGGCGGGGTGGCGGTGGACTGTTGAACACCACCTGGGGCGATACCAACCAGCTCATTGCCCGGAGGTGTCTCCACCCCGCCGCCCGCGGCCCCCGGCCGGTGGTCGATGTTGTGATAAAGCTCGATGGTCGACTGAAACGCCGTGCGGAATGTCTGGCTCGTTTTCTTGAGCCCGGTGATTTCCGCAAACTGTTTCTGTGAAAGGGGTTGCCGCAGTTTGGCCAGAGCGTCTGGCGTCGCATTACCGAGAAATTCCAGGGCCCGGTTCGTGCCGCGGGCCCCGATCGCATCCTCAACCCACGCTGACCGCGCCGCGATCCGCTCGAATGCGGCACGATCCTCGGCCGTCGCGAGCGCCGGGGACTGAGGGGACGGCGCCCCGACGCCGGGATCGGTCGATTGTTCGACGGCGGGGGCGGGCTCGGCCTGTTTGATGAACTGGGCTGCGGCTTGCCGCCCCTCAACCCGGGTGGCGATCTGTTTCATGGCCGCCGGCAGCTTCTCAGCCGCCGCCCGGACGCCGCGGGCGATCTGGTTCGCCGCCCCGAACGCTCCCCGAGATGCGCCACCCACGACCGCCGACTCGCCGACTGCCTTCCACAGTTCGGGATCACGAAGCTTGGCCGCGACACGCTTGGCCGCGCCGGCGGCGTCGCCTTCCAGGGCTGCCTTCCACATTTCCTGCCCGAGCGTGGTTAGCGCTTCTTCGCCGCCCTCGATCGCTCCGCCCGCAACGCCTTTCCCCAATCCTTTGAACGCAGCACTCGCGCCAGAGCGGCGCAAGAGATTCGTAATGACTGGGCGCGTTTCGGAAAGTAGGGCTTCTTCGGCCGTTTCCAGGCCGAATTTCTTAGCGACCGCGCCGCCCGCGAGCATAAGCGCCGCTTCAAGCCCGCCGACGCCGGCGGCGTAAGCGCCGGCCTGGGCCCCGCTGAGTCCCAAATCTTTCGCTTCGGTAAGCGCTTGATCGGCTGCGGTTCCGCCAAAATAAAGCGCAAGGCCCGCGTTGGCCGCGCCGGCCGCTTTTCCAACAGCGCCGCCTAAAACAGCCGAACCCAAGGATTCCGTAATCGTGTCGACGCCGCGGGCCACGCCCTCGCCAAGATTTTGAGCAATCCAGCCCCGGGCCGTTTTCTCTCTATCACCGGCTGCGATCTCCGCGAGTACGCGATTCGTGGCATCCGCTTGTTCGCCCGCCGCTTCGTTGCCGAAAAATTGGAGCGGGCGCAAGACGACGTTCTGCGCGAGGGCCCCGAACTGCAACCCGGACCGGCTAAAGGCGCGCGTCGCCACGTTGGAATCCACGCCGCGGGCCGCCGCGTCAAACGCCGGCTGCACCGTTTCGCGCGTGCGATCGCGGGCCGCTTCGTACTCGGGATCACTGCCTCGCGGTTGCGTGGGCCCGGCTGCGGGACCGAGCGCCGTCTTGATGAGATCGCCAGCGCGGCCAAAGAATCCACTCGAATCGCCCGCGGGCGCAGGATCATCAGCAGGCGGCGGCATGATCTCCGCTTCGTCCACCCGCTTCGCGCCAAACCGCCCAATCTTGGGGGGACCAACCAGTGACGCGCCGAACCGACTCATGGCTCACCTACGGTTTTTGGTAGACTTGGCCGTCCGTAGCATCTATGAATTGCGCCCCCGACGGCAACACATCGTAGTCGTCCTCATCCGCAATCGTCGGTAATCCATTCGCCGCGGGCGGCGGCGCAGGGGCGGCCGAGGCCGCGGGAGCTTCACCGCCGCGCAACTTCGCGAGATAGTCATTCGTGGTGCGCACCACCAACTGCTGATACGCCGCGTGCTCCGCGGGGCTCGCGTCAGGCGGCGGCTTGATCGCGCGCAACGCCGCCTGCATCGCCCGATGCGCGTCGCCGCTTCGCGTCCGCTCGGCCGCGGCTAAGGCTTCTCCGCGCCGGGCCTGTTCTCGCGCATATTCCATCCGCGCCGTGACACCTGGATTCACTACCCAATCGCCGCGCCGATCCTTAACCATCGGGATGTTGCCCGCTTCGGCCGAGACTTGTTGCCGCTCAAGTTCCTCGCGCAGTTGTTCAGCTTGCTGGGGGCTGATCGCTTGGGGCCGGACGTTGAATACGGGGCCCCATCGTTGCTCGAACTGCTGGACTAAATCTTCGCGGTCTTGATCCGTGATTGCGGGGCTCGCCATCATTTCGCTGATCTTGATGAGATCGGCCTGCGCCTCGAAAATTTTGGGCCGCATTGCCTGCGCGCCCGCTTCGCCGAACTGCCGGGCGATCTCGGGATCGGCGCCTTCCATCATCTGAGAGACGCGCTGGTTAAATCCTTCGGCCGTCATGGGCTCGGGATTGTAGGGCGAACTGACGCCCAGCAGCATGTTGGCGAAGTCGGCGGGCGGGGCCGAGGGGCCGGCGAGATCGAGGCCGAGCGCTTGTTGTGCCTGTTGGGCTTCGGGGCCGTCGCCGAGGGCGAGCTTGCTCAGGATTTGTGGTTGCAGAGCTTCAATTTGGGCCTGGAGCATCGCGGCCCGCTCGGCTTCGCGCATCGGGGGCCCGTGCTGTTCGATGTGCTGGCCGCCCGAGTCGAGCACGATATCGCCGACTTGCGACATGTCGACGCCCATTGGGTTGGGCGTGGCGAAGGGGTTGGTCGCGGCGCCGAGCACGCGGGCGCGGCCTTGGCGGGAACTGTTTTGCGTCACGCCGGCGAGCATGTCGGGCGATATGGGAACGCCCGATTGCATGAGTTGGGCCAGAAGAAGTTCCTGGCCGGTTTGGCCGCGGCCGTTGGCCAACTGGGCGAACAGAGCATCAGCCGCGGATGATCTACGTTGGGACATCAGACCCCTTTAACCGAAAAGACTGCTGAGCAACCCGCCTAGCATCTGGTTGCGAAATTGCGTGTTCGCCATCTGCTGCTGGTGGCCGGCCTGCAACCCCGCTAGCCCGACGTTGCCCATAACGCCGACGCGCTGCTGAACCATCTGGTCGTCGAGGTTGTTCAGGGCGTATTGACGATTGCGCTCGGTCGCGCCTTGCGTTGATTCCACGAGCGAACTATTACCCCAGCCGCGATCGATCAGATTTCCGAGCGAGGCATCGAGGGAGGTATCGTAAGCGCGATTGATCTCGTCCCGGCGGTTTTGGCCGGAACCACGAAGCTCGCCGAGCATCTGGGCCGACAAGTCGCCATACCCGCCCGCCGAACCAGCGGTTGATCCACCGCCCACGCTGCTAGACGCCGACCCCGCGCCGCCCGCGAACGACCCCAACGCCTGTTGCGCGAGCGCGAGCTTCTGTTGATTCATCGCATTTTGCATCCGCAATTGCCGTTGGTCCTGATACCGATGAACGTCGGCCAAACTCCCGCGAACATTCGGACTGTAAGACGCAATCACAGCAACACTCCTGGTTCAATCGCAATCGCGAGCGTGAGGGTGGTCAGGGCCCGGCCGACAACGACGACGGTATGCCCCTCCGCCGTCGGCGCGGTAGTCGTAATCCGGCCCGGCATCGTACCTGAACTGTAGTATACACTCCCCGCCGAGAGCGTCGCGCTGCCCGCCGCGGCCGTCCAATCCGAGAGCGTCAGTTGCCCGCCCGTCCGATACTCGCCGCTGTTACCACTCGACGCGCCGGTGGACACGAGCCCGGCGACAACGCTCTTGGCGGGGTCAACCGCATCCGCGAGATCAACCTGGCCGCTCGCGGGAACGTACACCGTCTGCCCGGCCGCCGCCGTACTCACGAACGCCGCCGGCATGGGCCCAACCGTCGCGCCCAGCGCATCAATAGCCGCTTGCAGTCCATCCGTCCCGGATTGCGCGGCCGCGAGCGCCGCGCGCAATTGCGATGGCGTTTTCGGATCAGCATGGACGCGGCCGCCGCCGAAAATCATCGCTTAACTCGCAAACGGGTACGCCCGGCCAACCCCTTGATGGTACAGCGCGGCCATTTCGGACGTCGTCAGCGCCCGCCGCCACACGCTCACCTCGTCGACGGAATTCTCGAAATTCGGCACCGAGACGCCTTGTTGCCCGCCATCCACCCCCAAACCTTGAGTCCACGGTGCGCCTTTCGGCACCACGAGGGCGAGCGGCACTGCGAAACCATCGACCCACAACTGACCGCCCGTACTCTCGTTGTAATTCAGGACCAAGAACCGCCATTGCCCCGACGGAAACATGGCGCCCGCAACATCCGGCGATCGCGCGATGATGAGGGGCGGGGGGCTGTCATTTATCGCGAATGCAGCGGGGGGCGCAACTGAGAGCCCCGGGGGAATCCCAAACGCCGCGTGGGTCGCGCTCGCAAACAACTGCACGTTAAGATCACCTAGGGTCATACATGTGCGCCCCCCCAGGTCGGCCGCCGGATCAACCCCGAATTGGAACCAACATGCAATTGCAAATCCTTCGCCGGGATCGAAATCAGTGATGGGGGTGTTGTCGAAAACGCTCCCGCGGCAAAACCCGTTGCCCAGCACCCCAGACGCCACGCCGCCGTCATTCCCGTTTTGCCCCCGGCTTAAGTGCCGGCCAGCCCCGGAGGTATCCGCCCGATCCGTCGTCTCGCCCGTCTCGTCGAGCGGATAGTAAGCGTAGAGTGCCCCGCCTGCGACCGCGGTTTGCAGCACGGCCGGGTTGTCCGGGGCGCCGCCGAACGGCCGAGGCGGCGGCGGGGGCGGACCAACGAATGACCCCGCGAGCGGGCCTGACTGGTCCGAATGGAACACCGCCCCGCGGCTCCGGCCGGCGGGCTCCAGGATCAAGCTCGTTTCCTCAAATTCGATCTGGGCGTTATTCAGTGCAGCGTCGTGATCAATCACCATCGTCAAGGCATGGTCGGCGATCCGCGGACGCACAACGCCCCGATTTTTGAACACTTGCGCGACCGTCGTTACGTACTTCGTACTCGACTCCCCGCTGATGCTCGCGGCATACGATGAATCCGCCGTGGGCCCAACATAGAATCCTACGGTCGCACCGCCCGCGTTCGTCGCGCCGCTAAAGCAAACTTGGGCTTCTTTGATCCCCGCGCGCTGCGTCGCGATGTTAGTGAGCCGCACCGGGCCCACAACGAGCCGCGCGCTCGCGATGTTTTCTTCGCCGTCGAGATCAAAACGATACAAGCCGCCCGCCCCGCCAAGCAGCACTTCGCTGGCACGGCCCGTGCCAATCGGATCGAACCGGCACATGACGTGGGGGTACTGGGCGAATTTCTGCTCCCACAACCCGCCGTGTTTCAGATCATAAATCCACGCCTCGGAACTAGCGGCGTCGGCCCCTCGCACGGTGATATGCACGCAATTGAACCGTGCGTCGAACGCCATCATCACGCGCGGATCGAGGTAATCGTAGTTGTACCCGATCAGCGAATTCGGGAGGCGATCCGCCGAAATCAACTGCACCGCCTGGCCGCCCTGGATCGCAACGAGCCCTTTATTCGTAATCGCGAAAATCGACCCGTCCGGCCCCTGAGTCCAGGCGCCTTGCCCCCGCACGCCCACGGACGTGTTGAGCACATCCGCCACGCCGCCGCGGCGGGGGTGGCCCCGCCAGGCATAGATCGCGTCCGGCGTCGACACCAACATCGTGTCGCCCGACACCGGAATCAATGCCGTCACCGGATCAGAAATCAGGCCCGCATTGTCCCCAATCGTCGCAAACGCGCTCGTGGCCGTCTCCCCGTTAAAATCCCAATTGAGGGGGTTGCCGCTCGCGCAACCGTAGACAATGTGAGGCGTGTCGGGACGCGCGGAGCCCCACAGGCCGCCGGCCCAAAACACAAGAATTCTCATGTCCGCGGGCAGCGTGCCGCTTGAGGCCGCCCAAGTCGAGAGTACGTTCGTGGGGTAGTCGTACACCAACGACGTACTGGCCGGAATATAAACCTTTTGCTCAAACGCGGCCGCGAACGCCGCCCGGCCTGTCGGGATCGTGCCTGAACCCCCCACCGCCTGCAACGCACTGCCGGTCCAACGATGGAGCGTCCCGTTGATTCCGGCCACGAACGTCCGCTGCGGCGTCGACGAATTCGTACCGTTCACCCGGCAAAGCAAATTCACGGGGTGCGTGGCGACGCTGATCCATTGATCGAGCGGCGGGCGCACCGCGACCGTCTCCGCGCCTGTGAGCGCGTACTGCGGCCAAAAGTTCTCGGCTTCGCGACATGAGAACGGCGGCTGCGATTGGAACCCCCGCGAGCGAACGATACCGGCCAACGGGGGTTTGATCGTAAGTTGCGATGCCATGGCTTATTGGAAGCGGGTGATAATAATGGCAACGCCCGGCGCGCCCTGCCGTGATTGCGAATTAGGCTGCGCGTTTCGGCACGCGGGTGCTCCGCCACCTCCCCCGCCGAACAACCCTCCGGGCCCTCCCATGGCCAACACGACGGACGCCGACATATTTGCCCCTCCGCCACCACCGCCGCCCCCGCCAAACCCGGCGACGGTGCTACCTGAGACGATTTGGGGGCCGGGCATTCCGGGGACGACCTGGCTAAGCCACAAATCAACATAGCATCGGGCGCCGCCAACACCGCCGCTGTTCCCGCCATCGGATGCGATGTTATATGTATTTGACGTGGTGACGGCGCCCCCCGCTCCCCCGCCCCCGCCGGCCATACGAGTGCTTGAGCTGCCGGGGGCTGTTGCCGGTGTGCTGTTGTTAGCACTGGTAGCTCCAGCCCCGCCATTCTCGACGTGGCCTGTCCCTCCTGCCCCGCCAGCTCCGGCCGTAGTGTTAGTTCCGCCGCCCCCACCTCCCCCGCCGCCCGCGGATAGGTGTGAACCAAAGGACGTGTCCCCGCCGTCCCCACCGGCAGTGCCACTGGTGTTTGTAGCAAAATTAGTGCTGTCAGTACCTCCCGCCCCGATTGTGACCCCCTCGCTCGGGCCGAGTGCAGACGCGAGGAACGTGTCAAAGGAATACCCTCCGCCGCCTCCACCGCCCCCGCCGCACGCCAAAGTACCTCCGCCGCTAACCCGACCGCTGCCCCCACCCCCGCCGCCGCCGATCAAGTGCACATCGACCGACACCGCCCCTGACGGCTTTGTCCACGTATCGGATTCCGCAAATATCTGCACGTCAGGTTCAATGTAAGACGTGCCTGTGCTGGTAAACAACACATCCCATTCCGCAGACGGCGGCTCGTCGCCCGTAGTAGGCTGATTGGCTACATACGCCGATCCCTCGTGGCTTACGGCGTCTCCGAATACATACGCCGTCCCAGCATCCCAGGCCCCTCGCCACACGACCCCTAGCCCGTCATCACCATCGGTGCCCGCTTCGGCGAGCAAATCCCACTGGCTGCCCGGGGGCGAGTTGCCCGTCGTGTCTTGGATGCAAATGTACGACGACCCGTCGAGCGCCACGGCGTCGTTGACTTTGTAGGCCGTCGCACCGCTATACGCACCTCGCCAGTTGATGTTACGTCCGGTCGGGTTTACGCCGGCGGATACGAAGGGCCACCAATAACCGACCGCTTGGACCCGAAACGTTGTGTCCGACCCGGTTGATCGTGCGGATATTTGGGCCGACCCATTCGCGACGTAGACAGCAGGGGTTGATTTCGATATACCGGTATCTGCGCCGGCGTCATATAGCGGTACGCCAATGGCGGTCGGTTCGAGGTCCGGCAAGCCAGGGTGTGTGATAACAACGCCTGTGGATGCCGATCCGCGGGACGCGACAACGCGAGCGTTAAACAAAACCTCGACGCCGAGGGGCGGAACACTTCGCAAAGTGAAGTCAGCCCGGCTCGTCCCGAGCGCGCCCGTATTAACGTCCAACGCGTCATCTGAGCCGGGGCTTTCATTCGCGACGTACAGCCCGGACGCAGTTTGTATTACTCGCGGGCGCGACAAAACAGTGGACTGCGTCCGAATCGCCCCCACCAAAGCTTTCTTGTCGTAATCCGTGGGCATCGTGGGTGATGAATTCGACGTTGATAGCAACACGTCGACAACGCCCGTGTCCGTTCGCTTGATCGCCCAGATGTAGTACCACGTCGTGTTGGCTCGGCTGCCGGTGTCCAGCCCCCCGGCGTTGTTCCCGACAGCCCAGGTGGCATCCAGGCGTTTCGTCAAACCCGACCCCAGGATAATATCTTCGGTGTTGTCGTCTGACCGCACCGAGCCGGCGGTCACATCCACGTCGTTCGTGGTGTCCGACGCATTACGCGTCCAGATGAACCCGCTGCGGAAGCCGTCGGGTAAGGGCATTGCGCCGGGGTCGAGCGAATCGCCGGCCGACAGATTTTGAATCTGGCCGTTGATGCATACGAGCGGGTCGCGCGTCGCCATTCGCTACTCTCACAGAAGCACAGTATTTTCCACGCCTATGCGCATCTTAGTTGCCGAGATCGCCTTTCCGATGCACGCCACCACCTCACCATCGCTCGTGGGCGCGGCGTCTGCTAACAGGCCGGCCGTGGCAGCCGAAACGTAATACCGCGCGCCAGGCGTCAACCCGCCAGTGTCGCCCGTCACCACGTCCCAGGCGTCCGTCGACGCGGTGAGTACGCCATCCGTCAACACGCCCCCGGTCGCGTCATCTACGATTGAGGCGTCAAACACGAGCCCGATCACGCTAGACGTGGCCAAGTCGTCCGCCTTCGCCAAATCGCACTCATCGCCCGGCAGAGCAATCACCGGTTGGCCAACCGTTACTGTACCGCCGCTCACATTCTTGAGCAGAACGACCTCGGGGCTGGCGGCATCCAGCGTATCGCCTGATTGAAGCTGCTGGATTTGCCCAGCCACGATCACCAACGGCTTGCGCACGGCCATAAACAAAAACGGCCCAGGTTGAAATCCCGAGCCGCCCTATCTCAAATTTCAAGGTGACGGAAAATCAATCAGCGGCTGTCCACGTACCGGTGACCAGCCCGAATCCTTTCAGCGCGTTGAACAATGCAACAATTGCTGCGTCGGACCCGGCGTCCCCGGTATCGATTTCCACGGTGCTGAGATCAGCGGGCGTGGCATCCTCAATCGACTTATCCTCGCCCGCCGACACCGCCACGGTTCCCGCGGCCGCTGACGGCGCCGCGGCCGTCACGACATTCGACGAGGCCGCCATATCGATCGCCCACACCCGATCATCGCCGCTCGCCACGACCACAAACCGCCGCACGTCCCCGGCCGTCGTGATCGCCTCGGTCCCAGCATCGAAAGTGATCGTGAGATCGCCGCCGGCCGTCTTGAGGACCACCAGCAGCTCACTGCCAACCGCGAGATTGCTCGCATCTTCCAACGTGCGTCCTTCGGCCGTGGCTGTCACCACTTCGCAGATACCGAACCCCCGGTTCGTAAATGGGATCGTCCCATCCGCGCCGGGGTCGGGGATATCGGCGAACCCGCCGCGAAGCATTTCTTGGATTTGGTAATTCAGGGATGCGGCGCTCATGGGCGAAATCTCTTACTCACTAGTGAACGGTTACACAGGTCAATCGTAATCACTTCCGACGCAGTGTCATGGGGATTAGGTGGTTTGCGGGCCATAGTCCGGAACATGCTTGAACAACGACAACCTCCGCAGATTCACGCCGTCAGGCACATCGGCGAACGTCGGCCCCGCCGTCGCCCGGTCATGCTTGATACTGGCGGCCAACAACGACTGAAACCGCTGCGTATGCACGCCCGGCCGATCGTTATAGAATGCCTCGGTCTGAGCGAGGATCGCCGCCAGCAGCGTCCCGGAATGCATCGGCCCAATCTGTTCCGCCGCGGCGTCGGTCAACAGATTGTCGTCGTCGAGCAAATCCGCCGGCAGGGCGCGATACGTCCCGGCAATCACCGACTCAGCATCCATCGTCGGCCACCATTCGATAAACCAAGGCGCGGCATCCGTTCCGCCCCCGGCTTGGACCGCGTACATCCGCGTTTCCCCACGACCAAAATTCGTCGCATACCGCAACCGAATTGTCGAATCGACGACGCCCGGCAGCGGCCGGCCGCGGTTCATGCCGCGCGAGTACACCACGCCGCCGATGAACTCGCCAAAATCACTCGGCAACGCAACGCGCCAGCGGAAGATCGTGAATGGCGAGCCGCCCGCTGCCGCGAGCCCGGCGTGGTTGATCGCCAGCACCGTGTCGCTGGTGCGATCCGTCACGTAAACTTGCTGGCCGTCGACCGAGAGGATTCCATCCTCGGCCCAAGTCGGCCAGGTGCCGCCGGCCAGCGTTACAGTCCCGCCGGCGACGGTCACGGTGCCCGTTGAATAGCCGTCATCGCTGGGCGCGGCGTGCACAAAGGGCCGCTCCAGAAACCGCCACGCGTGGGCCATGCCCGAGGCGGGGTCAATCGGGTGATAAAACTCCCGCATGCCCGAGCGGATCATTTGCCGCACGTCGGTCTGCGTCTGCGCGTCCCACTCCCCGGGGTCGCGATCAAGCCCTGCAACCAACGCGACGGCGCGCAAGATTTCGTCTGTGCTAAGAGCTAGGCTTGCCATGCGCCACCTATAAAAAAACCCCTGCCCCACACAGGGCAGGGGCCGCGGCGACGAGCCGCCCAGACAACAACACCACAATCAAGACGCGTATTCCGAGAAAATATCCACGTCGCCGACTCGCATGCTGGCCGCGGTGGAGCCGCTGGACGTACAAGCCAGCACCGGCCGCAGCGTGCCGGTCGGGATCGACGCCGGATTCACTTGGGCCGCCTTCGCGCTATACAGCACGTTATCGACGGAGATCGTCACTTTCCCCGTCTTGTCGACTGCGAACGCCAGGACGTGCGGATCGAGCGGCGTCCAAGCGCCGGCGGCCAACACCTGAACCGAGCCCGCCGTACCGCTGGTCGCGCTCTTCGTGAGAAAATTCAAGTGGCCCGCTTCATTGACCTGAAACCCGATGAAGCCATGATCCGCAACGGCGTCGTTGGCGCCGCACACCGGCGTCGCCGCGCCAGCGCTCGTCATGCCCGCGAGCACTTGCCCATTGACGGCCACCGGATCGACGAAGGCTTGAAAATTGAAACGGTTGGAGGGGGCCGAAGCGTGCTTCGGCGTCGCATGGGCCAACACCGAACCGCCAAACTCACAACCCGAATCGGCGTCGGTCGCCCCGTTCGCCACCGCAAGCTGGCCTTTGGGCTGCGCGGCGTCAGTCACGGCATACGTGCCATTGGTTTGCACGGCATCCTGCGCCGTCCAGCCCTGCGCGTGCGTCGCGGACGTGGTGCCGGTGAGCGGCAACGGGGAAAACTCTGCGGGCCGCAGCTTCGTTCGCACGCCGAACGCGGGATCGTTCGACACATACGCCTGAACACTCTGGCCCCAGATTTCGGCGACCAGACCCGGGGCCACGCTGCCAGCCGCACGGGGATACAGAGGGACGTTCGACATGAGGTTATCTCAACTCAGCAAGGAATTCAGGGGCGTTTTTCTGACAACAAACCCGCGGGGCCCACGCCCCGCGTCGTCACTCACTCAAGCTCAAGCCGGGATCAATTCCGCCGTGCTCGTCTGCAAGCGCAGATTTCGGTCGCGCCGCACACAGTGGAGCGCCATCCAGCTCTCTTCATAAAGCACGTACTGACCCGGAATGTCGGGCAGTTCATGCGGGCCCGTGCGCTTGCGATCGTAGCCGGTGATCAATTGATACATGAACGCGTTCCAATCGACCAGCATCGAAACACCGACGCCCGACTGCCCGAACGACTTCACCGGCGAACCTGGCTTGCTGAGCGCGTGCCAGATCGTGACCGGCATCGAGCGGTACACATTCGCGTCCTTGTACACGCCCAAATCGACGCCCACATCCTCATTGCTCGCCGTCAGCACACGGCCGACAGCGCGCTTCACGGGCTCTTGCACGTAAATCACGCGGCTGGGAACCTCGGGCGCCACGCTCGGATGCGGCACGATGGCCTGCATGTACACGTCGTTCAGGAAACGGTCGATCTTGTCGAAGTAATCGTCCTGCGTCACCTTGGCGAACACGCCAGTCGCGTTCGGCCAACGCGGTTCCTGCGCCTTCGTCAAGCCGCCCGCGCCTGCGGAGAAGCCCGCCGGGTCGTCACCGCCATTCATGTCAACGCCGCTGGTCTGGCCGCTCTTGGCCGTCACCCAATACTTGAGGCCGCGAAGCTGGTCGGGGTGCTGGTCGGGGCCGGACGGCGCCGACAAGAAATCGTGCTCCAAGCCCTCCCAATAGTCGCGCTGAAACTTCACCATCCGCTGCTGCACAACGTCGATCAGCTTCGTCTCGCTCGCGCCCTGCAATTCCTTTTCGTCGTTCGAATAGGTCATCTTCGTGCGGACCTTGACCATCGGCGTCTCGATCCACCGCGTCAACTTGGGCGCGCTCGTTTGGGCGGGGTGGTTCGTGTAACTGTGCTCGTAGCTCGACGGCGCGCCGATTTCGAGCGCCGTCTTGATGCGGTCGCTCATGTCGCGCAGGGCCTTCTTGCCCGTCACGAATTGCTTGACCACCTCAAGCTCGGGGTAAAGCTGCGCAATACCCACCGAGTCATACTTATTCCGCTCATACGTCGCGAGCGTGTTCTGAACGAAGTCGTGCAACGAGGACAACTTGGCCACGGCGGCAAACCTTATGCGTGTGAAAACTCAGTGAACACCTCAACACTGATTGTCCGTCCAGCAATGTCCACACCAATGCGAAAAAAAAACGCGGCCTTTTCAGGGGCCGCGTCCAAGAAGCTTTGGTCGAGACAAAAATCAGCCAACGCCGAGCGCCGCGAGCATCCTCGGGTTGTCCGCCCACCGCTCGTTCATCCGCACGCCCTCGACGCCGCCGCCAGGCGGGGACGCGGCGGGGCTCGCGGTCTGCGGCAACGGAGCCGGGGCCGTGACCGCCGGCGCCGAGGGCGCCTGTCCCGATTCCAGAATCAGGTGGGCCCGGGCGAGCCGATTCTGCACCGTGGGCACGGGCCGACCATGCTGCACGTCGCCGTACAGAATCGCGTCGGCCACGTCGAACAACTGAGCCGCGGCCGTCCGCTGCGCGGCGGTGCGAGACTTGCTCGTGCCATAGCGAGGCGATTGCAGGGAATCGACGTAGGAAGCCGCCTGGGTCTGCAAATCCCGGTGCGCCGCCGCCCGCGTCTGAGCTTCCATCGCGTCAAGCCGTGCGGCGAGCGCCGCGGCCGTGGTGCCACCGTTGGCCAATTGCTGTTCGAGGGCGCGGATCGCCTTAGCCGCCGGCTCGGCTTCATCCAAACCGAGGGCGGCCAAATCCACCGGCTGCGCCGCCGTGGGCGCGACCGGCGGGGCCGCGCCCAACGGCGGCTGGTCCGGCGCTTGGCTGACCGGACCGCCAACCTGCGCCGGCTGTCGGAATTGCATTACTGCGTCCAGGCCGGCATTCGCGGCTTGTTCGGCTTGCCAGCGCAACGCGGCGCGGGCGCTCGCCGCGTCGGGAAACGTGGACAAATCGACGCCGAATTCCGCCGACAACGCGGCGACTTCGGCCTGCGGATCGGGGGTGGGGGGAACGCCGGCCGCCGGTGATGGCGATTCGACTGCGGCCGTGCCATTCTGTTCGGCCGACTCGACGACGGGCGTTTGTGCGGGTGCGGACTCGATCGCGGCGGATTCCGCCGCGCCTAACTCAAGTGCCATGATGGCCTCAATACGGGGGTGATACAGAGGGTCAAATACGCGGTCCGCGGCAAAATCACGCCAGCGTCACAATGTCGGCCAACGCGATATTCGTGCCCGTTGTACCGTTGCCCGCGGCGCCCGCACCGTTGCCGACAATTTGGGCGATCTGCAATTCGATCAACGCGGGGAAACTCGTGACGTTGGCCGCGGCGGCTTCACCGGACGCCACGGCAGGCTGCGCCGCAAACTTGAACGTGGCCGCCACGCCGTAGATATCTTTGATGATCAGCGTCCCCGGGGCGTTGACATACACACCGCGGAGCGTGGGATTGAAATTGGCGTCATACGCGGCGGACGGCCCAACGCACGGGGCATACACGTTTGTGTTGATCAAGGCAGGGGGCTCCAATATGGATTCGCTTGATTTCGTTCCAAAACATCCATGATACTCGCCCGGTCGGCTCCGCTTTGCACACACGCGCGGGCGTCTTTGGCCGCCGCTGGCTGAATCATCCGCAGCGCCGGGCCGCCGGGGAACGCGAGCTTATCGCGCAGACGTGTCCCACCCTGCACGCCCGCGCCATCGCGGTCGCACACAACCACGATCACCTGCGGCCGAAACCGCGCCGCAATCTTGGCGATCTCATCATTCCCGCCGACGCAGTTAGGCCGCCCGATCGCGTGTAATCCGCAATCGAGCAACGCCGCTGCGTCCGTGGGCCCCTCTGCCACGAACAGCGTCCGCCCGCCGAGCGTCGCCGCGGGAATGAACAGCCCTTCGCTGCCACCCTTGAGCGATCGCTTGCTGCCGTCAGGGAACCTGTAGCGCACGCCGACATACTCCCCCGCGGCGCTCCGCATCGGGAACGTGTAGCATTCGGCCGATTCGTTCCACCCGAGATCGAGCCGCGCGAGGCTCGCGGCCGTCACGCCTAAGTGTCGTGAAAGTACGGTCGCGCGAAACAAATCCAAATCGGCGACGAACCGCAGCACGCGGCGCGTCACGTCGACGGGCGGCAACTTCGGCGGCTTGCATGCCCGCGGAACCGGCGGGAGCGGCCGCAGCAGGTCATGGCGCCAGCCAGCATCCCCGTACCGAAACGCCGATTCCACTCGCTGGCACAACACGTACTCGCCGCTGTTGTGCAAACAGCACCATTTGACACGGCGGCATACGGGACAAGGGCGCGCCGCAGAAACTTCGGTGAAGGCCGCGTCAAAACCTGTCGTTGATAAACTTCCGCAAATCCCGGAGATCATCGCGCAAATCATCCAGCCGTTTGTTGATCGCCCGTTCAAGCCGCTGAAAATCCCGCAAAGCGACGCCGGAATTACTCGGCCGCCGGCTAAAAATCGCCGCCGTAATCGGGGCGCTAATCGCAATCAAGGCCGTGGCTACTTCCCAAGTCAAGGCGATGCCCTCCTACCCACAACTGTAATCGCGATATCCAATTGCTACGCCGCAACCGTTTTTGCCGCCCGTTTCCGCACGCGGGCGGGAGTCGTGCCGGGCGGAGTTGCCGCCGCGCCGCCCAAAGCGCCGAGCAACTTTTCGAGGATCATCTTCATAAATGGCGACGCGGCGCCGCTGCCGAGCATCGCGCCGACGACCAGGGTAATTGCCTGGACGAACAACCCTTTAAGGGCGACCTTTTGTTCCGGCGTCAACGCCGCGCCTTGGGGCTCGGGGGCCGCGGCGGGCGGCGGAGAGTCCCCGGGGGTACTTGGCGGGATGACCTCGAATTGCGGCGCGGTTTCGGGATCGTAGGGCTCGGTGCGTTCCTCGGGTGATTGCCCGCGCTTCCCGCCCCGCTTGAATAACACGCCCGCCTCGGCGCTGTCCGTATCGGGTTCACTGGACGCCACGGTTTGAATGGGGTATTCGATTTCTTCGCCGGCGGCGTAGCCAATCCCCATGCCCACGGCCAACGCGACTAGCGCCACAACCAACAGCACCCGGGCGGCGAACGACGCCGCATAAGCCTCAATATCTCGGCCAATCATTTCGCACCTTTCAAGTAGTCGTCTACCAGATCAAGCATCGCGGGGCCCGAACCTGCGTAGCCCAAATTTTGCCACACGTCGTAAGCGCTCACGGCGCCGACGACCCGGCCGTGCCGGTCAAACACAGCGCCGCCGCTCATTCCCGGCTCTGGGCGACACGTCACCGTCAACGTGCCCCGGTTCAGGCCAGCATACTCGCCGGTCTGAATTCGCAGCGTGCCACGGTCGTAACCGGGATAGCCCGCGCACACAAATGGGCCTGTTTGTTTCGACGGCATTGCCACCGACACCGCATACACGCCATCCGGCCGAGCCACAAGGAGCAACGCCGCATCGGTATCCGGGGCCACCCGCAGCACGCGCCCGCGCGTCACTTGGCCCGCCCAATCACACGAGGCCGGCAAACCGGGCTCGATCGCGACATGCGCCGCGGTGAGGATCAACGCCTTCCCGCCGCTCACGCCGATCAGCACGCCCGACCCGCCGACGGGACGACGGGGCGTTTTCTGCACCACCACCCGGCACACCGCGTCGTAGGGGTGGTCCGCGCGGGACGCCGCGGGGACGCACAACGCGGACAGCGCGCACAACAACCGGATCACTTATCGCCCCACAAAAAATCTACAAGTGGCTCGCCCCCGATTGCCAACGCACGATCATCGGTCGCGCTATCCGTATCCAGCCCCTCGCACGCCCACAACACGCCGACCAACTGGCCGCGGGAATCAAACACCCCGCCGCCGGAATCGCCGCGGCGACAACCGCGGGACAAAAAAAACGAACGCTTGCCGTCTACGAGCGGCGTCCACGCCACAAATTTGGCTTCGACGCGCCGGAACGCGCCGGGGCCGAACCCGCAAAACACGAACGGCGCGGCATCCTCGAAATAATTGTTCCATTCCGTGGGCGCGACGGTTTGCAGTCCGTCACGACCCGGCGCAGGGATTTGCAAGGGATCGGGCACGGCAAGCAACGCGAGATCAGCTCGGGGATCACGCTTGATCACCCGCGCGTCAAATTCCTGGCCAGCGAACACCACAAACACCCGCGAACGCTGCGGTTGAACCAACACATGGTTGCACGTCAGCACCCGACCGGGCGCAATGAGCGTACCACTCCCCCAAAACGTCTCTTGTCGGCAATACGTTTCGTGACACACCCGGCGGTCAACGCCAACGCGGCAACTAGCGGCCACGATATCGGCCCCGCGGGCGCGGGCCCCGCAAGCGTACAGGGCGATCAAGATTGCCGCCGCGATCAGAGATTTCGCGATGCCAGATTTGTCCGCCGCAGAAAGTGCTAATCGGGGGGTGCTCATGTTGATATGTTTCTCCGTTGATTCGCCCACTGTTGTTTAGGAGCCGCCCAGCCGCAATTACTTGGAGTGTAATCGCCGTCGTTGTCGATTCGGTCAAGCGCCATTCCCGGTCAAATCGATTACTGCGATCATTTCAACCGCCGGGGTTCGGCTACTACGCCTTGCCGGAGCAGGGCGCGAATAAGTTTGTTGGGGCTCCACCTACTCGCCGAGCGTGTGAGAAAAACCCCGCAGTCCACCAAGCTGCTGCACACCAGTTCGGAGCAAAAGATCGCTGACAAATCCTCGCGGCGCAGCACCGATTGCAGCACGTTGAACACCAACCCGCCGCTGCGCACCGCGGACGGCAAGTCGTAAGGCCGCCCCAGCAGCGAATCCAACGCCCATGCCAAGCGGTCGGCTTCGTGCGGGTACAGCGCGCGACGGAGGGGGTAGTGCCAAACGTCCTGATCGCCCACGAATTCGAGCATGTCGTCCAGACGATGCGCCTGGACGCCGGACACTTGCTGACCCTGCCGATAACACGCGGGCCGGCCGAAGGACGTGCTTTCGTACACCACGGGCTCGCCGTGGATTTCGGACACAATCCCGCAATGGCTCAACCCGCGGCGGGGAAGCGAGAACGTCCCGACCTGAATCACCGCCGATAGAAAATCCTTGCCGGAGAACGCAATCACGTCGCCCGAACGAATCGATCCCATACCCAAAGTGTAGTTGCTCGGAAACTCTGAAAAGTCAGACCGGACCCGGGTCCGCTTTGACTTTCGCCGGCGCGCCGCCCTCGCGCACCCGCGATACCCCATTAAGCGAGCCACGGATGGCGAGCGCCTCGGCCCACGGACGGTGAGGCGCGGCTCGCTGTTGTAACTACGACGACGACCCGGCTCGCTGTCCCATGTCCCGCAGACATGGGCCTCAACCACGACGACGACCACGGCCGTCAACCGTCCGTGGATTCGTGCTCGCCATCGTGGCTGCGCAGACTCCCTCCCCCTTACCCCCTCCCTCAATCGGGAGAGACGCGGTTTGGGGCGGGCCGGATGTGACGGCTAACGCTCGGGGGCTGGATACCACTCGCCGCGATTTACAACGTCAAGTGTTGGCAGGGAATTAAGCTGTGGCAATGCGGATGTGAAAAAAAATTCAAAGGGCATCTTCAATTCAACTTTCTAGGGGGCAGTATGAACGTGCGCGACGTGGACGTGGACAAGATCGTCATCGGAGTACGGGCCCGGAAAGACGCCGGCGACGTGTCCAATTTATGTCAGAGCATTGAGGCCGTGGGCTTGCAGAATGCAGTCGTGGTGACGGCCGAACTGGCGCTTGTGTCCGGGCTCCGCCGCCTGGTCGCCTACCGCCGGTTGGGCCGCGACGTGATCCCCGCCCATGTCGTCGACAACTTTTCCGACGCCCGAACTATGCTGCTGGCAGAACGCGACGAGAACACCTGCCGTGTTCCCTTCACCCCCGCGGAAGCCGTGGCGCTGGGGAAAATGTGAATGGCGCCCGAAACGTGCAGCGCCTGGCAGGGCGTCGTGGCGCCTGA
>CAYSFP010000095.1:0-23274 GCA_964430075.1 uncultured Planctomycetaceae bacterium | reverse complement strand
CATCACGTCGATCCGCGGCTCTTTCCGGAATCGACCGCTCGCGGTCAGTAAACCGTCTGGATGAACCGCGTTGCTCCAAGATGCAGGAGAGGTGATGGCCCGGCCGGCGAGTCTCCGTGTCGGGCATGGAACTCGCCTACTTCGGGTGCGACAACGTCAGCGTTCTCGCTCCTCATTTGGGTTCGTTCGCACAGGGCGTGTCATCATCGACTCAGAGTGTTCCCGAGCGCCATGCAGGCTTGCCTCCACGCCCTCACGAATGGTGCGGCAGTAGCGATCGAGGTCCAGGTCATCGCGATCTCTGCCGAAGGGCTCTTCGACGATGGTATCGATCAACTCGAGGCCAAAGAGAAAGAAGCACACCAGAAGAACCACCGGCAAGCTCCAGGCGCCGTCCTCTGGCACGATGAGCCACGGCGCGGCCAACACATTTAAGAACAAGCCCGCCCGCAGCAAGACCCTGTAGGAGGGCGACAAGGGCGTGTGGCGGATCTTCTCGCACCCGCCGCAGACGTCGAGCAACCCGCGCGCGTGGACATCGAGAATCCAGAGTTCACCCTGATCCACGTGGCCGTCGCGTTTCCAACCCGCGATCACGGCGAACAGTCGTTGCGCCAGGTCCAGGGGCAGGTGAGGCGGGTTCGCACGTTCATGCTCGAACGCCGGCAAGTCCTGTAACCGGAACGACTCATTGCGCAGGCGCCGGTTCAAGGCCTCAGGAAAGCCAATAAGAATGTCGGCGATGCGCGAGTGTGCCAGTACGTCGGCTGGCACGAATGCGGCACATTTGGCGGCGAGGTTTCGGCAATCGTTGGTCAGCTTTCCCCACAGCCCGCGAGCCTCCCACCAGCGAGCATAGGCGGCTTGGTTGCGAAAGCTCAGCAGCAGGCCCAAGAGGAGCGTGTTCATCAAACTCCCCGCACTTCCCCGGTGGAACACCCGAAGCTGAAACGATTGGATCACCCAGCCGGCGGCCAGATAGTACGCCGTTACCGCGAGCAGTATCACGGCCAGCCGTTTGCCGATGTCCAGGAGGCCGAATGAATTTCGGAGGGGCCAAAGTGTCATGTCGGTTCGTCCGGGGAAAGGAATCTCACGCAGCCGGTTTCGATTTCATAGATCGCGCCGACGATTTTCACGCGACCTTCGTCCAGCCGCGCCTGGCCTTCCGGCGAATCCAGAATCTGGCGAACCGTCCAACGCACGTTGCTTTCGACGGCGCGCGACAACAGCTCTTGCGGAGAAAGTTGTGAATCGAGATCGGGAAGGGCGGGGAGAATGCTATCCAGCAACAGTTGAACACGCGAGCGAAAATGCTCGCCGGCCAACTTGGTCGCCAACGCGGCGCCGATCGCCCCGCATCCCTCATGGCCAAGCACCACGAACAATGGCGTTTGCAAATACGAGCCCGCGTACTGGAGGCTCCCGGCAACCTCCGGCGAGAGAACGTTGCCGGCCACGCGCACCACAAACAGTTCGCCGAGGCCGGCATCGAAAACCCACTCGGGAGGCACTCGCGAATCGCTGCAACCGAGGATGGTCGCGTAGGGTCGCTGGGCTTGAGCGAGCTCCGAGAGCGTTTCTCTCCGAAAGGCGGTCCTGCGAGCTTCGCCGCGAAGAAACCTTTCATTTCCCGCCACCAATTGACGCAACGCTTCCTCGGCCGAGAGTTGATTGCCATCGGGTAGTGTTTGCATAGCGAGATCTTCCGATGTCTGCGGACATGCCGCGACTAGTCGCCGCCTCAGAACGTTTCGTTATTCGAACATGTTGGGATCGCCGAATCCACTCACGCCCGCAGGCGTACTCATCAGCCCGGACGCATCAATTCCCGAACAATGCGAGTGTGAAGTTAATTGCCATAAAAGGCTGGAGCGATGTCCACGAATAAGATTTTTATGATCGTCATGCCGGGGAAGATCGTGGCATACGCGATGTCGGGACGCTCCGTGGGAGTCAGTTTGTTGGAATAGGCAAGAATCGCGGGGTTCCCGCAGGCGCCGGCGACGATTCCCGCGACCAGATCAAACGGAAGGCGGAACAAGAAGAGACCCAGGACGAGTATGGGAATGACTAGTGCGCAGACGACGAGGGCGCCGTAGGCTAGAAAGAGAAATCCCGACTCGGCGACCGTTTCGGCAAACTTCGGCCCGGAGGCCATGCCAACCTGCGCCAAAAAAAGCGTGAGGCCTAAATTGCGCAGGACCACGATCGCAGACAATGGAATGGCCCAATTCATGCCAGCGGTGCGGCGCAACTTGCCCAGAACGAGCGCCACGACGAGTACGCCGGCCAGGCCGATGGAGAGGTTCCCAACTCCGGGAATCGGCAGGTAGAGTGTGCCCACCAACAGGCCGATCGCCATTCCCACGCCGATGGAAATGTAGCTGAATTCCGCAGTGCCCTTGATCGAATCGCCGAAGAACTTGCGGACCGCGGGAAAGTTTGCGCGGTCAGACAGGAGTCCGATCCGGTCGCCGAACTCTAAGACGAGATCTGGGTGGGCGAGCAAGTCGGCGTCGCCGCGACGAACGTGCACCGCCAAGTAAGGAATCTCGTCCGGCAGTGCGAGTTCGCCAAGCGACTTGCCGACAAGCGCGGCTCTCGACACGAAGACGCGAAGATAATCCAAATCTCGGCGATCGCTGGTGATGCTGCCTGCCGCCCCTTCGCCGAGAAGCAGCTGCGCCTTATGCATCGATTCCTTGCTGGAACCGACGGTCAATACGACGTCGCCTTCGTCGAGGATGAGCTCCGGGGAAGCGGGCTTGTTCCGGCCGCCCTTGCGCACGGCGACAACTTGGACGCCTTCTGGCAACGTCGCCGCGACCGCACCAAGCCTTTTGCCGATGGCATGAGGACTACGAACCGCAATCTCCAGCAGTTCCTGTCCGGCGCCGGAGGGGACTTCGATCGTGGGCTTAAGGACAAGCATCGCGACGTAAAGAAAAAGGATCGGCCCCGCGACGCCCAATGGATAGGAAACGGAGTATCCAACAGCGGGATCGTCGTTGCCAAGCGTCTGGATGGCCGCCTGCAGCGTCGGCGTGCTCGTTCCGGCTCCAGCGAAGAGTCCAAGTGCGTAGCCCAGCTTGACGTCGCCGCGCACCAGCGCGAGGCTCACGACTCCGGCGAGAAGTACGCCGATCAGCGCCAAGAGATTGGCCCTTCGTCCTTCGGGGCTCGCCAAACCGCGGAAGAACTCATGGCCGTATTGAATGCCAACGGCATAAAGGAACAGCGCGAGCCCCAAGGTTCCTACCATAGGCGCTGGAACGGACTTGGGAGCGAACCAGCCAAACGCGAGCGCGACAAACAATACGGCTCCAACGCCGAGAGAAAATCCCTTGATATTGATCTCGCCCACGAGGTAGCCGAGCGCGATCGTCAGGAAGAGCGCCGCCAGGGGCTGCTGCTCAAGCAGCGTTCTGACGAATTCCATGCCTTCGCGCCTTTCAGCGTTTCGTGTTGGGGCGCTCAGTAGACGGTCAAGCCGCGGCTGCGGAACTGGGCACGGACGCGCTCCGTGAGCTCGGCCGATGGCGGTTCAACGTCAGTGAGCGGATAGGCGAGCCCAAGAGCTTCCCATTTTGGTTGGCCGAGCTGATGGAATCGTAGGATTTCCACGCGCTCAAGGCTTTTGAGGTCGGCACAAATGTCCGCGACGCGTTCGACATTATCGTAATCGTCGGTGAGGCCGGGGACGAGCACAAAACGCACCCACATCGGCCGGCCGAGCGCTGACAGGCGCCGCGCGTAGTCGAGCGTGGGTTGCAATGGCTGGCGCGTCACCCGCTCATAGATTTCCGGATTTCCTGACTTGATGTCGAGCAAATTGAGATCGATATCCATCAACTGCTCGTCGGTCAATCGATCGCCGAGTCGCCCTGAGGTGTCGCAGCAGGTATGGAGGCCGAGTTCCTTGCAACGGCGAAAGATGCGCGTCGCGAATTCATGTTGTACGATCGGCTCGCCGCCGGAGAGCGTAATGCCGCCTTTACTGATCTTCAGCACTTGGGCGTGCTTGCCGATCACCTGCATCGCCTGCGCGACGCTGAATGGCTTGCCGTTTCGCTTGTGCCAGGTGTCGGGATTGTGGCAATACTGGCATCTCAGAAAGCAGCCTGTCAGGAAGGCGACGAAGCGCAGGCCTGGACCGTCCACCGTGCTGCCAAGTTGAGCGGAGTGCACGTAGCCGATCAACTCCTCGTCGCTCTGCTCCGAAACCGGCTCAACATCGCTTGCGTGAACGTCGTAGTACGCCGCGCCAGACTTGGCGGACGCCGCCTCGGCGAGGAACAAGTCGTACCGGCTGTGGCTCGGCAAGTCGACGGAAGGCATGGTCACATCGACCCATGAAAGGTGCGGTTGATGACATCCTGCTGTTGCTCCCTGGTCAGCTTGACGAAGTTCACCGCATAGCCGGAGACGCGGATCGTTAGCTGCGGGTATTTCTCGGGATGTTCCATCGCGTCGAGCAGCGTTTCCTTGTTGAGCACGTTGATGTTCACGTGAAAGCCTTGCGAAGCAAAATACGCGTCGAGTCCGTTCGCCAGGCGCTCGTAGCGTTCCTCCTCCGTTCCCAAGGCCGTGGGCACGATGCTGAGCGTCAGCGAGATGCCGTCCAGGCAATCGTCGTAGGGCAGCTTCGCCACGGACAGCGCGGCGGCGAGGGCGCCGTGCTTGTCTTTACCGTTCGAAGGATTGGCGCCGGGGGCGAACGCCTCGCCCTTGCGGCGGCCGTCGGGCGTGTTCCCGGTGTGCTTGCCGTACACCACATTGGAGGTAATCGTCAGCACCGATTGCGTGTGAACGGCCCCGCGGTAGGTCGGGTACTTGCGCACCATGTTCATGAACGTCGAGGCGATCCAGATGGCAATGCTGTCGGCCCGGTCGTCGCAATTGCCGTAGCAAGGGAACTCGCCTTCGACCTCAAAGTCGACAATCAGACCAGTCTCATCGCGGATGGGCTTGACCTTGGCGTACTTGATGGCCGAGAGGCTATCTGCCGCATGCGATAGCCCGGCAATTCCGAATCCCATGGTCCGCAGAATATCGCGATCATGCAGAGCCATTTCGATTGACTCGTAGCAATACTTGTCGTGCATGTAGTGGATGACATTCAGCGCGTTGACATACGTCTTGGCAAGCCAATCCATCATCCGCTCGTAGCGATCGACAACCTCGTCGTAATCCAGATGCTCGCCCGTGACGGGCGCGAGCTTCGGCCCCACCTGTTGGCCAGTCATCTCGTCGCGGCCGCCGTTGAGAGCGTAGAGAAAGCACTTTACGGTGTTCACACGCGCGCCGAAAAACTGCATTTGCTTGCCGAGTCGCATTGCCGAGACGCAGCAGGCAATTGCGCAGTCGTCGCCCGATTTCGGGCGCATGAGATCGTCGTTCTCATATTGAACGGCGCTCGTATCGATGGAAACTTTGGCGGCGAATCGCTTAAAAGGCGCCGGCAACCTTGTCGACCAGAAGATCGTGATGTTCGGCTCCGGCGCGGGACCGAGCGTGTACAGCGTGTTGAGCATTCGATAGTTGGATTTCGTGACCAGCGTCCGGCCATCGTCGCCCATACCGCCGACGACGTCCGTGGCCCATACCGGATCGCCGGAGAACAGCCGGTTGTACTCGGGCGCACGCAAAAACCGCACGAGACGGAGTTTGATGACGAAATCGTCGATGATCTCCTGGGCGTCGCTCTCGGTAAGCCGCCCTTCGCTTAAGTCGCGCTCGAAATACACGTCCAGAAATGTCGTCGCGCGCCCCACGGACATCGCCGCCCCATTCTGTTGCTTGATCCCGGCAAGGTATCCGAAGTAGAGCCACTGCGTCGCCTCGCGTGCGTTCGCCGCCGGCTTGCCGATGTCGAATCCATAGGTCACGCCCATTTGCCTAAGCTCTTTAAGCGCGCGAATCTGTTCGGCAAGCTCCTCGCGGAGCCGAATGACCTCCTCCGTGGAGTGCCGGTCGTCGAGCTCGGCCTTATCGCGCTCCCGGTCGTGGATGAGGAAATCGACGCCGTACAGTGCCACCCGGCGATAGTCGCCAATGATGCGGCCGCGACCGTAGTTGTCTGGAAGTCCGGTGATGATGTGCGAGCTGCGACACTTCTTAATGTCGGGGGTGTAAGCGTCGAAAACCCCGTCATTGTGCGTCTTGCGGTACTTGGTGAAGATCTCTGCGACCTCGGGATCGGGTTCGAAGCCGTATGTTTTGAGGCTCACCTCGACCATCCGCCAACCGCCGAGAGGCATGATCGCACGCTTCAGCGGCGCATCGGTTTGCAGACCGACGACGATCTCCGCCTCCTTATCGATGTAACCCGGCGCGTGCGCCAGAATTCCCGATGGGGTTTGCGAGACCGCGAGCACGCCCTTCTCGCGTTCCGCGGCGAGCATCGGCAAGAGTTTCTCCCATAGCTGACTGGTGCGCTCCGTCGGACCGGCGAGAAAGCCCTCGTCGCCGTCGTAGGGCGTGTAATTCTTTTGGATAAAGTCGCGAACGTCGATGTGCTTCTGCCACCAACCTTCCACAAACCCGCGCCACGGATCGTTCGCGGTCTGAGGAGCCTGCGGCGATAAGACGGCTGCCATGTTCATTTCCCTCGTTAGGCGCCTGAAGTCCGATCCAGCAAACGCCGCGTGTGACGCGCAATCATCAGTTCTTCATTGGTGGGGATCACCCACGCCGCGACGCGGGAGTCGGGCGCGCTGATGCGGGGTCCGCCTGCGGCATTGGCATTGGCGTCGAGTGCGACGCCGAGCCATGCTGCGCCTCGGCAAACGCGTTCTCGAATCGTGGATGAGTTTTCGCCGATACCTCCGGTGAACACGATGGCGTCCAAGCCGCCCAGCGCGGCTGCCAGCGATCCAAGCTCGCGGCGGATGCGATAACAGAAGAGTTCAACCGCGAACCGCGCCCGCGAATCGCTGGAGGCCAAGAGCGTTCGCATATCGCTGGAACTCTCTGACACGCCTAGTAGTCCGGATTGAGTATAGAGAAGTTTTTCGATGCCGCGTGCATCCATGCCGCGCTCTTCCATAAGGTAGAGGAGCACGCCCGGGTCGAGCGAGCCGCTGCGCGTCCCCATGGGCAGGCCCTCGACGGCCGTGAAGCCCATCGTGCTCGTGATGCTGCGGCCGGAATCGATCGCGCACATACTCGCGCCGTTGCCGAGGTGCAGCACGACCGTGCGGCCGCTCGCTGCCTGGGCATCGAACTCCGGCAGCACCGAGGCAATGTACTCGTAGGACAAGCCATGAAATCCGTAGCGTTGCACGCCGGCGGCATGCAGCTCTTTGGGCAAGGCGTACCGCTGGGCCACGTCGGGATTTGTTCGATGAAACGCCGTGTCAAAACAAGCCACCTGCGGCAGATTCGGCGCGCGCTCGAGAAGCCGACGGATCGGAGCAAGGTTGTGCGGCTGATGCAGCGGCGCGAGCGGGATAAGTTTCTCAAGCGCGGTCGCCACGCGTGCATCAACGATTACGGGCTGGGCAAAGTCCAATCCGCCGTGCACGACGCGATGTCCGACCCCGCTGAGCGGCGCATTGCCAAGCTCGGATCGCAAGAACGTGACCAAGTGGTCGAGAGCGCCGTCATGGCCCAGCGTCGACCCTTCGGGCCAAGTTTTCTCGGTTGCGATGGATCCATCGCGGTTCCTGGCGACAAAGTGAGGGGTCGTGTAAACGCCTTCGATTTGGCCGCGCAGGGTAAGGTCCAACTCCCCTTCGCGCGTAACGAAGAGCGAGAACTTGATGCTGGAGGAGCCGGCGTTGAGAACTCCGATGGCGCTTGCCATAGTGCGGACCTAAATGACCGCCTTGGACGGATTCTCGCGACGACTCTGGGCGACCAGCGACGCCACGGCGCACGAGGCAAGACGCGTCGTCACGGTGTCGGCGCGGCTGGTCAGAATAATCGGCACGCGGGCGCCCAGGACGATTCCGGCCGCGTCCGCCCCGGCGAGGAACGAAAGACTCTTGGCCAGCATATTTCCTGCTTCAAGGTCCGGCGCCACAAGCACGTTGGCGCGACCCGCCACAGGCGAGCGAATGCCCTTAATGCTTGCGGCCTCGACGCTAATGGCATTGTCGAGAGCTAGTGGGCCGTCAAGGATTCCGCCCGTGATTTGTCCTCGATCAGCCATTTTGCAGAGGGCAGCCGCCTCGATCGTCGAGGGAACCTTGGAGTTAACCGTCTCCATCGCCGAAAGAATAGCAACCCGCACCTCTGCTAATCCGAGGGCGTGGGCTAGGTCAATCGCGTTCTGTACGATGTGAACTTTGTCATCGAGCGTCGGAGCGATGTTGACCGCCGCGTCGGTGATGATCAACGCTTCGGCGTACTCGGGGGCGTCCATCACAAAACAATGGCTGATGCGCCGAGCAGTGCGAAGTCCCGTGTCCCTCTTCACCACCTCGCCCATCAGCTCGTCAGAATGCAACGATCCCTTCATGAGCGCTTCGGCGCGACCTTCCCGAACGAGCTCAACGGCTCGGGCGGCGGCGGCCTGGCTATGGGGTGCGTCAACAATCTCGAGCCCGGACACGTCAACCTTGAATTTCTCCGCCACCGCCGTGATCTTGGCTGCCGGCCCCACCAGCAGCGGGGCGATCAGACCCATTCGGGCCGCATCCACCGCACCGGTAAGCGACGACTCGTCGCACGGGTGGGCCACCGCAGTCGGCAAGGGCGGGAGCTCTTTCGCCCGCAGCAGTAGACGATCGTACTTCTCGTGTTTGCGGTCCATCGTACCTGCCCCGATTAAGCGATCAACCTTAGTTTAGGCGCGGAGAAGTTCAACGCGGCTCATTCTACCTTGGGCAGTGCGCTCGGCTACTACTGCCTGCGAATTTGCCTTAAGAAGACGGGCCGACGCGACCGCGAACGCGGCCAAGCGTTCGTCCCGCGCGGCACGAGATAACTTGGGCGGTTCCCCTTGTCGCCGTATACTGACGGTTTGGGAATCGTGGTGTGAGCATGGAAAAGAGCGATCATCTTGAATTGCTGGCGTGCGCGGGGCGTTTGCTGCTTGAACACAACGAATCGACTCGGGCGATTCACAGCGAACTGAGGGCGACCGCACAAGCCCTGGCCGCCGAGGATTGCGATATTGCCGTATCGTACAACGGCATCGCCATTGCTCTCGGCTCGGCCGAGCCGCGGCTCGTGCCTGTGCGAGAATTTCGAATTAACATGGCTGTTCAGGCAGCCGTTCACTCCACTCTCGCCCAGATCAGCCGTGGTCACTTGGACGTCCCGGCAGCACTCGCGAAGCTCAAGCAGTGTGAGACGAACGCCCCTCGGCATTCTCGCTGGATCGTGGTCCCCATGCTGTCGGGAGCCGCGGTCTGCCTGGCGGCGCTGCTGGGAGCCGACCGCGGCGCCGCCATTGTCGCCGGCGTGGCGACGGGACTGGGGCTCGCTGCGCGACTGGAACTCGGGCGGCGCCAGTTCAGCTTCCTGACCTTGCCGTTCGTTGCAGCCTTGATCGGCTCAATTCTTGGGGGCGCGGCAATACGGTTGGGCTGGACGGCAACGCCCGGACTCGCACTGGTCGTGCCGTCACTGATGCTCGTTCCCGGACCGCATTTCATTAACAGCCTGCTAGATGTTTTTGATAATTACCTGCCGATGGCCGTTGTCCGGCTTGCACTCGCGATAAGCATCGTCATGGCAGCAACGCTGGGAGCGGTGGTTGGGATCGAGCTGCTTCTGGGCGACTTTCCCACAGCCGCACCGGCGAATGACGCCCGTCGGGTGACTCTCTTGTTGGATCTCATCCTCGCGGGGATCGTCACCTGCGGGTTCGCGGCCGCATACAACACGGCGTGGCCGCACCTTGCCATCGCCGCCGGCGGCGGCATGATCGGCCACGGACTGCGGTACGTTGCCTTGGCAGCAGGCTCTCGTTTGGACGCAGCAACATTCTTGGGCGGACTTGGCATTGGCATCGTTTCGGGACTCCTCGTCCGGGCGACAAAGACGCCCTTCGCCGTCATTGCCTTTGCGGGCGCCGCCACGATGATGCCTGGTTTGCAGGTCTATCGTGCTCTGGGCGGGGCTTTTCAGATCGCGCATCTCAAGGAAGCAGGCGACCCAACGGCGATGGCAGTAGCGCTCGGCAATGCGCTGCAGGCCAGCATCGTGCTTGGCGCGCTGGCGCTGGGCCTGGTTATCGGTGCGCGGACGGCAACCTTGATCCCTGGCATGACAACTCGGACGCGGTCTGGAAAACCAGCCCATCATGAACCCAGGCAGTACTGAGATCGCTTCGATCCAGATGAGTCGATTCCAACGCACATGGAACGATCGGACGGCGCGCCGCAACGACGCGCCGCCCGATCGGCGAAGATTCTCGTTAAGCGTGGAATCCGTTGGCCGCGATCAGAACCTGTATTGAACTGCCGTCTGGATCCGGTACGCCTCACCCGTCTGGCCATCCTGGTTTTGGCGTTGGCCATAGAGGAATTCGAGGCCGACGCCCATCCGCTCAAAGGGCAGCCAGATCAAGTTAGCGCTTGCGTATTGCCCGCCCTGATAAGTCTCGGCGGGAAGCACAGCCGGGAGATCGATATCCATCTCGCTATAGCTGAAGACCGACGCCCAATTGCTGGCCCACCACTGCTCATACGCCACAAACCAACCGCGGGAGTCGATGACCTGGAACCCGGTTGCGGGAGTAAAAACCGCATCAAGCCCCAGTCCGTTGGGATCTTGGAAGTAGCGATTGATGCCGCGGCCTTCGGCATACTGCCCAATGAAGCGACTCTTCGCGCACGGGCCCGCACACTTCCCCGTCGGGCTTTCGCCAGTGAGCCAGGCGTAAGGATGCCAGATGCCGGTCAAGTTGGCTCCGTAGCCAGTTTCTTCATGCTCTGTGGCGCCGTCGTCTCGAAATCCCAGGCGGCGCACAATGCCTGCTAATTGGATGTGACCGAAATCGCCATCGTGGCGGACGTTGCCAGTAAAATCGGGCATATCCTGTTCATTTCGATCGGCCGTCGGGTCATCCGCGTCGGGGATAATTCCTGTGTTCGGATTGACGACAAACACTCCTCCCTCTTCCCACTGAATGTCCGAATACGGTTGCTCCACGCCCAGGCTCAGGGTGTCGTTTTCGCTCAAGATGGGCAGCTTGATTCGGGCAATGGGCTGCCGCATGAGAATCATGCCGTTGGGGCCTTGATAGTCGAGGACATTCGGGAACGTGTCGTAGTCCATGAACACCGAGGCCGCCTGCCCGATCAACAGCGGGCCGTATTCGATCCACGCAAAACGAAGCCGGATGGGAAATGATCCGAAAACTCCGGACGTATTCCCGTTGAAGAAGTCCATCTCGATGCGGGTGTTGACGTCCCAATCGCTGAAACTGAGATTCGTCGACGTATCAAAACCAAGGCGCGTATACCGCGGAGTCAAGACGGCGTTTTGCCCCTCGGTTTGGGGCACGGGGATCGTCGCCGTCACGAAGCTGTCGGTGCTTCTGATGGGGTTGAAATCATAGATGCCGTCGAGCCGTACAAACCCGTACCAACGGTACTGCGTATTTCGAAACGCGCCGGGGCGATCTTCACCGGCGCCGGACTGGACGTGGGTAAACGTCGGGCTGTCGAAAACAGGGGCGGGACCGCCAATGGAATAATTAAAGCTATTGGCCGTCGCGTTCATCGGGGGAATGTCGATCCGCGGCACGTCGCCAAGTTCGTCGAACTCTGTGAAGGGAACGGTCCCGCCGCCCGGCATGGGCGCGGAAGCTTGCGTTTGCAGCACCTCGTCCAGCATCGCGGGCGAGAGTTCCGATAGCGTCGTGGTCGACTCGGCATGCGGCCGAAACTCGGGTACGTCTTGCCCCATCATCGACTGCGCGTGCAGCAATCGGGAGGCCCCCAGCAGGCCTGAAACCACAAGCAAAAAGCGGAAGACATTGGTGCGCATGGCGCCCTCCTTGGCGACTCAGCGTTTTCATCGAACAGCCAAGCCATTCATGGCATGGGTCGGATTGCTCCGGCTTGAACATCGACAACGCTTATGGATATCATGACGCCCATCCCAAATGCTTGGGTTGTAGGAGTTATGCGTGTCATGCCGCTAGCACGGGGACCAGGGCAACGATCCAAAGCTAAACCCGGGAGCCAGACAAACGCGGACGCGGCTCAATACAACTCACTGTTGGGCCTAGGCTTCGGCCCTTGCGGTTCTCCGCACACCCTGGGGTCGTGGCGACTCGCTTCAAGAACCAAAAACAGGCATCTTCGAACGCCCTTCAAACTCCGGTAAACAGCATGGTTCCCGAGAAAATATGCGGCAATTTGACGCCGCCGCGCTGGTATCCTAGACTCAAGAGCCTCATCCCAAGCTTTGTGCCCGCGGACCTGCGATAGGGTGCGGCCTAACATCATCATCGTTCTTTCCTTCCCAATGCGCGAGCAGACGCAAAAGGGCGCTCAACTCACGCGAGATTGCTAATTTGGGCGTCGGTCCGTCGCGGTCGCTTCCTAGTTCTTAGCGAAGGACGCCGACGGGAATTTCACTTCGGCAAGACGGTTCCAGCGTGATTTACACGCTGGATTACAGGTTCGAGACGCTAGAATCGGTTCACGGACATTGCGGTGTTTGGTTTTCGCGCGCCCACGATTGGGGGCGCTGCTGTCGCCCTCAACGGCCAAGCGTATTCGGAAGGCGGACGATAGCGGGTTCCGCGCGCAGCGGATTCCGGCTCGAGTGATGCGAGAAACTCGGCAACCACCTCTACCAAGCCAGCATAGGAGCTAGCCACAGTCATGAGCACGCCCAACGTTTCCAACGAAGACTTGTTTGATCGGACGACGATTGCCGAGGCAGAGATTCCCTCCGGAGTCGATCGGCGCTCGTTCTTGATGCGCAACGGCGTCATCGGCGCGGCAGCGGTCATGACCGGCGCGAATTGGACGCCCGAAGCGCGGGCCCAGCAGGCGGCGACGGAAGCGGGGCCGCCAAAGCAAGGGACCACGCTTTCCCCCGACCTGGACGTCGTCAAAAAATCCAAAGGCCCGGTGATGACCGTGCTGGAGGAGTTTTACAAAGTCGGTCCCGGCCCCTCGAGTTCGCATACGATCGGGCCGATGCGCATCACTTACGATTTCTACCAACGGTGCACGAAGCTTCCGGCTGCCGAGCTGGCGAAGGCCACGGGACTTAAGGTTCACCTCTACGGCAGCCTCAGCGCCACTGGGAAGGGGCACGGCACCGAGCGCGCCTCCCTGGCAGGCCTGGTCGGCAAAGAGCCGGCCACGGTCGATCCGCTGTTCCTGGACGAGATGATCGTCAAGCCAGAACAGACCTATCCTGTGAAGCTAGGCGACAAGACGTTCAATCTCTCGCTCGCCGACGTCATCTATGACGCCGTGGATGGCGACTTTCCGCATCCGAACACCATGACGTGCAAACTCGTGGCGGGCGACGAGGTGCTCCAGGAACTGGAATACTACTCGGTCGGCGGCGGGTTCATTGAATGGAAGGGTTACCAGCCGCCCAAGAAGGGCCAGCCCAAGTATCCCTACGCGACGATGAAGGAACTCCGCCAACACGCGGAGCAGAACAAGCTGTCAATCGCTCAGGTCGTCATGGCGAACGAAGTTGCCGTATCAGGCAAAACCGAGGACCAGATCAACGCGTTCCTCGATAAGATCGTCGGCGCCATGCTGGCGACGGTGAAATCGGGGCTTGCCGTGAAAGAAGGCGTGCTGCCCGGTCCCATCAAGTTGCACTCGAAGGCGTCCACCGTGTATGCCCGGGCCATGGATGAGAAGTACGAAAGCGACCGTGCGATCGCCCTGGTTTCAGCGTGCGCACTGGCGGCTTCGGAGGAGAACGCTCGCGGTCACCTGGTGATCACGGCCCCCACGGGCGGCTCCGCGGGCGTCATGCCCGCGATTCTTTATGCTTTGACGGAAAGCAAGCGCAAGTTGCCGCAGGAGAAGGCCCGTGAGGGGCTGCTTGCCGGGGCGGCGGTCGGTTATCTGTGCAAGCACAATGCCACGCTTTCGGGGGCTGAGGGCGGCTGTCAGGCGGAGATCGGCGTGGCATCGTCCATGTCGGCCGCGTTCCTCGCGCAAGTGATGGACAGTTCGCCGCTGGTGCTTGAGAACGCCGCCGAATCGGCCCTCGAACACCATCTGGGAATGACCTGCGACCCCGTCGCGGGGTATGTCCAGGTGCCGTGCATCGAGCGGTGCGCCTTCGGCGCCGTGAAAGCGTGGATTGCCTTCATGATCGCGACAAATGAGATCGCCTCGCGGCACCGTGTCGATCTCGATACCACGATCGCCACCATGGCACAGACGGGTCGTGATATGAGCACCAAGTACAAAGAAACAAGTACGGGCGGATTGGCCCTCAACCTCACTCTTTGTTAGTCCGAGTCATCCGAGTGGGGCGCATCCACGCGTGCAACCGTGGGTGCGCCCTCCTTCCGGACGGACGTGATGACTGTCTTCTCGATGTGTCAGATCCCAAAGACTTGGCAGGTCGCGGCAGATTCTCCAAACGCTCCTGCGGAGCGTGACCCATGGATGGCTGACTGAGCCAGCCAAAAAACCAAACGTCGCGCGATCCACAGATTGGAGTATCGCATGCCAGAGAGACGCGATCGTGCAACCGAAGCCGCCGTGGCCGCCAAGCAACGTGTGGACGCCAAACTGGGCGATATTTGGTGGGCCATTCTGCTGCGCGGCTTGTTGGCATTCGGCCTGGCTGTTTGCGCTTTCGCTTGGCCCGAACGAACGCTCGGGATCTTCGTTAAGCTGTTGGGGGCGTATTTTCTCATCGATGGCGTTATTGGCGCCATCGGCGCGTACCGTAGCGGCGACCGAGCGTCACCGCTCATGCAGACGATCGTCAGCTTGGCTATTGGCCTTGTCCTCTTGTTCTGGACGGGGATCAGCGCCAAGCTCTTCTTGGTCCTGGTTGGCGTCTGGTTGGCTCTGCAGGGGGGCAGCTTATTTCTGGCAGCTTTTCGAATGGCGCCTGCGGAGGAGGGGCGTGGACTCATGATGGCGATCGGCGCCGTCATGGTTCTTATCGGCGCCGTGTTTGTGTTTTGGACGGATACGGGCGTCGTCGCGATCTCGTGGCTCATCGGCATCGGAGCGCTGGTGATCGGCGCTTTGTTGGTCTATCTAGCCACGCGCGTCAAACGCTTGCAGGGACGGATCGAAACTATCGGCGGCCACGTCTGACTCAGACCGGAAATGTCTGACGGATCTCGCGCTCCCTGTTAGCCTGCGGGGCGAATCGGGCCATCTCCTCGGCGCGAATGGCCCATTGAGTGAGACAACAAATGGAGAGCGGCCCGTCGCGTCAGCAGCTCGAACCTCAACTTGAAGACGGCGTGCGTCATGAGTTCGCGACGCCGATCTGGACGTTTTCCTACGATCAAGCCGGCGACGTTAATCCGAAACTACGCCAGGTCATCATCGAAGCGGCCCAGTCCTACGCAAGCCAGGGAAGGAGCAATGTCGGCGGCTGGCGGTCCCGCAACGACTTGTTTCACTGGGACGCGCCGGAGGTGAAGCAGCTCGGCGCTTGGATCATGGATTGCGTGCGTCGAGTCGTTGAAGCCTCAGCTCAGCCGGAGCGGTTTCGTGGAAAGATCAGCGTCGTCGGCTGGGCGAGCGTCTGTCGAACGGGCAACTACAACGCGCCGCACATCCATCCCGAGTCGGCGTGGTCGGGGGTGTATTACGTCGATGCGGGCGACCCCGATGGCGCCTTGCCCTTGAGCAGTTGCCTGGAGCTCCTCGACCCGCGGTCGGCCGCGGGGGGAGTCAACACGCCGGGCGACCCCTTCGGGTACCCCGTTCAGATACCGCCTCGGGCGGGCGTGCTCACCGTATTCCCAAGCTGGCTGACGCATTGGGTCCATCCCCATTCGGGCCGAAGGGAACGGATCGCCATCTCGTTCAACGTGGCTTGTGTGCCCGATAAATTCGACGGCTTGCCGAATTGACCGACCGATCAGAAGTACAACTCCGTCTGTAAGACGAAGTTCCAGCCATCCTTGCCGGCGCGGCATCGTCCGAGGACGGGAGCCGCAGGCTCTCGCCACTTGGGGTGCGGCACTAGTTTGGATGAGCAACTATCGCAGTCTTGCCATGAGCGGGCGGCGGAGGTTGGAACTGCTTAGGGGTTTGAGTGCGTCACGCCGCTTGGCCTGACGCAACCGCAAGTGAGAATCGCACGCGCAGTCCATGCGCCACGTCGATCCGCATCAACTCAACGACACCCGTTCCACCTAACGAGAGTCAAAAAAGCCAAGGTAAACGGGACAATATCCGTGCGCTCTCTTGACAGCCGAGGCCATATAGGGGTTCGTCATGCGGCGAGAGCTCCGAAGATCGCAAACGGTGGAAAGTCGGCGCCGGCCTGGGAGTCGTCGAACGCGTCGATGTGTTACCCTTCCACCAGCTGGGACGGTTCAAGTGGGAGAAGCTTGGTCTCGACTACACGCTTCAGGACGTTCGACCGCCTTTCCCAGAAATGGTTGAAACAATATGTCAATTGTTTTGCGATGAAGGATTGCCCGCGTATTGAATCCCGCCGCCTTCAAAAGGCCAGGATTGCCTGAACCATCGGCACCCAGCCAGTCAGGCCTGAAGTATACGGAGTAAAGGCTCCGCTATATGGAGCTTTCTCCACGCGCATCAGCTCGGCGGAAATCCACATTCGCTCGGTTGGAACGGGATACCATTTGGCGCCTCCAGCGTACTCCCACGAATCGCCAAATTGTCCAAAGACCCTGGAGCCACGGCCATACATAGAGAGCTTCTTGGGAGTGACGAAATAGCTCACCGACAATTCAAAGCCGTGATCGTATGTGAAGTCGAGGGGAAGCGGGCCATCAGCAATGAAATCATCGACCCGGCGGAAAAAGTACTGCCCGTTGATCGCAAGCCCATTTCGCTTTATGCCGCCATCGATCGCCCACATTTCGTAGGTGGCCAGATCGACGGTCACGCCCGGAGCAAAGGCTCCGGTCGAGAAGAGGAGCACGCCGTCGGAGTTGTACATCGAAGTGTTATCGGGGGTCAATTGATCGAGATTTGAAAAACGGTCCTCCCGGGATCTGGTAAACCCAGTTCCAAGCCGAATGCGAGTCTTTTCCGAAGCGAAATAGTCGTCGTACATGTTGCGTGATTTGCCGGTTCCCCCGTAGTCGCCCAGCGGTTCCCACCAAACACTCCCGGAAAACATCAGGTTCGTATCGATCTTGTTTGCCGAGATATTCAGAGTATTGAGACCGTTGCCAACGAACGCCAAGTAGTTCAGCCCCTTGACTGGCTCCCCATTCGCCCAGACTCCCTGCGTGAAGCCCGGCCGGAAGAAGTTATCCGCCATGCTCCTATCGTTCGCCGTCCAAAACGGGAACGTATTGACGAGTGATCGGCTGCCTGGAACACCCGTGTAACCTCCAGTGAGCGTGAGGGCCTCATTGAATTGCCAGCCAATGTTCCCCGCTACGACAATTGATGCGGCGCCGGCGGAAGTCCAAACGGTGCTGCTGTAACGCAGCCTTTCGTCGAAGATGTAGCCGCCCAAGATGAACATCGTGCGATTCACCGTGATGTCATTTCGCTTTTGGACCTCGCGGACAACTCCCAGATGGTCGGTGAAAGTGTCGACGGATGATGTCGTATTGAGATATCGGACTTGGGTGTTGAGGTTGAACCTCATCAGTAAAGGCACCCTAGCGTCGTCGGGCGCCTGCCAGATGACGATCCCGTCCTGGTAGTGCTCGATATTGTCGTAGCGCGTGCCAAGGCCATCGAGCAACGATGAAGACATGGGCGGGCACATCGTCTCAGGCGGACATGGGTAGTCAACGCCTGAGTAGGGAACGTCGGGAGAGGCAGCGGTCTCGCCGTGCGAGTACTCCCATGCGTCGAGCCGCTGCGTCACTTCATCGAGCGACTGCTGTGTTGCTCGTTGCTGAGAGTTCAACAGCCCAAGCTGCTCTTTGAGGGCCAGGTTTTCTAAGCGAAGCGCCTCGGGGCTTTCGTCCACCGTGGCTTCGGGAACGGTTTCAATGGGCGCAGGGACGTATTGATATTGCGCATCGGCCAGCGACTGGGCGACGACGTCTTCCGACGCTAGCAGTGCCATCGCGAGGATCGCAGCGCTGCGGAACGTCATCTTTACAATTCCCCTGAAAGTAAACTACACCCTTGGGAATTCGGTACTCCAGCGCGGCAAACTTTACCGACAATAGGGATTATGACGACTGCACCGAGTTGATCGCGTCGCTTGCTGACGTCACCAGGCGAGCGGCAACGTGCATTCGGGGCCGCAATTCAACGGTTCACCGCGCGGGCGAACTGACAACGGCGTTCGAAGGTGGCTCGCCTACGGCCGTCGCAGCTGGTCCGTCGTAGACTTGCCGAGCACGGCCACATCGCCACAGAGCGATTTGGCCGGCCATCATCCAGGCGATGAACAGGGCCGCGCCAATGGCCATGATGAGGAGGTAAGTTCGGGTCTTGGATTCTATTTGCCCCGCCTTGGTCTGGGCGTCAGCCAGGCGCTCTGCAAACTTTGAGAGGCGTGTGTCCACCTCGCTAAGCGTCGCCGCCACTCGGAGCGCCGCTTGCACGACTTCATCAACTTGGACTCCCTGCTGCTCTCCTTCGGCCGGGTTGGTCAGGTGATCGCGGATGCCGTCGACGGTCTTGGTAGACTGCTTCAACCCTCGTCGCGTGGCCTGCAGTTGTTCGAGGAGAACGTCCACGAACCTAGCGTCGATGGGGGCGCCTAGCGACCGACCCAAATCGAGCGCCTGTTGAACGCTGCGGATTGAGTTTTCCGACGTCTCCAGCCAGAGATCCGCCTGTTGAAGATGGAGTGCTAGCTTGTCGACCTTGGTTGCAACGTCGAGTTGCGCCGCAAGACGCTTGCTTGCTTCCTGCGCGGTCCAGGTTTGCACGCTTTGGCGGATGTCGTCGGTAGAAATCTTGGACGCCTCAATGCGATTCTTGGCGCGGAGGGTTCGGCCTTGAACCGCCGCCAGCGCGTTGTCAATTCCATCGAAAGCCTGTTCACTCGTCCGCCGAAGCTGCGCGTGCGCGGACCACGCAATGACGATTGCCGCCACACAGGCGACAACGCCAAGTATGCCGAGAAGTCGGGCCAATAATTGCAATAGCCGATTAAACTTCATCATCACGGCGTCTTTGCTGTACTCGGACGCCATCTCGAGGGCGGATGACGCGACGATGCTCTTGGGCGCCCCCTAGAAAGCAACAGCAGTTGGGGGCGCCGTTGCAATTCCTGGCTGCTCACTTCGGCTTCAGTGAAAAAACGAAACGCTCCCAAGGCGCCGCGTCCACGTACCATCCGCGCGATTGCAGATCGTTCCCCTCTCGATCATAGACGGCGTCGCTAAGCTGATCCTGAAAACGCCACTGCGTTCCGCCGAGATCGCTAAACGGAAGGCGCACCAGGCATTGGCTTTGGTTCGAAGCATAATTGACCACGACGATCAACCGATCGCCGCCCGGCGCTTCCCAGGCACAGGCCAGGAAGCAGTCCCAGGTCCAATTTCCCTCCCACGCTGGCGCACATTCCAGGAGCTGCCATTGGCCATCACGAATTGTCGGCTCGCGCAGCAAGGCGAGCAGCCGATCGTAAAACTGTTCAAGCCTCGCATCGATCGGCTCGTCGGGGCCGCGAACGAGGTGCGGCGAGACCCGTTTTCTGCGGCCCTCGAACTGACCCCATTGAAAGAATCGTAAGCCTGGCGACGTATACGTGACGACGGCCGCCGCCTCGTGCATCTCGTGGGAAAACGCGGCATTGGCCCGTGGCTCGTCATGATTCTCCATGAACCGGGCCATCTTATTTTGATAATCCAGCCCGGCGTAGAGATGCTCGCGTACCGGCCGGGCATGTCCTTCGTGCAGGCGGTCGTAAAGCCGCTTGTCGTAGGTGTAATCGAAGCCCTGCTGCTGCAGCGTCCATTCAAGGTCCCAATACACCTCGGCCATGAAGCAAAACCCGGGATACGCGTCGTGCAACTGCTGCGTGGCCTTCGGCCAGAAAGGCGCCGCGTCGATACCCCAAGTTCGTGCGAACACTTCGGGGAGCACGAGCATCGCCATGTCGCACCGCACGCCGTCGCACTGCGCGGCGATCTTCATGAGCTGTGCGATCATCGCGTCCTGCGTGCCGGCGTTGCCATAGTTAAGCTGCAGCGCGTCAGGCCAGCCAGGAAAAAAAGGGTCGCGACCAAGCGCCAACAGCATGTCGCCGCCCTGACGTTTGGCCCACGTGTAATTGTGCGGCGCCCGAGCCAGGTCCAATTCTGATGCGGGAATGTAATATTCCGGGTGGTCTTCAACCCACGGATGGTCGAGCGCCGTGTGATTGGGTACGAAATCGAGCATGAGACGAATGTCGCGCTCGCGCAGCCGCTCGCGCAGGCGGGCAAGTCCTGCATCCCCGCAGAGGTCCGAATGGACTGTGTAGCCCGTGATGGCGAAACCAGAGCCGCCAATATCCTCCTCCCGCAAGTCGGGTAGCGTGCTCTCGAAATCACGGCGCCAATCGGGATTTGTCCGCGAGATGCTCTGTCCCGCCAGGCCGGTTTGCCAAACGCTCAGCAACCACACCCAGTCGACGCCAATCTCCGCGAGATCGTCGAGCTCGGCGTCGGGAACATCGTCGAGCGTTGCGCGCCGTCCCAGCCTTCGCGACAGGTCTGTCAGCCAGACGCGGGTGTTGATCTGATACAAAGCGGGATAACGGGGAGTTGTCATGGCGAGCAGGTCCCCCTAGGAGGTCGTCGTCGTTTCAAAACCATTGTTCAGTTCCGCGAAGCAGACTCCGCGGATTTGTTTGCGTTTCGTACGGCCGACTCCGGCATCGCCGCGAGGAGGATGGCGCACGCGAGCGTTGCGAAGATCGAAATGAGCGCATAAGCGACAACCGCCGTAACGGCGGCCGTATTGGCGAAGTTGCCCGAGACGATCACCAACGCGACCGCGGCGTTGCGGACGCCCGTGGTCACGGCCAACGCTTTCCGCGTGGCCCGCGCCGGTCCGCCGCAAACCCAGCCAATGCCGATTGTCGCCGCAATGAGAAGCGCCATCCCGATCCAACCTCGGAGGCGAATCGACGCGAGGGATTCGTACTCCCGGACCAGAATCAGCGCGACGACGCTCACCAGGAGAAGATTGCCGACGAGTCCGACTGGTTTGACGAGGCGGCTGGTGAGGATCGGTGCAAAGCGGCGGATACTCATTCCGATCCCCAGCGGCAACATCTGCGAGATCAGCAGCGTTTTGACGATAACCAGATAGTCGATTTGGAGATCGCCCTCGGGGAATAGCTGGGGAATGATCAAGCTGAGTAACGCCGGCGAGAGCAGCGCCGAAAGGCCGGCCAGGATCACCATCTGGCCGGTCGCGTAGGGGACATCTCCCTGGGCCACTGCGGTAAACGGCGGTCCCAGCGGCGCCCCGGGACACACGGCAAGAATCAGAAATCCCATCGAGACCATGGGATTGGCGTCGAATAGGAAAAGGAGTGCCGCGGTCGCGACCGGCGCGAGGACGAAGTTAGCCAGCAGGCCAGCGACCACCAGGCGCGGCATCCGCATGGGCGCCGCCACATCGGCAAACGTCACTTTGAACCCCATCGACAGCATGATCGCGACGAGGCCGGCGAGTGTCAGTAGATTGACGAGGGTTGCGGCGTTCATGGCCTCGGCTTCTCGCGTCCCATGCGGAACGCACTCACCGACTGGCCGCGGATGCCTTCGTCGGTGCATGCGGAGCGACTGCGGTCTCGCGGGCGCCCTTAGCGAAGTAGCTTGCCTTACTGGCCTCGATGTCGGCCGGCTTTAACGTGGCAAACAGGTGCAAACTGCGGGCGATCACGCCCGTCCAGCCTGTCTGATGACTGGCGCCCAGGCCGGCGCCGTTATCGCCGTGGAAGTACTCGTAAAACAGCAGGCAATCACGCCAGTGCGGGTCGTTCCGGAACTTCTCGGCCCCGCCGAAGACGGGCCGCCGTCCACTGTCGTCGGCGAGAAAGATGTTCGCCAGGCGACGGCCTAGTTCCTCCGCGACTTCATACAGGTTCATCGCTCGGCCGGAACCCGTTGGGCATTCGACGGTAAACTCGGGACCGTAATACCCATAGTACTGCAGCAACGCGCGAATGATCAGTGCGTTCACCGGCATCCAGATGGGGCCGCGCCAGTTCGAGTTGCCCCCAAACATGCCCGTGTCCGACTCCGCCGGGAGGTACGACACTCGATACTCTTGGCCGCCGGCATAGAGGACGTAGGGGTGGTCGGCATGATAGCGCGACAACGAACGGATGCCGTAGGAACTGAGGAACTCGTTCTCGTCGAGCATCTTGGCCAACACCCGGCGGAGTTTCGTTTCATCCAGGATGGATGCGAGCCGTCGATCGGCAAAACCGGGCGTTCTTGGGTCGTGAATTGCGGAGCAGAGCTCCGGCCGAGAGGCAAAGAACCATTGGAGCCTCTCGCCGAGTTCGGGGTACTTCGTCAGCATCGCCCCGTCGAAGTGCGTGGCTGCACAAAGGGGCAGTAGTCCGACCATCGAGCGAACCTTAAGGTGCTGAGACTGACCATCGGGTAAGCGCAGCACGTCGTAGTAAAAACCATCCTCCTCGTCCCACATTCCTGTTTCCCCGCCCAGGCGGCCCATGGCCGAGGCGATCCACATGAAATGTTCGACGAACTTAAGGGCCATGTCGCCGTAGTCCGGATCGGTCATCGCCAACTCGGACGAGATCTCGAGCATGTTCTGGCAAAACAACGCCATCCACGCTGTGCCGTCCGCCTGCTCGAGATATCCCCCGGTCGGTAACGGCGCGCTGCGATCGAACACCCCAATGTTGTCGAGACCCAGAAAGCCGCCTTCAAAGACGTTGCGTCCCGAGCGGTCCTTGCGATTGACCCACCAGGTGAAGTTCAAGAGCAGTTTCTGAAAACAGGTCTTGAGCCACTCTCTGTCTCCCTCGCCGGTGAGCCCTTTTTCAAGACGATAGGCGAAGATCGTCGCCCACGCATGGACCGGCGGGTTGACGTCGCCGAAGTTCCATTCGTACGCCGGAATCTGGCCGTTGGGGTGCATGTATCGCTCCCGTAACATCAGCTTCAACTGCGCCTTGCCAAAGTCCGGATCGACCAACGTGAGCGCCACCACATGAAACGCCAGATCCCATGCCGCATACCAGGGATATTCCCACTTGTCC
>CAYSFP010000094.1:0-23370 GCA_964430075.1 uncultured Planctomycetaceae bacterium | reverse complement strand
GGCGTCGGCTCCAACAGCACGGCCGAGGCGATGCGGCTCACCAAAGTGGCGGAGGACGCCGGCGCCGACGCGGCCCTGCAGGTGGCGCCGTACTACAACAAGCCGACGCAGGAGGGGTTTTATCAGCATTTCAAGGCGATCGCCGAAGCGTCGCGATTGCCGCAGTGCATTTACAACATCCCCGGCCGATGCGGCAAGAATATCGAGCCCGAGACGATCGCCCGCCTCGCCGAGCTCGAGAACGTGACCATGGTCAAGGAAGCGACCGGTTCGCTCGATCAGGCTTCGTCGATTCTCACGACGACCAACCTGACGGTCTTAAGCGGTGACGACAGCCTGACGCTGCCGCTGATGTCGGTGGGCGCCCAGGGCGTGATATCGGTTGTCGGCAACATCGTGCCGGGCGACATGATCGAGCTGATTCGCGCGGTCAATCGCAATGATCTGCCCGCCGCCCAGACGTGGCATCGAAAACTCTACGCGCTCTGCCGCGACATGCTTGGCTTGTCGACCAACCCGATTCCCATCAAAGCCGCGATGAAAATGCTGGGCCGCGATACCGGCGAGCTCCGCCTGCCGATGACGCCGCTGGACGCGAAACAGGAGCAGGCGCTGCGGCAAACGCTCATCGCCTACGGATTGTTGTGAGCAGGGGCAAACGCACGGCCTTCAGGCGATCAGTTCGATGACGGCGCCACGGTTATCGGGCGACGCGATCGTCAACGTGTACTCGGACGCCGTTGGCAGCGATTTCAGTTGATCTGTCAACGCGACGGCGGACGCCTCATCCGGCGTCAGCGCAAAGACGGTTGGGCCCCAAGACGACTGCCCGACGCCGCGCACCCCCCATTGCCGCAGCGCTGCCACGCAGTCGGCAGTTTCTTGAAAAGCGAACGGCCCCCCCTGCACGGCGGCGAAACACTCGCCGGCCAGACGGCCGTAATCGAAGACGCCCTCGCTGAACGCGGGGAAGTCCGCACGCCGTGCAGCCGGCAAGATCCGCTCATCGGCAAGGGCTTCGAGCTCAGCGGTGACCGCCGGCGGAACGGGCGGGACAGCTTCAAAGGCTCGCCGCTCCAAGGCTCCACTCAGTCCCGTCCGCGCCCGAATCCCCACCAGGACAATGCGCCAGGACTCGCAAAGGGCGACGCGCGCCGAGAGTTCGGAAAGCTGCTGATCGCGCGTCCGGCCACGCTCCCAAATCAGGCCGCCATGCACGAACCCATGGCTGCCGACGGCGCTGCGCGCTCCACGCCCCGCCAAGGCAGCTAGCTCGGCTGCGGTTGCTGGGCCGAGGCCGGCCAGCGAGCGCACGCCGGCAGCGATCGCGAGGGCGCGTTGCGTCCCGCTGCCAAGTCCTGAATGTTCCGGAATGTCAGCGAGCATTCTGATGCGCAGCGCTTGTGGCTGTTGCGGCGCGTGCAAGCCCGCCAGCGAGCGATGGGCGAACTCGCGCGCGCGATCCGCTGACGGCCCCGTAACATCCCACGCCTCCTCCGTCGCCATTTCCAGCTCGACGCGCGGCCGGTCGATCATCATCCCCAGCCCGCCATAGCTGAGACCCGGCGATTCATGCAGCCGGAGTAAGCCAAAATGCACGCGACTCGGCGTGGAAATGTGGACGGCGTTCATCGGCATCGCTCGGCGGCCGCGCTGCGAACGTAATTGCGCAGCAAGGCAAACGCGCGGTGCTCCGCGGCGGCGCCCGTTTTGTCGATGAGGACGGCGAGCCGTTCGTACTCGGCGTTGATCGCGTCGACGTCGAGCAGGTGCACGCGCGTGGCCAGGATCGCCGCCTCGACGACGGCGTGTTTGGCGCGATTGAAGCCGAAAAAGTCGCGATGCGTCCCTCGCTCAACGACGCGGGCGACGATGCTGGTCCGCTCGTCTGAGTCGTCGACTGTCTCCACTGTGAATTCGAACCAGCGGCAGGCATCCGTCAGCACCACGCCCGCGATCGCCGTGGCTGAACGATGCAAGGGCAGGGGGGCTGCCTGCCCGATCGCGGCGCGGGCGAGCAGCTCGACGTCGTCCGTGATATGGAATACGCCCCCGCCCGTGCGCGACAGGTTGTGGTACGTCGTCGAAGTAGCAAACGGTCGCAGCCACAAGCGGCCGAAGCCTTCATCCACAATCGGCCCCATCGGCGCCAAATGCGGATCGCCGTCGGGACCGAGCGTCGTGACGAGCCCTTCGACGACGCGGCCGTCCTGGCCGAGCGTGGGAGCGGCGGATGAGTGCACGTTGGAAGTCAAAACGTCACCGGCTGACGGGGCGGCGCGTACTGGGGCGGCGACTCGACCGAATGTTCAGCCGCGGCCAGCACGTCGGGGTCGTGAGCAACCGGACATCCGGCAATCGCGAGGAAGTTCGCGAGGATCGTGTAGCCGTGCGCGGTGAGGACCGCTTCGGGGTGAAACTGCACGCCGACGAGCGGCCGCGAGGCGTGTTCAATCGCCATAATACAGCCGTCGTCCAGCGATCGCGCCGACACGCGAACATGGGGCGGCAACCCGCGCTCGTCGATGGCGAGCGAGTGATACCGGCAGGCCTCAAACGGCGAGGGCACGCCAGCAAATAGCGGCGAGCTGTCGTGTTCCACCAACGACGTGCGTCCGTGCCGTGGCGGCATCGCACGGACGACCCGCCCGCCCAGCGCCGCGGCGATCGCCTGATGCCCGAGGCACACGCCCAGAATCGGGATCTCCGACGAAAGCTCGCTCACCATCGCTACGGAACATCCCGCCTCAGCGGGCGTGCAGGGCCCCGGCGAAATCACGATCGCATCGGGCTGCAGCCGCCGCGCGGCGGCCGGCGTGATGGCATCGTTGCGCACCACGATCGTCTCCTGGCCAAGCCGCTCGAAGTAGCGTGCCAGGTTGTGGACGAAGCTGTCGTAGTTGTCGATCAGGAGAATCATGAGCGGAATGCGCTACAGCACGGCCTTCAACAACCCACGCGCCTTATGCCACGTTTCGCGATACTCTTCATCGGGGGCGGACTGGGCGACAATTCCGCCGCCCACCGGCAGTTGCCACCACCCGCGGCCGGCGGTGATCGTTCTAATCAAGATACTGGCATCCATCGTGCCGTCAAAGCCAATGTACGCCAGCGACCCGCAGTACGGCCCGCGCACCGTCGGCTCGAGCTCGGCGATCAGCTCCATGGCACGGACTTTGGGCGCGCCGGTGATCGACCCGCCGGGAAAGCTCGCCCGTAGCAGGTCGATGGCCGTCGACCCGCGCCGTAGTTCGCCGCGCACGACCGACACCAGGTGTTTGACGAAGGCATACGTCTCGAGCTGACACAATTGGGCGACATGGACCGAATCGACGCGACAGACGCGCGACAGATCGTTGCGCATCAGGTCGACGATCATCACATTCTCAGCGCGGTCCTTCTCGCTCTGCCGCAGATCGTCGCCCGCAAACAAGTCGGCCTCCGGCGCGTGCGAACGGCCGCGCGTGCCCTTGATCGGCCTCGTTTCCACCTGCCCGCCGCGGACGGTGAGAAAGCATTCCGGCGACGCGCTGGCAATCTGCCACGGGCCCAGATCCAGGTAGCCGGCGTAGGGCGCGGGATTCCGCTCGCGCAGGCGCAAATACAAGTCGCAGCTATCCGCCGTTGCCGGCGCCAGCAGTCGCTGCGCGAGATTCACCTGGAAGACGTCGCCGGCGTTAATTGCGTCGATGCCTTGCTGGACCATGTTGCGATAGGCCGCAGGCGAGAGATTGCTGGTCACGCCGGCGATCGGCAGCGGCGATTGAGGCGCCAAATCCGCGAGCGGCGTGCGCTCGGAATGCGTTTGCTGACTCTCTCTCTTATTCGTAGCCGCGCTCGCACCGCTGGTCAGCCACTGGCGAAACTGGGCGAGGCGCGCCGCAGCCCGGTCCCGACGAGCGGCAGGATCCGTTTCCGGAAACCCTTGGGACACAAGCCACGCGCGACCGCTTTCGTGGTCGAACGCGGCGACAACGTCGTATCCGCCCACCGCCAGAGCTGGCGTGGGCAGATCGTCGTAGACCGCCGCGGGGATGCGTTCGAGCGTGCGGGCCAACTCATAGCCCCACAGCCCAGCCAGCCCGCCCTGAAACGGCGGGAGATCAGATCGCGCGGCGCAGGACATACCCCGCAAAATTGCAGCCAGCTCGTCCAAGGGATCGGAGCCCGCTGCCAACTGCTCAATCCACGCGAAAGGATCGGCCGCGACGAACGAGTACCGACCCAAGCGCGCGTCGCGCGCGGCACTATCGAAGAACACGACGTGCGGCAGCGCCGATAATCGCAGAAACGCCTCGACGGCGGTGAGCCCCTCAGGCAGCGGCTCAGCAAGCGGAAGCTCAGGCGACGTCATTGCATCAGGCCTCCGCCGAGCTTGTCGCTCCGCCGCTTCAGGTAGTGCCGGGCCTCCGGTTTGGTCGCCAGGCCCCAGTCCAGCCCTTCGTCCTGCCGGTAGGTCTTGCCCAGGGCTAGCGCGGTGGCGGCCTTGCACATTTCGAAGCCCAGGTAGAACGCGTGGGCCGCGTCGAGATTCTTGGGCAGACCGCCGTCCGGACCGTTCGTGCGCAACTGCTCCATCAGGGCGAAGGGATCCGCGTCATGCAGGTACAAGTTCGCGGCCACAAGGTGCACTTCGCCGTCGGATGCGAAGATGCGGTAGTTGGGATCGCGAAGCTGTGCGGCGAGAGCGGCAATCTCGCCGGGAGGCGTCTGCTCGACAGAGTCGTCCCGCAGCATGATCAGTCGCGAATCGACGTGTTTGGGCAACGCGCGATGCACGACCGCGTGATGCACCAACCGCCGCGCCACGTCGCACTCCTGGACGCTCGTGCGAGCCCAATTGATCACCTGCGTTGTCAGCACGCTGCGAATCGCCAGCTCCTGGCAGAATCCGAGCAGCATCGCATTGACGCCTGCCGAGTCGACGTCGGTCAATTCGGTCAAGTTGCCGACGCCCATCATCATTTCGGCGTCGGGATACCGCCGGCGAATGCCGAGATACCGCCCCAGGCTCGCCGCGAAGCCGAAACCGATCGGTTCGAGGATCGGATCAATCCGCAGCGGCACGCCTGCCTGCGCGAGATGCTCGACCGTGTCGTCGAGCCCTTCGAGCGTCGCCGGCACGTCCGGCACGGCCACCACGTCCACGCCCCAGTCCGGCGCCGCGTGGCGATTGCTGCTGTTCACGCTGAGCACCAGCTCGGCGCCGGCCGCGACCGCCAGTTCCACTTCCTGCGTGTTCATGCTGTCGATCGACACGCGCAGGCCGAGGTCTCGCAGCGCTTGGACGGCGTCGCCCACCTGCATCCATGCTTCGCCGGGTACGCAGCCGACGTCGATCGTATCGGCGCCAGCGCGTGCCAGCTCGGCGCCCTGCCGAACGAGCTCCGCGATCGACAATCGCGGGCAGTGATTGATCTCGGCAATGATTTCGATGTCGAAGGCGCTGTAGTCCGTGGGGGGCGGTTCGCGATTGAAGTGCGCCGGCAGGCTGCGCAGATCGCGCGGTCCGCGCTCGATCGAGGCATGCGTACGCGACGCAATCGGCGCCAAATCCCCCTCACAGTAGCCCGGGAGGATGATTCTCGTCGCCAGCGCCGGCGGCGCCATGTGTCGTGCGATCCACTCCGGCGTCATCAGAGCGGCCACCGTAATCGGCAGCACGTCGATGGAGTAGTCGAACCCCTCCGCCGTCGCCAGCGGCGCCACGATGGTTCGCAGCGAATGCTCGGCCAACCGGCCGGTGACAAAGTGAATGTGCTCGCGTGACATAGGGTCTTCAATCGCGAGGCGCGGCAGCCGCTGGGGAGCTGCGGCAGCCTCGTGCGTCACGCGCTCCAGTCGTGAGTGCTCTGCGGCGTCCCGTCGGCGCGGCCGCCGTTAACCGCGATCACCTGGCCGTTCATGTACGACGCATCCGGCGATGCCAGAAAACAGACCGCGCGAGCCACATCGTCCGGCTCGCCCCACCGGGCCAACAGGGATTCTCTCACAACGCGCTGTTGCCACGCGTCGGAGGCCGTCTCGCCCCATGCGGTGCGAATCCATCCCGGCGCCACGCAATTGACGCGCACGCGCGGCGCCAGCGACCTGGCCAGACTGCGCGTGAATGCCATCACGGCGCCCTTCACCGCGGCGAACATCTCGCCGCTGTCGCCGGCCATGCCGTCGTCCGCTTGATCCCAGCCAATGTTGATGATGGCGCCGCTGCCGCGCTCCGCCATGCGCCGGCCCACGGCGCGTGAAAGAGCAATCGTGCCGCGCACGTCCACTTCCCAAAGCTGGGCCAGCTTCTTCTCGAATGACCACCGGGCCGCATCGCCGGTCAACACATCGACCCCGGCATTATTCACCCAAATGTCGATCGGTCGCCGTCGCCAAAATTCGTCGACGAACTGGTCCCAATCCAAGGGTCCCGCCAGGTCCGTAACAACCGCCTCCGCCCGTCGCTTCACTCCCCGGATGGCCGTACAAACCTCGTCCGCGCGGCTGCGGTCGCGGCCATGGACGCCCACATCGGCGCCCCGGGCCGCAAGCTCGAGCGCGATCGCACGGCCGATGCCGCTGGTGCTGCCCGTGACGACGGCAAACATGCCGGCTAGTGAGGGGGGGGATTCGATCATTCGCGGTGAGAGTCAGCCCTGCCGCGCGGCCCATCGGCCGGCGTGTTTGTTGCAACGTACAATTGTGGCGACAGTATCGGTTTTAGAGGCGGCGGACAGTCATGACAACCGCGCGTGCCGATGCCAGCCTGGTCGAATTGCCGTTTGCGACGTGCGGCCGTAGGATGACGGAACGATCCATGAATGCCGACGCATCAACCGCTACACAACCAAACACGCGTGATGCCCCACAGCGTGCGGGGCCTGGGCCGTGGTGGGTCCCGCGGTTGTGGCGGCTTGTCGCGTGGTTGGCATTCGTGTCTGCCGGGCTTGCCGCGTATTGGTTCTCCGACGCGCCGCAAGACTACAAGAACACGGGCGTTGTCGTTGCATTGATCCTGGCGACGCTGGGCACGTCCTTTTGGATGTTCCGCAACGCACCGGGAGCATGGAAATGGATACTTGCCCTGGGCGTGTGGACGCCGTTGTGGGCGGTTTCGCCGCTTGGCCCAATTCTGATCGAGCACAATGGCAACGTCGGCTTGGTCGGTTGGCGCTGGCGATGGGCGCCGAATGCCGATGAACTGCTGACCTCGGTGCGGCCCACCGGCGAATCGATCGAGTGGCACACGACGCCGCGCGACTATCCCGCCTTTCTGGGCGGCCGCCCCTGGGCAGAGGCCGATGCATCCCTCGCAACCGATTGGCGCCAGCACCCGCCCAAGCTGCTCTGGCGCCAGCCGATCGGCGCCGGATGGTCGTCGTTCGCGATCGTCGGCGATTACGCCGTGACCCAGGAGCAGCGCGGTCCCGAAGAACTCATCGTCTGCTATGAGCTCAAAACGGGCAAAGTCGCCTGGAAGCATAGCGACAACGTCCGTTGGGATCCCGGTGGCAGCGGCGCGCTCGGCAAAGTCGGCCCGCGGGCCACGCCAACGGCGCATGATGGCCGCGTGTTCTCGCACGGCGCCACGGGGATTCTCAATTGCCTCGACGCCGCGACCGGCGAACTCCTGTGGTCCCACGACACGCTCGCCGAGGAGAATGGCCAGAACGTCATGTGGGGCAAGGCCTGTTCTCCGCTGATCGTTGACGATCTGGTCGTCGTCAGCGTCGGCGCTCCTCGTGGCAACTCACTGGTGGCCTACGACCAGCGTACGGGGCGCAAAGTTTGGCATGACGGCGATCGACAGTCGTCCTATGCCACGCCCGTGCTGACCGAGCTTGGCGGCGTGCGGCAGATCGTGGTGGTTAACGAGGACTTTATCACGGCGCACGACGCGGCGGACGGCCGCGTGCTGTGGGAGTATCCTTGGCCCGGAGACAGTGGTTCGAACGCTTCGGCGTCGCAGCCTGTGCCCATTGGCGACGATCGTCTCCTGCTCACCAAGGGCTACAGCGTTCCCGCGGAAGTGATCGAGGTGAGTCGCGACGGCGACCTGTGGAAACCGGCGCGCGTGTGGCAGAAGGCGGTGCTTCGCACCAAGATGAGCAATGTCCTCATCCGCCAGGGATTCGCCTACGCGATCAGCGACATCGATCTGGAGTGCGTCGACCTGAAGAATGGCCGCCGCACGTGGAAATCGCGTCGCCGGCCGGAAGTCGGCAACGGTCAAATCATGCTCGTGAGAGATCAGATTCTCGTCCTGTCCGAAACCGGCGAGGTGATCCTGGCGGACGCGTCTCCACGGCGCTACCACGAGTTGGGCAGCTTCGCGGCCATCGAGGGGGTCACGTGGAACAACCCAGCGTTGTCCGGGCCCTATCTGCTGGTTCGCAACAGCGAAGAAGCTGCTTGCTATGAACTTCCATTGCAGACTGGCGCCTCGCTCGCGACGCTGCCTTATTGATCGCTGCGCAGCTAGTGAGCCGCGCTGGCTATCGGCTCTCGGCCAGACGAAGACGACGGCCCACGTTCTGGCTGACAGCCGACAGCCAGGCAGTCAACGGATCATTGACGGCGCAGACTTCAATGAACGTGACAATCAGCCCCCGGGCGCGTGGTCAAGCAGCCAGTCTTCCAGAACGATTTGCTGCACGTACGGCGCTCGCAAGAGCGCGGCACGAGCCGGCAACAGGGGCCCCAGCCACGGGTGGCGGGCCACGCCGGTCATCGCCCGACGTCCATAGCTGCCGAGCGATCGCCTGCCGACCTGCTGCTTGATGTTTTCCGCAAGCCGGGTGAACGTGGCCGGAATCATGTTCGGCGCCGGGCCGACATGGACAATCGTCTTGACGTCGGCCGCAAGCGTTTCGCACACCGCGTCCCACAGCCGTTGCGGCTGGTCGACCCAGCGTCGCAACAGATCGCGCGCCGACGTTTCGTCGTAGCTCCGTTTGCCGGTGACGAGCGACACCACGGCCGGCCGCGCCGGAAACGGTCCGCAGGGGAGGGCTTCCATGAGGACAGCCGCGCGATCGGTGACGCACCTTTGCCGTACGATCGGCGTATGCAAGGGCGGCCAGCGATGATCGTTCAGCCGTAGATGAGCGCCCGGCAATTCCTCGCCCATGGCCGCCTTGAAGCGGGCCATCGAATCGCCCTGCCCAATCAAGAGGTAGGTGTTGGGCGACAGGACGGACGAAATGCCGATCGTCCCCTGGCCGGCGCTCGTGACCCGCACGCACAGGCGGTGGACATGGCTTTCGGCAATGATCTTTTGGCGCGAAAAGAGCACGGCTAGCGTCACGTCGTGCGCAAGTTCCGCACAGTCTCGCGCCAGCTCGAGCGGCACGCGAATGAGATCTGTCGCCGCGATCGCGCCGCAGCTACACACGGCCATCATCTCGCCCAGGCTGTACCCAAATGCCAAACGTGCGCTGCCGTGCTCAATGCCATGCCGCTCGTGCAGCAGGCGAAGCTGGGCCGCCTCCGTGGCGACGATCAAGGCGACGGCGTGGGCGTACTGATCGAGTGCGAACTCGCGCCGGTCTTCGACGTTTCTCACGAGGTCGACCGGCGTTTTGATCACGTCGGAGGCGATTGTTCCGAAGCGCGTGAGCTCCTCGAGGACGATCTCGCGATAGGCCGGCACGGCCAGAAGCTCGGGCGTCCTTCCCAGGTTCGTAATGTTGTAGCCGCGATACGACATCGCGCAGGCGGTAAGATCGCGCGCGGCGAAAGGGTCGACTGAGGCGGGAGGTTGTGAAGCCATATAGGAAATCGTTCGCCGCTCCGTTGCTCATTATGCCGCACGAACCACAAATCTTGACTCGGCGCCCCGCCGTGGGAATCGCAACTGCCGGTCGAAGGCGGCCGATTGTGCCGAAGGCGCCGAATAATTCGACTTCGGCGTGAAGCGCGGACATGACTCCCAATCGTCTGCGTTTCTCTACGGAACGCCAGCACCGGCCCGGCGAATTGACCTATGGTTCTCCTGGGGGGATGTCGTGAAATCCCTCGGCGCCGGCACGTGCACGTGCACGGCCGGCCACGCGAATCGCTCTTAAGAGGCATAAAGGATGCTCACCGCCCGCGACATCATGACCAAAGACGTCATTACGATTCGTCCCTCGTGCTCGTTGCGCGAAGCCATCGAATTGTTGCTGGCCGAGCGAATCAGCGGGCTCCCCGTCGTCGACGAGCGCGGGCGCCTTGTGGGCGTCGTTACGGAATTCGCACTTCTGGCCGTCGCGTACGACGATCGCACGCTCAACGACCCCGTTTCTCAGCACATGACGACGGAACTGCTGACGGTCGATGCGAACGACACCGTGCGCAAGGTGGCCGATCTGTGCGTCGTGCACCGCGTGCGCCGCGTGCCGGTGATGGAATCCGGCAAGTTGGTGGGATTGATCTCACGATGTGACGTGTTGCGTGCAATCTACGAAGTGACGCAAGGCGCTATAGCCCATTAGGCGGCTTTTTTTCCCTGGCGCCGCCACTTGGCCTGCAAGCCCTCGCGCGGGGTTGGCGGGCGTTCAACATCGCGTATGAGAGCGAACATCGGACCGGTCGTCTTGGTGGCTGCTGCGTTGAGCATTGTGGCGCTCTGCGCCCCGTGCGTCGGTCAAGACCTTACGGCGGGGCTTCGCGGGCACTGGACGCTTGATGAGGCCAGCGGCACGGCCATCGCCGATTCCTCAGGCAACGCCCAGCACGCGGCGTTTGGCACAGGCGCTCCGAGGTGGATTGCGTCGCGGCCTTACGGCATTGCCCTGGAGTTCAACGGGGCGAACGACGCCGTCACGCATGACGGCTTCGCCCCTCCCAGCGAGGGAATCGTCGCTTTCCGGTTCCGCAACGAGGCTGTTGGCGGCACGCAGCAGACGTTCGGACTGGTCGGGTGGTATAAGTTCGACGAGACCAGCGGAACCGTCGCCGCTGACAGCTCCGGCATGGGGAACGATGGAACTTACGCGGGCGGCCCTGCGCTGAACGTCGCCTCCAACGGCAATCCCGCGATGGGAACCGCCGTCGATTTCAACGGCAGCAACTATGTGCAGGTCCCCGGCCTCTACGGCAATCCCAGCAGCGTGAGCGTCGCGGCATGGGCCAAACTGGATGCCAGCGACTCCAACAGCGCCGAAATCGTCAGCCTTGGCGACCATGTCATCCTGAGACTCAAGAATAATTCGGCAGAGCTGCGCTACTACAACGGTTCGACATGGGTCGGTTCCTCCGTCGCTCGCGTGATCGCGCAAACGGGTTGGCATCACTATGCGGCCGTCTTCGACGAGACGGGCGACTACAAGCTCTATATCGACGGCAACGAGGCCGTCGCGGGCGCGTTGGCGGGCGGCATCTCCTATTCTGGGTTGGGCGCCAACACGCGCATCGGCTCGCATGGCAATGGTCAAACAACCTACGACTTCGACGGCCGCATCGACGATGTTCGCATCTTCAAACGTCCCCTCACCGCCGAGGAGGTCTATCAGCTCTATCGCCGCACGCGCATCAACGGCATCAAGATCCTGCAGTGGGTCGAGGCGCGTTAGACCGGTCTTGCCCATCCTGCGGATTGCGCCTGGCGAACCGTGCAGCAGGCCCGCGGCCCAGCGTTGCGTTTCCGCCACCTTGACCTAGCCTTGCGCGGCGGCGGTTGGATGTCTCGCGACTCGCGAGAGTCGCCTCCGCACGCCCATTTGCAAGGCGCAGCGATGAACGTAGGACGCAAGACGATTTTAATGCTCGAGGAAGAGCCTGCGCTGCTCGACATGACAGCGTTCCGCCTGGAGCTGCTGGGCTATCAGGTCGTGCAATTCACAGGGGCCGACGGCGCCCTGGACTGGCTCGCCGCGAACCTGCCCGACCTGATTGCCGTGGGCTACCTGTCTGATATGGATCCTGTCGAATTCCTCAACCGGGTCAGCGACGACCCGCGCACATGCCAGTGCCCCCTCTTGCTTCTTTCGGCCAACTCGGAGCTGGATGAAGTGCAGCGGGCTTACAACGCCGGCGCCGACGAATACTTGCTGACGCCATACGACCCGCTCGTCCTGGAAAGGAAAGTGCAGGGGCTGTTGGCCGCGGCCGACGTCGCGCGCTAACGACCGAACGCCATGGCTCGACTCGGCGACATCCTCATTCGAAACGGCTGGATTACCCCCGGCCACCTGCAAAGCGCGTTGACGGCCCAGGGCTCCGAGCAGGGCTTGCTCGGCGTCATCCTGATGCGCCGTGGGTTGATCAACTCCGATCAACTGGGCGCCGCGCTGGCCGAGCAGTATGGCGTGCCCTTCATGGACGTCGTGCCCGAGGGCATCAACCCCCAAGTCGTGCGGCTGTTGCCTGAGGAACTCGCCCGCGCGCGGCGCGCCGTCCCGGTGAGCGTGCACGGCCGCACGATGCAGCTCGCCATGCTCGCGCCCGACGACATGGACACGATCAGCGAGGCCGAACTCATTACGGGCTATCACGTCGACCCCGTGGTTTCGCTGCCCGGCGGCATCGACGCGGCGCTCGACCGCGGGTTCGACGACCGCGTCGTCGCCCGTCAGACAGTCGTGGACATGAAAATGGCCGACCTTGAGGCGGCCGAAGGCGCCATCGACGACGACCTCGTCGCCGAAGTCCTGGCCGAAGAAGACCAGGCGCCCGTCGTGCGGCTGGTGCGCGCCATCCTGATGGGCGCCATCAACGCCAACACGAGCGACATTCACCTCGAGCCGCACCAGCCGGAAATGCGCGTGCGCTACCGCGTCGACGGGCTGTTGCAATCGGTCATGACGATTCCCCGACACATCGAGGAAGCCGTGGTCGCCCGCATCAAGGTCATGGCGACGATGGACACCACCGAGAGCCGCCGGCCCCAGGACGGCCAGTTGAGCATTCACGAAGCCGGCGCGCGCGTCAACTTCCGCGTCAGCACCATCCCCACGGTGGGCGGCGAGAAGGTCGTGATGCGCCTCCTGGACGAAGGAAGCCGCACGTTCAACCTCGACCATCTTGGCCTCAGCGAGCGCGATCTGCGCGTGATCCAAAGTCTGATCGACAAGCCGCACGGCATGCTCATCGTCACGGGACCGACCGGCTCCGGCAAGACGACGACCATGTACGCCGTGTTGTCGAAACTCAACTCGATCAGCCGCAACATCGTCACGGTCGAAGACCCCGTCGAATACCGGCTGCCGGGCATTAACCAGGTAGCGTCCGACAATGACTATGGCCTGGGATTCGCGAATGCCCTGAAATACATCATGCGTCAGGACCCCGACGTGATCATGGTCGGCGAGATCCGCGACCATGAAACGGCGGTAACCGCCGTTCAGGCCGCCTCGACAGGTCACTTGCTCATCAGCACGTTGCACACCAACGACGCGGTCGGCGCCGTGGCGCGTCTCAACGACCTCGGCATCGACAGTTTCAAAATTGGCGGCGCCCTGTTGGGATCCATCGCTCAGCGGCTCTTGCGGTCGATCTGCCCGCACTGCAAGGAACCGGTCGAGCCGAATAAGCACTACCTGACCGCGCTGGCACGCGGCGCAAGGACGCGCGACGACGTCGTGTTCTACCGCGGGCGCGGCTGCAAGAAGTGCCTCGGCACGGGCTACCAGGGCCGTGTCGCGATCTACGAAATCATGGTCGTCTCGCCCACGCTGGCGCAGGCCATTGAGAACGGCCTGCCGACGACCAGGCTGCGCGACGCCGCCATTCGCGAGGGCATGGTGGAACTTGCGGGGGCAGGGCTGGAGCAGGTTTACGCCGGGCGGACGACGCTCGAAGAAGTGTTCTACAAGGTCTCAGGCTAGGGAGACGTCGCGATGGCCCGCAGAAAGCGATTCGCCGCCGCGGCCGCCGGAGCTGTCGACGAGGCGCCCCTCGCCGCAGCGATTCGCCGAGCGCCGGCGCCCGCGACAGCTTCTGCTCGCAAGTTGCTCGCACCGCGCGCCGGGCGACTGACGGCACAGGAGCTTACGTTTCTGTTGAGGAATTTGGCCACGCTTGTTGGCAATGGCGTGCCCCTGCCGCGGGCCTTAGCGACCCTGGCGCAAGAAGATTCTCTCGCTCGCCGCCGCGGCGTGATCGACGCTTTGCGGCGCAAAGTCGAATCCGGGGCTCCGTTCAGCCTTGCGGTGCAGGAAGTGCCCGGCGTTTGCGACCGCCTGACGGCCAGTCAAATTCGCATTGGCGAACGATCGGGCACGCTGGCCGAAACCCTTTCGCTCCTGGCCGAGCGACGCAATAAGACGAGCGAGCTCCGCTCGCAAATCATCAAGAAGGTTTCCTACCCGGCGCTGCTCGTCGTTCTGGGTTCCGGGCTCATCACATTCTTGCTGCTTTATGTCGTCCCCGTGTTCGAGCAGACCTATGCCGAAGCGAACGTACCATTGCCCTGGGTGACTCAGGTCTTGGTCCTGATTACCAAGGTACTCCGGTCCTACCTGTTGTTAATCCTGGGAGGCGCTGCGGCGCTGTCCGTTGCGCTCGCGCAGCTTCGCAAGAACGAGGGCCTTGCCGCGCGCATGGATCACCATCTGCTTTCGGCGCCTATGGTGGGGCGCTGGCTGCGGGACATCGCGGTGCTTCAGCTCATGGACGCGCTCAACACGCTCATGAACTCCGGGTTCACGCTCGCCGAGGCACTGCGGCAAACGGCAGATTCGGTCCACAATCGCGCCGTGCGTCAAGGCGTCAAGAGCCTTATGTCGGCCGTCGAGCGCGGCGAGCGATTCAGCCGCGAGATCGAGCGACTCAAGGATTTGTTTCCGCCGATCGTCAATCAACTCGTCGTCGTCGGTGAAAGCACGGGCCAACTTGGCAAAGCCACGAATGACATCTGCGAGCATCTGCGTCGGGAGATCGAGCGCAAGACGAGCCTGATGGTGGGAGCGCTGGAGCCCATTCTCACCATTTCCCTGGCCACAGCGATCGCGCTCATTCTGCTGGCGATTTATCTTCCGATGTTTGACATGGTCAATACGGTGGCCGGCTGATGTTGAGAGCATCGATCGAAAAGACGAATGGCTTCTCGCTGACCGAATTGCTTGCCGCAGTCGCCGTGATCGCCGTGGTTGCGACGGTCATCGTCGTGCGCTCGACCGCCGGTGCGTCCGCATCCAAAGCGGCTGCCTGTGAAGTCATTCAGGGCGATATCGAGATCCAGTGCGAACTTTGGCGCCACAACACGGGCGCCTGGCCCAACACAAACCTGTCCGATATCGGGGCCAGCATCCACTATTTTCCGGCGGGGCTTCCGCTCTGTCCGACCGATGGATCGGGTTATTCAATTGACGCGAGCGGCCAAGTTGTCGGACATAACCACTGATTGCTTAAGAGTTTAGGGCTTCCCGCGGATTTCTTCGCCGCCTTTTGCATGCATCGTCCGGCAACCTAGACTTGCGCAAACGCATTACGCGTACGAGCGAACTCAGCGGCCCTTCGGGGTCGCGATGATCCTTCGAGAGTTTGAGGAGTTAAAGAACATGTCCCGCACTTCACAGCGTCGCAAACACGGTTTTTCGCTGCTTGAACTGCTGGCGGTCGTAACGATCCTGGGCGTCATCGCCGCCATCATCATTCCACGCGTCACCGTGTCGAGCACGACGGCCAAGACGAAAGTGCGAGATCATCACAAAGGCACGATCAACGCCGCGGTCGAGCGCTACTACATCGATAACAACGTGTGGCCGGCGAACGACCTCAGCGACATTGGCGCCAACGCCAGCTATTTTCCCAGCGGCATCCCCGCCAATCCGGTGGATGGATCTGCGTACACGCTCAACGCCACCACGCACCGCGTGAACTAGGCGCCCCACGCGATGATCTTCGGTTGCGCCGCAGGGTCGGCAAAGCGCATGGCGGCCCGTCGCGCCTTCAGCCTGATCGAACTGTTGGCGGTGCTCGTCATCCTCGGCCTGTTGGCCGCCGCCGGATTTGCGCGGTACGGCTCCAGCACGGTGCAGCATCTTGCTGGGGAAGGTTTTGCACGCCGGCTCGCGCTCGACTTGATCCAAGCTCGGCGCCGCACCATCGTGAGCGGGGACAATCACTACCTGCAGCTCAGCCCCGCGGCCGGCAACATTACGTCCTACACGATGTATCGCCGCGCCTCAGGCGGAGATGTCGTCGTTGAGCAGACGCGCACCATCCCGACGGGCGTGACGGCTTCGGCCAGCCACGCGACGCTCGAGTTCGATTTCGATGGCGCCTCGTTGGCGGCGTACTCCGCGTCGATTGTCGGACCGCAGCGAACCTGGACCGTCACGACCGTTATGGCCAGCGGCGCCGTCCAGACGGCCGCTTCCCCCTAAGCCGGCCGCCAAGCGTGCGTAAGCTACGCTTTTCTATCGGTTTACGGTCGCTTTGAGGGTACGCTCGCGCGACGCGGACATGCATGACAACAACGCATCAGTGCGCCCGCGCCGCGCCAACTCACGTCATCGCGCGCGCAGCGGGTTTTCGCTGCTGGAGATGATCGCCGCGACGGCGTTGACGGCGGGAACGCTGGCGCCCGCGCTCGTCGTGATGCGCGACGCTATGGCAGCGAGCCGCGCCGGCGTGCGGCGGATGTTGGTCGCAAACTACGCAGCGGCCACGCTCGAAAACCAAGCGGCGCTGGTCATGCAAAATTGGGCCCGTGAAACCGTCACGGGAAACTTTGCCTCCGATGGTTACGCGAGCATTAGGTACTTGGCAGTTAAATCGGATGCACCAGCGGACGGGGGCATCGCGAACCGACTCATGCACATCACGGTCACAGCATACGATGACGTCGACGGCGATGCCGTGCCCGACTCCAACGAAGCCAAAGTCACGATCCGCACCAAAGTCGCGAAACTCGCGAGTTACGTCAATGCGCCCAATTAACCGCTGCACGCGCCGCGGGTTCTCGCTGGTCGAGCTCATCGCCTCAGCGGCGATCATGGCTGCGCTCACGGCCGCGAGCTTTTCGCTGGTTCGCACCGCGCATACCGCGTGGGTGCGGCACCGCGACGACAGCGGCCAACGCCGCGAGGCCGTTGTTGCCCTGCAGCACATCATGCGTCGCGTCCGACAGGCGACGCGCGTCACGGCCATCTCATCGGCGGCCGACAACTCCGGCGCCCTCACCGTGCTCATGCCTGGCGGAGCCACAGCCATCTGGGACCACAACGGCGGAACCAGCCAGGTGCTCTACGGACCTACCACGGCCGACAGCCTGCTCGCCGCCGGCATCACCGAGTTCAACGTCATTGGCCTGAAAGCCAACGGTTCGACGCCAACCACCGAGACGGATCTGATCCACGCGGTTCGCTGCACCTTGAAGTACGCGCTGACTCGACCAACGGGCACGACAACCGAAACCCTGGCGTCGACGGCGTGGCTGAGGGCCTGGTAAAGCGCCATGAACGTGCCCACGGCATTTCAACGCATTCGACGCCAGCGCCGACGGGGCGCGGCGCTGATGGTCTGCATGTTCATGATCTTTCTCGTCACGATTCTGGTTGTCAACGTTCTCGATACCGAAACGCTGGAGCTTTCCGCCGTGCGGAACGCCATCGATTACGAGAAAGCCCTCCAACTGGCCAATGCGGGCGTGCACCATGCCGCGGCCGAGCTGGAGAACCTGTCGACGTGGCGCGGCACGGTGACCGACGGCAGTGACCCAGCCAACGACGCCTACAGCGCAACGGCCGTGGACGGTGCGAATCATACGGTCACGATTACCTCGCACGGCGCGTCGGGCGGCATCACCCGAACCGTCGTCGCGTCGATCGAGCTCTAGATCATCCGATTTCCGCAACTCCCGGACTTAGCATGGCCGATCGACGTCAACGGCAAGACCGACGAGCCGCCAGCGATCGCCGCCGGCGTCGCCACAGGCGACGAAGGAACGAGACGCGCGTCTTTGTCCTGGAGCTCACGCAACAGGAGCTGCGCATTGCTTTGCTGGAGCGCGCCGCCGCAGGGGGCGTTGATCAGGTGTCCGCCTGGACGACGAGCTGGCGCAAGGACGCCTCGTCGCTGGAATCGCCCCAGGGCGTCGCAGAACTGTCCACGGCGCTTCGGGATGCGGCGCGACGGCACAATATGGCCTCCGCCGAGGTGCGGATCGTGCTCAGCGGCGAGTTTTGCGTGACCCGAACGGTGCGCGGCACGGTCGAAGAAGTCCGTCACGAACTCAAGCAATTGGAGCAGCGTAGTCGCCTGTACCTGGCACTTGGGCCGGGCGAAAAGGTGCTGGTCACCCACACGCGCCTGCTCGACGCCCGCCACGCGCATGGCCTGGCCGCGGTCTGCAATCAAGAGACGCTCCGTGCGGTGCTATCGACGGCCGAAGGCGCCGGCATCGAGGCGTCCACGATCGAGCCGGCGCTCTCGGCCCTCGCCCGCGCCACCAGCCGGTTGCCGGACGTGCCCTCCGAACCCTATCTGTTGCTCCAGATTTCCGAGGCGTCGACCGAGATCGGCATCTGCCACGACGGCCAATTGCTCTTGGACTACCGGCCCGGCGGCGCTTCCGATGTAACCCAACTGCCGTCGCTGCTGGCCAGCCACCTCAACCGGCTCAACCGTCACGTCTCGCGGCACGTGCGCTCGGCGACGGGTGGACTGAAGCTGGCGCTGTTATGCGGCGACAAGGCCATCGTACAAAAAGCGCTCGAGCAGTTCGGCGGCCGGTCGCCGTTGGAAGTTCGTGCCGTGCGAAGCGCCGAAATCCGGGCAACCTGGCAGCTCGACCAAAAGGCGGTAGAAGAAGTGACTGCCCCCGCGCTCGGCAGTTTACTGTTGTCCTATCTCCCGGCAGACCAGATCGATGCCCCGAATTTCATGCAGCATGTCTTCGACGACCGCCAGGAGCCGCTTCGGCCTCGAGTCGTCGCCAGCGTGATGCCCGTGGCAGCGATGCTGCTGGTGGCATTGGGCATGGCATGGATAAATGGCCGGAATCGCGCCGACCTGGCAGCGACCCGCACGGAACTGGAGGGCCTCGGCGCCGCGTTCGCTCGAGCCACGGAGCTCCGCCTTCAGCTCACCGCCGCCGAGGCAAAACTGCGCGAGCTTGAGCAGCTAGCGGCCAAGCTGCCCTGCCAACTGCCCGGCGCCAGCATTCGCCGTCTGGGAGAGTGCATGCCCAGCGACGTGTGGCTCAGCCAACTGGTCGTCACCGACGCCCGCAAGGTCAGCATCCACGGCGCCAGCTACGTCGAGGCGGGCGTTTACGACTTTGTTCGCTGGCTGGAATTGGCTCCGGGTTTTAGCGACGTGGCGCTCAAACGAACGAGCGCCGCGACATCCCCCGACGGGCCCACGACGACATTCGAGGTCGAGCTGGCCTTGGGCGACTTTGACGAACAGGCAACCAGGGTAGCGCGCCATGAATAGTTCCCTGATTCGCAAATTCTGCGAAAGCCGCTCGCGTTGGCCAATCGTTGCGACCGCCGCCGCCCTGATCGCATTGGCCGCGGTCGCGCCGGCTGCAGAAGAGTATTTTGACAATCGAAGCCGTCGTAGCGAGCTGACCGAAGAATTGGATCGCGCTCGGCGGACGGCCGGGGCCCTCGCGGAGTATGAAGGGCGACACGCGGCTGCGCGCGAGAAGCTCGACGCCCTGGAGCAGCGGACGGTTGACGACTCCACCCTGGCTGCGTTTCGCAGTCGCCTGGTGGACATCATCCGGGAAAGCGGTTGTCAGATTCGCCAAATTGAAGTGGGAGCGCCGACGCGGCGCCCGTGGATGCAGGCGGACAACCCGCTAGCCGACGCGGAGCAACCCGACCGCCAGGGGGCCGCCACGTCATTTCAACTGGAACGACGGAGCGTGTTACTCGTCGTCGATGGACCGATGCCAAACGTCCACGACTTGTTTTCGCGATTGGACGAGGAACGAACGATTTCTCATCCCCGCCGCCTGCAAATGCAGGCAGCATCCACGGGCGGAGAGTCGGTGGTCGTGGAGTTGGAGTTTTGGTTGTTCGCGTTGGCGCGCACGCCAGCGTGAACCGTGCGGCTGCAGCCTGGCGATCGGAGGGACGCGTGCGAACCCGCGCACCTAAGCTGGCACTCGTTGCATGGAGCGTGACATCGATTGCGCTTTGGGGCTGTTCGCGCGAGCCGGAGGTCGAGTTCGTCGCCCCAGCGATCGCTGCGCCTGCGTCGCCTCCGCCACCGGCGTTTCCCGTCGCGAACGTAGCGGCGACGAAATCCAAGGAGCCACCGCCCCTCAACCCCGAGGCGGGGTTTGCGTCGTCCCCAAACGAGCCGGCGGCGACCGAGAGCAACTCGGAATTCAAGGCGCCGTTTCCCGATCGCGTTGACTTGTTTGCGCCGCCTCAGCGCGTGGGCGGCCCAGCGGTAAGCCAAGGCGCCATCGACAGCTCCGTTACTCTCGTGGGATTTGTGAAGGTCGATCGCCTTCGCGCCCTGTTGTCGGTCAATGGCGAGATCGCCACGGTGGCCGAAGGCGAAACGCAGCTTGGGATCGAAGTGATCTCCGTGAAGCCGCCCCACGTCGTCCTGCAGCGCGGACGGCAGCGCTGGCAGGCAACGCTGGAATAAGGCGCCGGCGACGCCCGTCAGGGCGCGACCGTCGCGTGGATTTCTCGAATCGGATACGGCAGCCTGCCTGCATTCAAGATTCGCGACATCGCTTCGACCTCACCAGGCAACATTCTGCCGCTGATTCGACCGCGATCAGTGATTCTCGATTCGATCGTCGGGGCGAACAACAGCCGGTCGTCGAGTACGATGCCCAGGTTGAATCGTTCGCCAGTAGGCGTCGGCAAATGCTGGCTTGTGAGCTGACCGAACAGGAACGCACCCGTGCGCGTCATACGGAAGCCCACCTGAGGCCGCCCTGTTTCGTCCGTCTCCATGGTTGCTTCTTCAAGGTGTTCGTCGCCGACATCCAATCCGTCGTCCAGCAGCACGAGTGCTTGCCAGCCGCTTCCCGAGGGCCGCGCAACGAGGCGGCGGTCTCGCAACGCTTGATCGTCGGGAAATTCATGAGGTTCGCAATCGACCCAACGCGCGACGGCGGCCCCGACGGAATCCACAACGTTTATTTCGTCCGCCGCTAACGCCTCCGCCCGTCGAATCACATCTTGATGGCCGGCCATCTGCGACGAGGCCATGATGCGGAACTCGAGACGCCCGTTCGCCTCGATACGTTGACGCAACGCGTTCAGCCGTGCCTCGTGGGCTTCGCCGAACACGTCGACGGCGAACCGCTGGGTGTCCAGTGCGCGCGCAGTTCCGTCGTCGCCAAGTCGCTCATTGACGACGTCCAGCAGTTTTGCCATGTCGACGGGTCCGCCTTCGAGAGCTGCGGCGTCGACTTCATAGTGGAATGTCGCCGTGGGCTTGCGCACCGCGAGCGAGTCGCACGCTCCCAGCAGCAAACATCCGCACGCGAGAAGCAGGGCCGCCGCTGAGCGCATCGTCTTGCCGAACACCGATCGCATGGGATCTCCTTCGTAGGAATACTCAAGTCGCCCGACGCGCCACCTCAGCTCGTTCCTTCCGGCTGCTCGTCCGCGTCCCACGGATTGCTCGGTCCAGGCGTCGGCTCGGGATGCAGCTCCTTTTCTTCTTCGATCACCCGCAGTGGCGCCGCCACGCGGTGCCGCTGCAGCTCCGCGGCGATCGATCGCATGTTGAGCAGCAGCATCGCCACCGCGAACGCCGGAACGACCGTCGACACGACCGGCGCTTGGATCGCGGCCGTGCCGTGGTCGAGCATCTCCTCGATCGTCCAGAACGGATTGGAGATCTGCAGCAGCGTGTAGCCGCTGTTGCGGAGCATTCGCGAGGCCATTTGGATGGTCATCGGAATGCCCACGCCGGCCATCACCATGACGATGTGCAGCAGGAACCCGGCGGTCAGCGACACATACATCCATCGTCGCAAGAACCCGATGAGCAGCCGGCCCATTCCCAGGTACGCCACGACATAGGCCCAGCCCAACAGAAGCGTATACACGGCCCGATCGAGCATTGAGGTCGCCCCCTGGGGAGGATTCCACAGCCACGCCGCCACGAGCGACGCCAGCGCGACGGCCGTCAGGTTCGCGACCGCGAACAAATAACCGGCGCCAGGCCCCGGGTTGAACAAGCTCAAAAACGTGCGTCCCAGCGAGGACTGCGGCAGCGACCGCTGCACGCGCCGCGATAAGTGCGGCCATTCGGAAGTCATCATCGCGCCCATCAGGTACCAATACGACGAGGTAATCACGGCGACGATAATGAGTGCCGTGGGAAGCTCCTGCCGGGCGTCTTCGAAGGCGTAGGTTACGCCCGCCATGCCGCCGAGGAAGCACGCCTGTTGCGCCATCATCCACCGCCGGAGCGGCGACGAGCGGTTCTCGCTCGCGAACGCGATCTGCGCCGCTGCCGCTGCGTGGAACAGGCCGAACGTCGTCACGTAAATCGCCGCGACGATCAACATGACGGCCCAAAACTCAGGTTCCTGGGGAAACCCCAAACGTGCCACCTCGGACGCAATTCCCACGCCGCCGGAAAACGCGAAGAACAGGCCGAGCACCAGCGCCACGGACGTGACGATCTGTGTATGCTTGGCCCGCGACGCGGCGCCGACGAACAGCGCGATCATCGACAGGCCCAGGGAGCCGAAGACGGCAAACGCCAGCAGCATGGCCGTCGTGAGCGCGTCGACGCCGCGCAGCAGGAACGTAAACGCCAGGCACGGGCTCACCGCGCTCATATAGACGAGCATCTGGACGATCGCGCTCCACAGCTTGCCCGTGACGATCTGCCGCGAGGTGAGCGTCGTGATCGACAGCAAGTCGTAGGTGTTCTCTTCTTGCTCGGCGGCCAGCGAACGAAAGGCGGTGTAGGGCACGATGACGGCCAGCGGAAACGCGAGGATCGCGTAGTAGGCCACGAGCATCTCCGGCCCCGTCGCAGCGTAGTAGATCTGCGGGCCGATCATCGCCACGCCGGCAAAACTAACGATCCAGCACGCGGCCAGCACGACCAGGAACGTTACGACGAACTGCTTGCTCTTGAGCGCCTGGCGCGTCTCTTTCACGAGAATCGGATTGGCGCGCTCGGTCACGGCGATCAGGCGCGACTCGATGAACTGCCACACCCGCGCCCACCCTTGAACCGGAGCGAGGTCGGCCGCGGCTTCTTGGGCGGCTTCAGCGGCAGCGGCTAGCGTCGACATGCAAGAAATCCAAATTCGGCCAGCGACTCAATATCCCCCTCCCTTGAAGGGAGGGGCTAGGGGAGGGGCTAGGGGAGGGATTTGCGCCATCCCATCAACAAAATCGCAAGTCCCTCTCACAACGTCCCAGCGATGCGTAGCATCGCGGCTGATTTATCTGACTCCTGACCCCAGCCCTTTAAAGCTGTCATAGCTAGCAGCGTTGAGGGGGGCTGATC
>CAYSFP010000093.1:0-23630 GCA_964430075.1 uncultured Planctomycetaceae bacterium | reverse complement strand
CTCAGGGCGGTCTTCACGACCTTGGTGGGGTCGATGATGCCGGCCTGAGCAACGCGGCCAGCATCGCGGGCCTGATCCTGACGACCGAAGCGCTGGTCACCAACTTCGACGCCAAGGACCAGGACAAGCGCGCCGTGGTCGGCAGCATCCGGTAATGCACGAAAGCCACCGGCTCCGCCGGTGGACTCCGGAACGGCCGGGCGCGGCGCATAAAGAGTCCCCCGGCGGAGCCGGGGGCTTTCATGTGCCCGCCGCGACGTAGAATTTGAAAGTTCCACGCCGGGCCGCTCGATATGCCAGTACCGAGCGGCCCGGTTGCATGAATGCAGGAGTCAGGAGACAGGGGTCAGGAATCAGGAGTCAAGATTTCACGCTGCTTGGTGATTCCCGACCCCTGATCCCTGACTCCTGATCCCTGCCCCCTGACTCCTTCCCCCCATGACCGCCAAACGCGACTACTACGAAGTCCTCGGCATCGAGCGCGCTGCGTCCAATGGCGACATCGCCGCGGCGTATCGCAAGCTCGCCGTGAAGTATCACCCGGACAAGAACCCGGGCGACGCCGAGTGCCTTGCGCGCTTCAAGGAGTGCAGCGAAGCGTTCGAAATCCTCAACGACGCGGACAAGCGCTCCCGCTACGACCGCTTCGGTCACGCCGGCGTCAACGGCTCCTCCGGCGCCCACTTCAACGACGTCGAGGACATCTTCACGGCGTTTGGCGACATCTTCGGCGACCTGTTCGGCGGCCGCAGCCGCAGCGGCGGCCGTCGCGTGCGGCGCGGCCGCGACGTGCGGTGCGAGGTCACGCTCACGCTCAAGGAAGCTGCCGACGGCTGCCGCAAGAAAGTCCACTTCCACCGCCACGAGTACTGCGCCAAGTGCGACGGCACGGGCGCCGAGCCGGGCAGCAAGCGCGAAACCTGCAGCTACTGCGGCGGCCGGGGGCAGGTGATCCAGCAGTCGAGCATCGTGCGGATCCAAACCACCTGCCCCGTCTGCCACGGCGAAGGCTCGAAGGTGTCCACCCCCTGCCGCACGTGCAAGGGCGCCGGCCACACGCTCAAGAAGGTGCAGGCCGAGGTCGACATCCCCGCGGGCGTCGACAGCGGCATGCAAATCCGCATGACGGGCCAGGGCGAGCCGAGCCCCAACGGCGGCCCGCCGGGCGACTGCTACTGCGTGGTGGCCGTGCTGCCGCACTCGCTGTTCGAACGCGAAGGGCAACATTTGGTATGCCGTGTGCCCATCACCTACTCGCAGGCCGTGCTGGGCGCCACCCTCGAAGTACCGACGCTCGCCGGCCGCGGCGAGGTGAAAGTGCCCCCCGGCACGCAGTCCGGCGACGTGTTCCGCATCAAGGGGCAGGGCGTCGCCGACCCCCGCGTCACCGGCAAGGGCGACCTGCTCGTCCAGGTCACGATCGAAGTGCCCAAAAAGGTCACGCAGGAGGAAGAAACGCTTCTCCGCCAACTGGCCGAGATGGAGCACAAAAACGTCGCCCCAGCCCGTAAAAGTTTTTTCGATAAACTCAAGGATTATTTCACCCAGGACATCACCCCATAAAGCCGCGACCGCTGGTCGCGCCGGGTGCGGGAGTCATACCGATGCCGGTGGATGCCGAACGACAAGACCAACCCTCGCGCGACGGCGGCGAGGATGACCCGACCGACGCGCAGCTCGAAGCCGCAACGGCTGACGGCTCGCCCACGCCGATCGAAACGGGCGACGTCGTCGAGAACGAGCTGGCAGCGGAGCGCGATCGCAATCTTCGCCTGCGGGCCGAGATCGAAAACGTCCGTGCGCGCACCAGCCGCGAGCTGGCCGATCAGCGCAAATACGCCGCGTTGCCGCTGGCCCTCGATCTGCTCAGCGTGCTCGACAACGTGGACCGCGCGATCGCCGCGGCGGAGAAGAATCACGAGGCGTCCTCGCTGCTTGAAGGATTCAAGCTCGTGCGGCAGCAGCTCGTCAGCGTCCTCGAGCAGCATCACTGCCAGGAGATCCTCGCCGAGGGCGCGGAGTTCGACCCTAAGTACCACGCCGCCATCCTGCACCAGCCGTCGCCCGACGTGCCGGCCAACCACGTGTCGATGGTCACCCAAGCCGGCTACCAGCTTCACGATCGGGTCGTGCGGCCGGCGCAAGTGATCGTCTCCAGCGGGCCGCCCAATGGCTAACCCCCACGGCGCTTCCCCGGCGATGCGTAGCATCGCGGCTCCTGACTCCTGACTCCTGACTCCTCGAACCCCCGGCTTGCGCCGGGGGCTATTCTCCCTCCTGAACCCTGACCCCTCCCCTCCTCCCCCCATGCCCACCTACCACTACGAGTGCGCCGCCTGCGGACACGCGTTCGAGCTGTTCCAGGGCATCAACGATCCCGTCCAGCGCAAGTGCCCCGACTGCGGCAAGCTGAAGCTGCGCCGCCTGTTTGGCACGGGCGCTGCGGTGGTGTTCAAGGGCTCCGGCTTCTACACGACCGACTACCGCAGCGACTCGTACAAGAAGGCCGCCGAGAAGGACAAGAAGTCCACCTCCGGCGAGGGCGGCAAGAAAGACGGCGGCGAGAAGAAAGAATCCGGCGAAAAGAAAAGCTCCTCCGAGACCAGCTCCTCAGGCTCCAGCGAATCCAAGAGCAAAAAGTCGTCCAAGAAAACCAAGAACGATTGACCCATCGCCGCAGGCGGTTTCCTCCTGCCTACTGCCGGGGGCGAGGACGCCCCGGCTCGCTACTGCCCACTGCCCACTGCCCACTTCTCCCCCATGCGCTGCCCCATCTGCGAGCGCGAATTCGACCCCGCCGCCGAAGGATCCGCCAAACCCTTCTGCAGCGAGCGGTGCCGCACGATCGATCTCGGCCGCTGGCTCGGCGAAAGCTACGTCGCCCCCGGCGCGCCGGAAATCGATCCCAACGACGCCGACGGCGGCGACGCAGTGTAGCCATCTCGCTCCGCGAGATGTTTCTTCTCGCGGAGCGAGAAGACGACGCTTTCCGAACCGATTGGCATCGCGGCGCCGCCCCAATCCGGCTAACAGCCAGCCGCGACGCTGTTTATAATCGGAACCAGACTTGGTTTTCCCCTCAGCCCGCGCGGACTTATGAAGCCCGCGCCTTATCGCAGGCGCCGCTTGAGCTATGTCGCATCAGCCAGGGGTCGTGACCGCCGTTCGCTGGACCGATGTGTGTCCATGGCTCTTGATCGTCCGCGCCGCCCGCGCCGCATTTCTCGTCCGGGTCATCGCACTGGCCGTCCTCGGCGTGTTTCTCACCCAGTGGGGCTGGTCGGCCATTGAATGGGCCTTTCGAAACGAGCCCGGGCCGCCCATGCTCGCGCAGCTCACCGAATGCCCGCCGACGCCGCTTCTCGGCGTCGCGCCGCCGACGCCGCCCTACACGATCGACCCGTTCACGCACGTCGATCGTCATCCCTGGTCGGGGCCGCTCATTCGCGGCTGGGCGTGGACGATTCAGCCGCTCGCGGGCTTGGTCGAGGCGCTGGTCGAGGCGTCCGGATGGCGGGCGACGATCGCGCTGCTCGTCGCCGGCGCGTGGGTGACGGCCGTGTGGGCGCTCGTCGGCGGCGCGATCGCCCGCATCGCCGCCGTCTATCTCGCCCGCGGCGAACACCTCGGCCCGATCGCCGCCCTGAAGTCCGCAGCCGCGAGTTGGGTCTCAACCTTCGCGGCCCCCGCGTTCTGCTTCGGCGCGATCGCCGTCTTCACGCTCCTGCTGGCCTTCACGGGCCTGCTGATGCGTTGGGGACCGCTGGCATTCCTCGCCGGCGTCTTCTGGCCGCTGCCGATCGCGATGGGCGTCGCCGCCGCGGTGTTCGCCATCGGGCTGCTCGCGGGTTGGCCGCTCATGTGGTCGACCGTCGCCGCCGAACGCACCGACGCCTTCGACGCCGTCAGCCGCGGCTACGCCTTCACCTTCCAGCGCCCGCTGCACTGGGCGTTCTTCGTCCTGGTCGCCACGGTGCTCGGCGTGCTGGCCCAGACGGCGATCAGCTTTGCCGTCGGCGCCGCCGACCGCGCCGTCCACTGGTCCGTGGGCTGGGGACTTAACGAGAGCGCGACCACCTACGGAAAAGCCGTGCTCAGCGGCCTCACGCCCCCCGACGACGCCCCGCTCGGCCTGTTCCCCGCCGCCGGCGCGAAGATGCTGCGATTCTGGGAGGCGGGGCTCCACGGCATCGCCACGGCGTTTCCCATGGCCTACCTGTTCGCCGCGTCGATGGCGATCTACCTGCTACTGCGGCGTTCGATCGACTCGACCGAGCTGACCGAAATCTCGCTCGACGACAACCCGCCCGAAGCCGGCCTGACTCCGCTCGTGCCCGATCCCGCCACGCAGATACCGACCACGACGGCGCCCGCCGCGGCTCCGCCCGTCCCGTCCGCGCCGGCCGAAACGATCGTGCAACCGCCGGCCGCTGCGGCAACGCCCGCGCCGCCCGCCGACGGAGAGCACGCCGCTACGGTCACCGAGCTCGGCGGCGGTTCAACGTGACGTCATGTCGCTTCTGCACCGCTCCCGAAATAGCCGCGATGCGACGCATCGCTGGCGCGCACCGTTGGATGTCGCGCAGGCCGTTACCATGCCATCCGTCTGGGCCCGCGCCTGCGATGCGTCGCATCGCGGCTAGCATGTCCGGCGGTTGAAATTCAGAAGTTCAACTGCCCGCCGCCATCAAGCGCTCGACCGCCGCGTCCAGCCGGCGCTCGAACTCGCCGCGCGTCACCACTTCGTCGCAGCCCGCCGCCCGGGCCGCAGCCAGCGACGCCTCGTGGACGTGCGGCCCGCCGGCGAGCACATGAATCGGCGCCGACCGTGCGCTGCGCAGCCCGGCGACGAGCGTCGCGACATCCAACCCCGGCGCGCGAAGATCGACCGCCGCCAGCCGCACCTCGGGATCCCCAGCGGCCGCAATCGCCGCCCGCGCATCGCCGGCAAGCATCAGCATCGCTCCCCGCCGATCGGCGACGCCTTGCGCAGCGGACAACAGCATCACGTCGCCAGAAACAAGAACAAGCTTCACCAGCGCGACTCACGACGGGCAAGTTCACTCAACAGCCAGGCTCCCCATTCCCCATTCCCCCTTCAAATCGCCCCCGGCCCGCGCCCGCCGTTGCTGATCTGAATCGCCTGCTCCATCGGCACGACGAAAATCTTGCCGTCGCCGATGTTGCCCTCCTTGCCCGTGCGGGCCACTTGCTCGAGCACCTCGATCGTCCGTTCGACGAAATCGTCGTTCACGGCGATCTCCAGGGCGATCTTCCGCAGCAGGTTTGTCTTGTACTCGGCGCCGCGGTAGGTTTCATCCTGGCCGCGCTGCCGGGCGAAGCCCATCGCGTCGCCCACGGTCAGCCGCGTGACGCCCACTCGCCGCAGGGCCTCCTGCACCGCTTTGAGCTTGGCCGGCTGGATGATGGCGATGATCATTTTCATGGGAACGCGGCCGCTGTTGCACAGGCGCCCTGAACTGGCGTTTCAGCATACCTTCCTTCGATTTCGCGGCAAAGAACCAGGGACGATCCGTCGTGACGCCATTTCGTGTAGCCGTCTCGCTCCGTAAGACGAACATTCCTCTCGCGGAGCGAGAGGACTACACTTTTCGAGCAGATAGCGTCACGACCGGACGATTATGCCCGGGCCGGCGCGCCGTGATCTCCGCTTGCCATGAATGAAGCTTCTGAAGTCCTGGGCCATTGGTTGGGGTTCCCCCACGGCGCCGAGGTGCAACCGCTGGGCAACGCCGGAGGGTTCAGCGGGGCGCGCCTGTGGCGCGTCGAGGCGAAGGGGCGCTCGCTGGCCCTGAAATGCTGGCCCGAAAAGTCACGCGCCGCCACGTTGGCCAGCGCCCACGGCCTGCAGTTCGTCTTGGCGCGCGCCGGCCTTCCCACGACAGCGCCCCTGCCCGCGCTAACTTCGGGGCAAACGTTCGTTTTCGAGCGCGAGCGCTACTGGGAACTCGCCCCCTGGCTGCCCGGTCAGGCCGACTACTGGACCGACCCGCGCCCCGAAAAGCTCGCCGCGGCGATGCGAACGCTTGCCCAAATCCATCAGGTGCTGGCCCAGGCTGTGCCTGGCGACCAGAGCTGGCAGCGTCCGATCGGGCTCTCGCGCGCCTTGATGGACCGCAGCGATCGGCTGCACAAAGTGCTGTCCTTCGAGCTGAAACGATCGCGCGCCTTCGTCCATCGGCATGCCGACCCCCGCGAACGGCCCCTCCTGATGGCAGCCCTCGCCCTGATCGAGCGCCTCGTGCCCGCTGAAGTCGAAAAGTCCCTGCGGTGGCGCGACGAACAGATCAACCTCCAGTGGTGCCTGCGCGACGTGTGGCACGATCACGTCCTCTTCACCGACGACAAGGTGACCGGCCTGCTCGACTTCGGCGCCGCGACGTACGACGCGCCCGCCGGGGACGTCGCACGCCTGCTCGGCAGCCTGGTGGGCGACGACCCGCAGGGGTGGCGCGACGGCTTGGACGCCTACGAAGCCGTCCGCCCCCTCACCCCGGTGGAGCGCGAGGCCATCCCGTTCTTCGACACGAGCGGCTCGGTGATTTCCGCCGCGAATTGGGTCGGCTGGCTGTGGCCCACGCAGCGGGCCGCGAAACCTGTCGAGAATCGTCCCGCCGCGCTCGCGCGGCTGCAGCGACTCGTGGAGCGGATGCGCGTGATGGCCGGAAGGTAACAGCATCTCCGCCGGCCGCAAGCGTCGCATCGCGGCTAAGCCACAGTTCCTTCCCCGAAGGGCCTGTGCGCCGTCGTGGGCTGCCGTTGACCCCGTTTTTGGCCCGACCGTAGAATTGAACTTCCGCTCGCACGCCACGGCCGGCCCCGAGCACTCGCCTCCCACCGACGGACGATTCCGACATGGCCCGACACCCCTCGCCCTGGCGGCGCTCCCCCTGCGCGGCGACGGTCCTCTTGCTGGCACTGGTCTCCCTGGCCGCTCAAGCGGCCCAGGCCCAATTCCCAGACTTCAGCAGCGGCTTCGGCGATCTCCGCATCGCCAAGGGCGATCCGGTCATCGTCGTCGCCGAATTCACTCCCGCGACGGACGATCGCCCGGCCCTGCTGTTCGTCACTGCCAAGATCGAGCCCGGCTACCACATCAGCTCCCTCGACCAGGGCGCCGACTCCTCCGGCGGCGGACCGCTGCCGACGACCATCGAAATCGACGACTCCTCCGGCGTGCGCCTGCTCGGCGAGTTTCAAGCGCTCGAGGCGCCCCACGTCCGGATCGACAAAGAGGCGTGGCCGGGCCTGGAAATCCGCGAACACTTCGAAATGGCGAACTGGGTCGCTGCGATCGAGCTGCCCGCCGGCGCCGATCCGGCCTCCCTCAAGATCAAAGGCCGCGTCGAAGGCCAGGCCTGCGACGCCGGTAGCTGCGTGCCCATGGAGGTCGAGTTCACCTCCACGCGCGGCGAAGGCGTCCCGCTGCCGCCCGGCGCCTTTGCCGACGGCGCCACGCAACTCGCCGCCGCGCCGCCCGCCCCCGCCGCGTCCGACGGGCTGGTCACGAGTTCCACGCCGCTGCTGACGGTCGCCGCCTACGGAATTCTGGGCGGACTGATCCTGAATCTCATGCCCTGCGTCCTCCCGGTCATCGGCCTGAAGGTCCTCTCCTTCGCCAAGCAAGGCGGCCACAGCCGCGCCCACCTGCTCGGCCTCAACCTCGCCTATGCCGCCGGTCTGATGGCCGTGTTCCTCGTCCTGGCCACGCTCGCCGCCCTCGTGCAACTCGGCCTCAGCAACGAAAGCTACGCCTGGGGCGAGCTCTACACGCTCACCTGGTTCAAGGTGGCCATGACCGTCCTGGTGTTCGCCATGGCGCTGTCGTTCCTGGGCGTGTGGGAAATCCCCATCCCCGGCTTCGCCTCCAGCGGCACCGCCACGCAGCTCGCCGCCCAGGAAGGCTTCGGCGGCGCCTTTTGCATGGGCATCTTCACCACGCTGCTGGCCACGCCCTGCGCCGGACCGTTCCTCGGCCCGGTGTTCGGCTACACGATCAGCCAGCCCCCTCTGATCACGTATTTGGTCTTCGGATCCGTCGGCCTCGGCATGGCGCTGCCGTACCTGCTGATCGGCGCTTTCCCCGCGCTCGTGAGTTGGTTGCCCAAGCCCGGCGCCTGGATGGACACGCTCAAGCAACTGCTCGGCTTCGTCTTGCTTGCCACGGTGGTTTATCTGTTCTCCACGATCAGCGCCGATTACTTCATTCCCACGCTCGCGCTCGTGTTCGCCGTCTGGTTCGCGTGCTGGATCGTCGGCCGCGCGCCGGCTTGGGCGGAACCTGGCGTCCGCTACACCGCTTGGGCCAAGGCTCTCGCGGCGACGACGATTCTTGGCGGCGGGTCGTTCTTCGCCCTGAGCCCCAGCCCTTCCGAGCTCCCCTGGCAACCGTACAGCCCCGCAGCGTTGGCCGCCGCCCGCGCCGAGGGAAAAACCGTGCTCGTCGATTTCACCGCCAACTGGTGCTGGACCTGCAAAACGAACCTCAAACTCGCCATTAACCGCGCCGACGTGCGCAAACTCATCGAACAGAACGGCGTCGTCCCGCTGCTGGCCGACTGGAGCGACCGCAACGACACGATCAAGCAGGCGCTCGCCGAGCTGAACAGTATCAGCATCCCGCTGATGGCGATCTACCCGGCCGATCCCGACGCCGAGGTGATCGTCCTGCCCGACCTGCTCACCCAAGGCACGGTGCTCGAAGCCCTCGAGCAAGCCGGCCCCTCAAGAAACGTCGGCCTCGCCGCCCGCGAAGCGCAAACCGCGTCCCGCGCGGTCGCCGCCAGCGAACGCTGAATGGGAAATGTGTGATGTGAGATTGATGATGTCAGAAGAAACATTGGCGTGGCAACGCCTCTGACATCATCAATTTCACATCAAACATCTCACATCTTTCCCCATTGCACTTCCCCGCGTCCCTCCACCACCCCCCCAATCCGCCACGTCGCGAACCCCTGCGCCCCCAACTGCTGCCCAATGCTCTCCGCATAGTACTCGCTCACCACCAGCGCCAGCCCCACGCCCATGTTGAACACGCGGTCCATCTCCGCGTCCTCGACTCCGCCTAGCTCCTTGAGCCACGCGAACACCGGCGGCGCCGGCCAGCTCCCCCGCTCGATCACCGCGTCGACTCCCGCCGGCAGCACCCGCGCCAAATTCTCGTGCAGCCCGCCGCCCGTGATGTGCGCGATCGCGTGCACCACGCTCTTCACCTTGTAGTGGTTCAGCACGCTCCGCAGCGGCCGAACATACAGCCGCGTCGGCTCGAGCAGCTCCTCGCCCACCGTCCGCGCCGCGTCCCACGACACGCGATCCCCCACGCCCAGCCCCGCATGGTCGAACACGATTTTTCGGACCAGACTGTACCCATTGGAGTGCAGCCCGCTGGACGCCACGCCCAGCACCACGTCCCCCGGCACGACCGCCGACCCGTCGACCATCCGCGCCCGCTCGACGACGCCGACGCAGAACCCCGCCAGGTCGTAATCGCCGGGGCGGTACACGTCCGGCATGATCGCTGTCTCGCCGCCCACGAGCGCCGCGTCGCACTCCAAACACCCGCGGCTGATCCCCGCGACGATCTCCTCCAGACGATCCGGATCGTCCTCGGCCATCGCCACGTAGTCGAGAAAAAACAGCGGCTCCGCCCCGCAGCAAATCGCGTCGTTCACGCACATCGCCACCAGGTCGACGCCGATCGTATCGTGCCGCCCGACCAACTGGGCCACCTTCAGCTTCGTCCCCACCCCGTCGGTGCAGGACACCAGCACCGGATCCTGGTAATTTCGGGCAAACAGCCCGCCGGCAAAATCCAGCTTGAACAGCCCGGCAAATCCGCCCTCGTTGGCCAGCACCCGCGGACAATGGGTCCGCCGCATCAGCCGCGGCAGCCGCGCCATCGATTCCTCGTAGGTGGCCAAGTCCACCCCGGAATCTTTGTAAGTGATCTTGCTCATTGACGTTGCAACTCGCGGCGGCGCCCGGAAAGATCCGCGATTCTACGGCCGAAATCATCGCAAGGTCAACGAGCACTCCTTGTCCCTTAGCCGCGACGCGGAGTCCGCGCAGCGGAGCGAACCCCCGCGCCAACCGAACCCTTCAAGAGGTTCACGCGGCGAGAGGCGCGGGCATCGAGGGTTACCGTACGCTTCCTGGGGCAGCGCTGCGCTCGCCCCTGATCGGGTGGTGGAAGGAGGCCTGCGGCCATGAGCGTTCATCGCCGCCTTTGGCGACGACCGAACGCTCTGCCTGACCTCCTTGAATTCGGCCGCCAAATCGATTAGTATACATCCGTTCCCATTGCCCCCCAGGCTTAGTTCCTTGACAACCTCTTTCCGCACACCTCCCCTCGACGAGGCTTGGACTGGGAGATCGTGCGCGCTGTGGTGCATCAAGCATCCGCGCGCCCTCCCCCCTTGACCGCCGCGCGCATCCCAAACGAACGAAAGTGGACAGAGTGGACGCCCTCCCGGGGGATGCCAATCCAACAACCCGTTGCGACGCCAACACTTGCGGAAACGGCCGCCGCCTGTCCTGTCCCGCGCTCGCGTGCAACAGCGCCACGAAGTGTCCAGCAGCCGAAATGGCGCACAAAGCCGAGATTCACGTCGCGCCCCCCGATTATTGAGCATCGTTGGCGTGTCTGGCGGCCCAGACTCGCGTTCCCGCCCCGCTGGAACCGTCCTGGTTCGATGGTTACGGTTGTACCGGCCATGCCGCCTAATGTCCGAGCGCGCCTCGGCGCCCTCAATCATGTTGCACCACCCGGCGAATCCGCGCCGCGCCTAACGATCCGGCCCGGCGCGGCCGTGTGAGCTATGTTGAAGCGGCGGCAAGGGTTGGCGCGCTTAGGCACGCCGGCGAAGGTCTGACTCCCGCGAGTCGCTCCTTCAAGCATGGACCGAACGACGGTCGAAGACAGGGGCGTCGCTACCGACGCGACGGAGCGGCAGGGATGCGCTCCTTGATTGATGAATGGGCGGCGTCTTGCCCGCGCGTTCTCAGCTTCCTGTCCTCCCGCAGTCGCTGTCCATCCATGCTGACCCACCTGACGAGCCCCCTCCTAAGCCACTTCGCCACCGTCATGCCCCAGTCGCAGCGGTTCATGCAGTTCCGCTACCCGCTTCCCTATGGGGCGATTCTGCAGGAAGACGGCGTGCAGTTCGTGGTTTACAGCAAGAGCGCGACCGCCATGCGCGTGCTCTTGTACCGCCACGTGACCGATCGCGAGCCGTACCGGGCGATCGAGTTCAACCCCAACACCGACCGCTGGGGCGACCTGTGGAGCGCGTTCGTGCCTGAGCTGAAGGCCGGCACGCTGTACCACTTCCAGGCCGACGGGCCCTACGCTCCCGAGCGCGGCCACCGCTTCAACCCGCAGGCCCGGCTGATCGACCCGTATGCCCGCGCCCTGGCCGGCCGCTTTCAGGAAGCCGACGACGGCGTGATCCGCCCGCCCAAGTGCGTGGTCGTGGACGACACGTTCGACTGGCAGGGCGACCGCCATCTCAAGCGAAACCTGTCCGAGACGGTTATCTACGAGATGCACGTCCGCGGGTTCACGCGCAGCCCGTCCAGCGAGACGGACCATCCCGGCACGTACTTGGGCGTCATCGAGAAGATTCCCTACCTGCAGTCGCTTGGCGTGACGGCCGTCGAGCTCATGCCGATCCACGAGTTTCCCATTCTCGACCCGCTGGGCCGCAAGCCGGCGCGGCCGAACTACTGGGGCTACGATTCGCTGGCGTTTTTCTCGCCCCACCGCGGCTACCAGTACGGCGATGAGCCCGGCGACCAGGTGCGCCAGTTCAAGGAAATGGTCCGCGCCCTGCACGCCGCGGGCATCGAGGTGATTCTCGACGTCGTGTTCAATCACACCGCCGAGGGCAACCACCTGGGTCCGACCGTGAGCTTCAAGGGGCTCGAAAACCGGGTCTACTACATGCTCAACGGGGCCGGCACCTACAAGAACTACTCCGGCTGCGGCAACACGCTCAACGGCAACCACCCGATCTGCCGCGAGATGATTTTCCACTGCCTGCGGCACTGGGTTTACAACTACCACATCGACGGCTTCCGCTTCGATCTGGCGTCGATCCTGAGCCGCAATCGGTTCGGCGAGCTCGTGCCCAACCCGCCGCTGGTGGAGATGATCGCCGAAGACCCGATGCTCGCGGACACGAAAATCATTGCCGAGGCGTGGGACGCGGCCGGCGCGTTCCAGGTCGGCTCCTTCCATCACCTGCGCTGGGCCGAGTGGAACGGCCACTATCGCGACGACGTGCGGCGGTTCTGGCGGGGCGACGACCACATGATCGGCCCGATGGCCACGCGACTTTCGGGCTCCAGCGACTTGTATCAGCCCAGCGGGCGCCGGCCGTTTCACAGCATCAACTTCATCACGTCGCACGACGGCTACCCGCTGAACGACCTGGTGAGCTACGAGCGCAAGCACAACCAGGCCAACGGCGAAGAGAACCGCGACGGCGACAACAACAATTACAGCGCCAACTACGGCGTCGAAGGCCCGACGCGCCGCAAGCACATCGTCGACCTGCGGCGCCGCCAGACCAAGAACATGATGGCGTCGCTGCTGCTAAGTGAGGGCACGCCGATGATCGTGGCCGGCGACGAGGTGCTCCGCACGCAGAAAGGCAACAACAATGCCTACTGCCAGGACAATGCCACGAGCTGGTTCGATTGGCGGCTCGTTGAGAAGAACGCCGAGATGCTGCGGTTTTGTCGTTCCTTGATCGAGTTCCGCAAAGCCCAGCCCAACGTGCGACGGCCAAGCTTCCTTACCGGACAGTCCCAGGCCGACGGCCAACTGCCGGACGTATCGTGGTTTGGGCCGGACGGGCAGGGAGTCAACTGGACGTCCGCGGCTCGCAGTCTGGTCTGCGTTTTGGGAACCGCGGGCCTGGACGACCCGGCCGCGCGCTACTTGTTGATTCTGCTTCACGCAGGGGGCGATTCGCAGGAGTTTATCATCCCGCAGCACATCCGCCGGCTGCCGTGGCGGCTGTTTGTCGACACGCCCGCGGAGTCGCCGGGGGACATTTATCCCGAGGTCAATGGTCCCCCGCTGCCCCCGGGCGGCCGGGTGAAGCTGCCGCACCATGCTCTGCGATGCTACGTGGCCTAGAAGGCTGGAGACTGGAGGCTGTAGGCTGTAGGCTGTAGGCTGTAGGTTGGATGGCGACAACCCCGCGGTCGCGTCCGGACGCCGCCGTTGGGCTGCCTTCCCCATTCCCCATTCCGCCATCTTTCCCTTCGTCATGGTCTCCATTCTCGGCATTGGCGACGACGGTTTGGACGGCGCCACGGAGGCCGTTCGTCGATTGATTCTCAATGCCGAGCTGCTGGTCGGTTCCGAGCGCGTCCTCGCCCTCGTGCCCAACGGCAATGTGCCTCGAATCGTGCTCGGCGCCGACGTCGAAGGCATCGCCGACCAGATCGCCGCTGCCGGCGCCAAGCGCGTGGCAGTCCTCGTATCAGGCGATCCGCTGTTTTATGGCCTCGCGAGGTTTCTTTGCGAGCGTCTTGGTCAGGATCAGTGCGAAATCATTCCGCACGTCAGCAGCATGCAGTTGGCGTTCGCCCGTGTGAAGGAAAGTTGGGACGACGCCTATCTCACCAACCTGGCCACTCACTCCGTCGACGCGATCGTGGATCGCATTCGCACAGCGGACAAAATTGGCCTATTTACAACCGAGGAAAGCGGGCCGGACGCCGTCGCCCGCGCGCTGCTCAAGCGGCGCATCGATTACTTCACGGCCTACGTGTGCGAAAACCTCGGGGCCCGGAACGAACGCGTGACGCGCGGCACGCTCGCGGAAATCGCCGCCCACGAGTTTGCCCCCCTGAACGTGATGATCCTGGTGCGCACGCCCGACTCCCTGGACGCGCCGCGCGACGCTCGTGAACGAAGCTCCTTTGGCAATGCCGATGAAACGTTCGTCCAGTCCAAGCCCAAGCACGGACTGCTGACCCCCGCGGAAGTGCGCGCCGTGGCCCTTGCGCAAATGGCGTTGACGACGCGCAGCGTCGTGTGGGACGTCGGCGCCGGCAGCGGGTCGGTCAGCGTCGAAGCGGCCTTGTTGTGCCCCGCGGGCCAGGTGTTTGCGATCGAGCAAGACGCGGAGGATGTCGAGCTCATTCGTGAGAATGCCGAACGATTCGGCGCAACGGCCGTGCAGGCCGTGATTGGAAAGGCGCCTGAGGTGTGGGCTGATCTTCCCGACCCCGACGCGGTGTTTATGGAAGGCAGTGGTCGCGAGGTCGTGCGGTTGGCCGAGCTCGCGTTCCAACGCCTGAAGCCTGGCGGCCGTCTGGTCGCGAGCCTCGCGAGCATCGACAGTCTTCACGAGCTGCGCCTGGCGCTGGTGGCCCAAACGTCGCTGGTGAGCGTGTGGATGCTCAACGTAGCCCGCGGCGCCGACCAACTCGAGCGACTGAGGTTCAACGCGCTGAGTCCGGCGTTCGTCCTCTCCGCCACGAAGGCCTAGCGGCGCAGGGGGCGATGTTATTGCACATCGCGATGTACCGTGCCGGGCGAGAATGCCGGTAGGCAGACCGCGATATACTCAGCGCCGCCGTCGTCAGGCGTACTGTAGCGGACCCACTCGCCCGCCGGCGTCATGACGGCCTCTCCGGCAGCGACGTCCAAAACGCCATCGCGAGTTTCCACGCGTAGCTTGCCCGCCAGCACAACGGTGTATTCGTCGAACTCGGGCGTCTGGCCCGGCTCGCTCCAACCCGGTGGGCTTTTCATTCGGGCGACGCTGGTGGCCTCGGTCCCCGAATTGACGCGCCCGAAGAATTCTTCAATCACCTTGGGCGGCTCGCCCGCAGCGTGAATGCGCGTCGGACGCGCAATGTGAAACGCCATGAAACAACCTCCCCGGCCGCTTGCTCGCAAAGCTCGCGGCGCAAGACGCGTACGATTCGGAAATTCTCGATCTCTGAGTAAGTGACTTTCCAGGACGCCGCTGGAGTTTCGGCCGGCGGCCCAAAAATTGCAAGGCGGGTCGCATACGCGATGATCTGCTGATGGGGCCCTTCTGGATTTGCTCGCGATGATGCGTCTCGACGAGGAACCTAATGCCGGCAAGGCATGGTCGGATCGCGAACTCGAGTTGCTCAGGCAGCTTGCCAATGATCAGGTGCCGACGCGCGTCATTGCCCAGCGCCTGGGACGTAGCGAGTATTCGGTCCGCTCGAAGGCGAGCCAACGCCAGATTTCGCTCTTGGGCGCCCGGACGCCAATCACGCGCCGCAAGCCGCATTGACCGGGCGCTGGCCTGGCTGCCGCGAATTCGTTACGCTAGCGGCCAAGTTGTCTGGGTTGGCACCGGCATTCAATGCAGCGCGGAGCGCACATGGCGGCACATCCGGTCGCGCCACTCTTTGGCGCCATCGAAGCGGGCGGTACGAAATTCGTGTGCGCCATCGGCACGGGCCGCTCTGCCGAACTTTTGGCGCGCCAGGAGTTTCCCACGGACGACGATCCCCCCGAATGTATGGCCCGCGTCGTTGCCTGGCTGCAGTCCGGGCAGGATGGCCATGGCCCGTTTTCAGGGATCGGCGTAGCGACTTTCGGGCCAGTCGATTTGAATCCGAAATCGTCGAAGTACGGGCATATTACCTCGACGCCAAAACCAGGCTGGGCCGACGCTGATCTCCTGGGACCATTACGCCGCGCCTTTACTGACGTTCCGCTGGCGCTGGACACCGACGTAAACGGCGCCGCCCTAGGCGAGCACGCCTGGGGCGCTGCGCAAGGCTTGACGGACTTCATTTACGTCACGATGGGCACGGGCATCGGCGGCGGCGGCATGGTCGGAGGGCAATTGCTACACGGGTTGATCCATCCGGAAATGGGACACGTTCGCCTGCCACGGTTGCCAGGCGATGACTTCCCGGGCGTGTGCCCCTACCACGGCGATTGCTGGGAAGGGCTGTGCTGCGGTCCCGCGATTGAAAAGCGCGTTGGTCGCCCCGCCGAGGAGCTCACCGCGGACGATCCCGCGTGGCTCATGACGGCACATTACACTGCCTTCGCACTAGCCAACATCCTGTTCGTGACGTCGCCCCAGCGCATCATCATCGGCGGCAGCGTGCGCAAGGCAGGGCGATTTGGCGAGAATTCCTTCCTGCAAGTCGTGCGAAAGCGCCTGCAGGAGATTCTCAACCACTATATTGTTTCGCCCGCAGTCGAAGATCGCAGAATCGACGATTTCGTCGTCCCGCCTCAGCTCGGCGATGATGCCGGCATTTGTGGCGCCGTGGCGCTGGCACAACGGGCTTGCCGCTGAGTGGGATTTCATGCGCGTGCTCGTTCAATCGACATTGCCCTGCAACGCCGACTTGGCCTGGGCCGAAGTCCAAACGTTGGCCCTGCTGCGGCATATTTGTTGGCCGTTGATACGGCTTAAGTCCGCGTCAGTCGGCGCGCCGATCCCTGGACAATGGCGACAGGGAGAAACCGTGCGGATGAAGCCCTATCTCTTCGGCTTTCTGCCGATCGGAATTCGCAACCTCTTTTGGGAACGTATCGACGATGCGTCGCGGCAAATGCAGACGCGGGAGCACGATCCCTTGATCCGCAGGTGGGACCATCGCATCGCCGTGGAACCTGCCGATACGAGCACGTGCCGATATACCGACGACGTCGATATTGAAGCGGGTCTGCTGACCGTACCGGTGTGGCTCTTCGCCCAGTTGTTTTACCGGCACCGGCAGCATCGTTGGAAATCGGTCGCTCGTCGGCTTCAGTCGCGTGCGAATATTCCCTCGACGTAGGAGGCAGGATATGCCCGCGGCGGCGAGCCGGGCTCAGTCGTCGGCGGGGCGGATCTCCACGTCCTATTTTTGCCCCTTCTTGTCGTCGCCGATTTCGGCGTATTCGCCGATTCGCTTCTGCTGAGCGTCTTCGGCCACACGTGATGAATTCGTCCAAGACAATTGCCGTGGCGCGACTGATCAATCGGCCCGCGGCGCGGGGCGGTCCATTGCAAGCGATCGGTCCGGGCTCGGTCGATCGGCAACACCGTCGCGGTCGCTCGCCGCCATTAACTTGAGGCCGACGGAGAGCCACTTCGAGCAGGCCGCGGCCTTCACGGCCGAGGGGGCTCAGAAAACGGTGCAGCACATACACGTAACGCCGTGCCTTGATGGGAAATCGAATGCGGACGGCACAGCAATTCCCCTCAATTCCGCTCAGTGCATCTGAAAAGCCGTCATGTGTGATAGTCGGCATTCAGCCGCACGTATTCGGCGGTCAGATCAGTCGTCCAAAAGCGCGCCGATGCGTCGCCTTCGTCCAGCAGCAACACGATGCCCGTGTTCCGGTCCGCAGCCATGGCCGCGGAGATGGCATCGCCGTCGAACGCCACTGGTTGACCGTGCTCGTAAAGCAAGGCGCCATTGAGGTGGAGACACGCATTGGCGGGATCGAAGTCGACTCCCGAGTACCCCGCCGCAGACACGATGCGCCCCCAGTTGGGATCGTTGCCCGCGATCGCCGTTTTCACCAGTGGGCTGTTAGCGATCGACCGGGCAATCTGCGTTGCGTCTTCGCGCGTCCTGCATCCATGCACTTCGACGGTGATCAGGTGCGAGGCGCCTTCTCCGTCGGCGGGAATCGATTGAGCGAGAAACTCGCACACTTCGACGAGCGTGGCCTGAAACTTGGCGAGCGCACTTCCGGCGAGCGGCGGTCCGCCAGCGGCGCCATTGGCCAGAAGCAGCACGGAATCGTTCGTGCTGGTGTGCCCTTCCACGCTGATGCAATTGAAGGACTCGTCGGCGGCGTCGTGCAGACCGGCGTGAGCATCGGCTGGAGAAAGATATGCATCGGTCATGATCACCGCGAGCATCGTCGCCAGATTCGGCCCAATCATCGCGGCGCCTTTGGCGATGCCGCACACGCACACCTGACGACCGTCGACTTCAACGGTTCGGCTGCAGATTTTGGGGCGCGTGTCCGTCGTCATCATGCCGCGGGCGGCGGCGATGAGCGAATCTTCGCCGGCGCCTAGCTTTTGCGCCGCGGCCTCGATTCCCGGCACGATCTTGTCCATCGGCATGAGCTCGCCAATGACGCCGGTCGACATGACGAGTACTTGCTCGGGTTCAACGCCGATTGCCGCCGCCGCTTTGCCTGCCATGGCCGCGGCGTCCCGCTCGCCTTGCTCGCCGGTGCATGCATTGGCGTTACCGGAGTTGATCACAACGGTCCGAATGGAATCACTCGGAGTCCGCTCGCGGCATAATTTCACAGGCGCGGCGAAGACAAGATTCTGCGTGAACAGGCCCGCCGCGACTGCGGGCGAGTCCGAGACGATCAGCGAAAGATCCAGCTTCTCGGGATTCCGTTTGACGCCGGTATAGACGCCGGCCGCTCGAAATCCCTGGGGCAATTGGTCCGCCATTGGAGTTGGTCCGTGGTCCGTGGTCAGTCGTCCGCTGCAGTTGCACGTCACCATCCGTTGCTACTGACAACGGACCACGGACAACTGACGATTCATAACGCCGTCGTTTCGTCAAATCCATACATCAGGTTGAGGTTCTGCACGGCTACCCCAGCGGCGCCTTTGATCAGGTTGTCGATGACGCTGATCGTCACCACGCGCCCGCGGACGAGACGTGCGGTGATGTCGCAGTAGTTCGTGCCGACGACGTCCTTCGTTGTGGGCAACCCCTCCACAATCCGCACAAACGGTTCGTTTGAGTAGCGTTCGCGCAGCAGCGACATCATGGCCGCCTGGTCGACGCCGGCTGTTGGCAACGCATAAGCGGTCGTGAGAATGCCGCGATCCATCGGCACAAGGTGCGGCGTGAAGACGACGCTGGTCACGCCGCCGCCCGCGTCGGTCAACGCTTGATCGATCTCCGGCGTATGGCGATGCACTCCCACGCCGTACGCCGAGAAGCTCTCGTTCGCTTCAGGAAAATGCAGATTGGCCTTCGGCGTGCGACCGGCGCCGCTCACGCCGCTCTTGCTGTCGACGATGATGCCATCGAGTGCAATCATCCCCGCCTGCAATAACGGCGCGAGAGGGAGGATGGCTGAAGTCGGATAGCAGCCTGGATTGGCGACAAGGGCCGCGTTACGAATTCGCTCGCGGTAGAGTTCGGGCAACCCGTATACCGTCTCAGCCAATCGGTTGGGATCGGGGTGCTCGTGATCATACCACTTCGCATAGGTCGCCGGATCGTTGAGGCGATAGTCCGCGCTCAGGTCGACGACGCGGAGTCCTCGCTTCAATAAAGGTACGATTACTTCGGCGCTCGCAGCATGCGGCAAACAACTGAACGCACACTCCGCGCGGGAAGCAATCTGATCGGCCGAGAGACGCTGCAGACGTAAGTTCAGGCGACCGCGCAGAAGCGGATGAACGTCGCCGACGTGCGGCTCGCCTTCCTGGCGAGAAGCGAGGGCCGTGATCTCGACGTTCGGATGTGCTAAGAGCAGCCGCAGCAGCTCCCGCGCTGCGTAGCCCGAAGCGCCGAGAACTGCGATGCGAACCATGAACGGCTGATTCCGTGGAGAGGGACTGCGACCGGCGGGCCATGAAGTTTCACGAGTATACCGAGGCGGCAAATCGCTATCTATGCCTGTGTCGCGTGGGCAACGCACCAGAGGACACGGCCCACCGGGGCTGCGTTCGCCCACTTCGCCAAGGCTTCGGACAAGGCCGGCGACGCCAGTTAACGCGCGGGCCCGCCGCGGCGAACGAGCCGGTCGTCGATCACCTTCAGAATCGTCCGCGCGACGTCCAGCTTGGCACCCTGGGCTTGCTCGACGACATGCCCCTCGCGATCGAGGATTTCCACCGAATTCTCCGGGGAGTTCATCGCCTCGACGCTGTTGGACACCATCAGATCGCAGCATTTGCGCTCGAGTTTGGCCAGGGCGCGGAGCCGGTGGTCGTCGGTTTCCAGGGCGAAGCCGACGACCCAGCGGCCGCGTTTTTCGCACCCCAGCGTTGCCACGACGTCGGCCGTCTCGACCAGCCGCAGCAACAGGGGCTCGCCCGTCTTGGCGATCTTGTGTTGCTCGACATGCTCCGGGCGATAATCGCAGGGCGCCGCGGCGCCGATCAGGCCGTCGCACTGTTCGAACGCCGTGCGCGCGGCCGCTAGCATCTCTTCGGTCGAAATCACCGGGAGTACTTCCGCCTCGGACGGATAGTCGACCTCCACGGGGCCGGAGACAACGACCACGTCATGCCCCAACTCGATCGCGGCCGCGGCAAGGGCCGCGCCCATGCGTCCGCTCGAGGCGTTGGTGAGGTAACGCACCGGGTCGATGTACTGCCGCGTCGGTCCCGAGGTGATGAGGATGCGGGCCACAGGAAGGCTCCGTTGGAGGCTGGCTCACGGACCGGGCGGCTGCTGGTCCAGCAGGCGGCGCAGCGCCCCGGCAATTTCAGCGGGCTCGGCCATGCGACCCGCGCCGCGCTCCCGGCAGCTTTGCCAGCCTTCGCCGGGGCCAACGAACTGGTAGCCGTCGTCGCGCAGTTGGGCAACATTGCGCTGGACCGCCGGCTTGGCCCACATCTCTTTGTTCATCGCCGGGGCGAGCAGTACGGGGCCGGTGAACGACAAGAGCAGCGTGCTGAGCAGATCGTCGGCAACTCCCTGAGCGGCCTTCGCCAGAAAGTTGGCCGTCGCCGGCGCCACGCAGAAGAGCTCGGCCTGGCGCGCAAGCTCGATGTGCGGCCCCAACGGGTGGTCGTCCTCTTCGAACGAGCGCGTGGCGACGCGCCGACCCGTGAGCGCGCGAAACGTAGCCGGTCCGACGAACTTGGTCGCCGCGCGCGTCATCACCACGGTAACGCCGAGCCCCGACTGCACCAGCTCGCTGACGAGCGCCGCCGTCTTATACGCCGCGATGCCGCCGGTGACGCCAACGAGAATTTCGCGCGGCATGGGCGGCCGACCTTCCGACGACTAAAGCGCAGACAGATCCAACTCCGGCGGGCCGCCAATTTCGGCCACCTCGCCGGCGATCTTTACCTGGTTCGACACGTCCAGGTAAATCTTGTTCTGCAGAATCTCGGCGACGACGATCTCCATCTTGTCGGCGCTCTTCACGTCGACCAGCGGCCGGGCACCGGAGTTGATCGCCGCCAGACGCTTCTGAATGAGCGTGGACAGCTTGAACCGTCCGCCCACCTTGTTCACGATCTCTTCTTCCTTCAGAGCGTCAATCATCTGTCAAACCTCGAGTGCGGAGAATGTCGCAAATCTCGTCGACCGTTTGCTCGACGGTCACATTGACGACTTGATGTTCGTATTGCTCGGCCAACTGCAGCTCGTGCCGGGCGACCGCCAGGCGGCACTGGATGGCCTCTTCTTTTTCGGTGCCGCGGGAGCGCAAACGACGCTCCAGTTCGTCCATCGAATCGGGGCGGATGAAGACGGTGACCGCCTCCGGGAACTGGCGGAGCACTTCCCGGGCCCCGTCGACGTCGATCTCTAAGATTACCCAGATGCCCCGCGAGAGACTACCCCTCACCTCGCTCCACGGCGTGCCGTACCAGTGGCCGCGCCCGAAGACTTCGACGCATTCCAGGAATTCGCCTGCGGCCATTCGGCGCGCGAATTCCGCGTCGCTGAGGAAGTAATAGTCCACGCCTTCCCGTTCGTCGGCTCGTGGAGGGCGCGTCGTGGCGGAAACGCTAAGCCGCAAACGGCCTTGAAACCGGACGTGCACCTGACGCACGACCGTGCTTTTGCCGACGCCCGAGGGGCCGGAGATGACGACCAGTCTTCCCAGTTTGGTCGGCGTCATGGCGTCGGGCGCGGGGAGCGCATCGGGTATCGTGATGGTCAGCGTCATGGCGGCCGAGGGGTCAGGGATCAGGAGTCAGGAGTCAGATCCCCGTAACTGACTCCTGACTCCTGATCCCTCTCATTCCACGTTCTGCAATTGCTCGCGCACCCGCTCCAGGGCGGTCTTGATTTCGACGACTTCCTGCGAAATCTCCGCGTCGTTGGCTTTGGAGCCAATCGTGTTGGTCTCCCGGCCCATTTCTTGGCAAATAAATTCTAGCTTGCGGCCTGCGCTTTCTGGCGACTGGAGCGCGCTGGCGAACTGTTGCAGGTGGCTCCGCAGGCGGACGATTTCTTCCGAAATGTCCGAACGATCGGCAAACAGGCACACCTCCCGAATGAGATCGACCGGCTCGATCGCCGCGGAAAATTGTGCCAGCGCCTCGTCGAGCCGCTCCTTCAGCCGCTTGCGGTAGAACTCGGCGATCACCGGCGAGCGGGCGGCGATCTTGTTGAGGCTGGCCTCGATCACCTTGCACTGATGCGCCAAATCGTCGGCCAGCGCCTGGCCCTCGGCGGAACGCATGGTGGCGAGCCTCTCGAGGGCGTCGCGGAGCGTCGGTTCGAGAAGCGGCCAGATGGCTTCGGCGTCATGGGCTTCGGTCGACAGCTCCTCGATAACGCCCGGGAGCTGCGCGAGCGGCTCGAGCCGTAGCTCCTCGCCCAGGCCGCGCTTGGCGGCAATTTTTTGGAGCTGATCGACATAGCTGTGCAGCACGTCCGCATTCACGCGGAAGTCATCGGCCGGGCTGATGTGGCGGATGCGGATGCTGACGTTGATCGTGCCGCGGCGGATGTACTCGCGGACCACCGCCTCGATGCGGCTGTCGAGCGCGCCGTAGCCGTCGGTCGTGCGGAGGTTGAGCTTGAAGTGCCGGCTGTTGATGGTGCGGACTTCAGCCGACAGCGCATGATCGGCGCGCTCGTGGCGGGCGTCGCCAAAACCGGTCATGCTCAGCAGCGGCACAGGCGGTCAACCTCAGTCGTGTTTGCGGACGTGGACAGAAACTACTGATCGCTGGATGCGTCGTCGGTCGCCGCGTCGCCCGCTGCGGGAGCAGCGGTTGCGGCGCCGGAGCCTTCGGTCGTCGCGTCTTCGGCGCTGGCGGCGTCATCGCCAGCGGGAGCGCTGACTTCCTCGTCCTCGCCGGGATCGACGGCGCCCGTGGCGGATGATCCGCCGCCGCCCCCCTGAATGTTGATTCGACTGGTTGTCGATGCGCCCCAGCGGCTGGCGGCGATGCACAGCACGATCCAGATGGCCGCGGCGACGATGGTAATCCGCGTAAACACGTCGCCGGCCTTGGCGCCGAAGGCGCTCGAGCCGCCCATGCCGCCGAGCGCGCCCGCCAAACCGCCGCCGCGTCCGCGTTGCACGAGCACGAGCAGGATGAGGAAAATCGCCATCACCACGAGCAGGATGCCGAACAAGCCCTGGGCGAAGGCGAGGATGGGGGGGAATGCCACGCGATGAACTCCTTAATGCGGGATACGAGCGGTGGAAATATGGCCGCTCACATCCCATTTAGCCCCGCCGCTCGCGGCGGGAGCCGCGGAGCAAGCTCCGCGGCTAAATGCTTTACTTGGCGCGGGCCGTTCGGGGCGGCGCTACCTGCTCTGGGGGCGATTCTCGTCGTCGGGGGCGAGCAGGATTCCTGCCGCGGCGATCGCCAGGAAATCGTCCGCCTTGAGGCATGCGCCGCCCACCAGGGCTCCGTCCACGTCGGGTTGCTTCAGCAGTTCGGCGGCGTTGTCGGGCTTCACGC
>CAYSFP010000092.1:0-23809 GCA_964430075.1 uncultured Planctomycetaceae bacterium | reverse complement strand
GGCACACGCCAAAGACCTTCGAGTGAGTCTGGAAAAACAACTTAGCGCTGTCGTATTAAGCGACCAGTCCGTCGGGGACGCCGCTCTCCAGCCGGCGTCTCCAATGCCTGAAATGTGTTGGGGACAACGATCACCCTGGGAACCTACCGCGACGCGGCCTCGATTTGGTCCGCTTCATTTGGACCATCAATGGCCCCCGCGGCGATCGTCCCGATCCGCCCGGCCAGGTCGTTGACCGCCCCCGTGCCGTCGGGGTGCAGCCGGTTCGAGAGGAAGACGACGAACAGGTCGAGCTGCGGGTCGATCCACAGCGCCGTGCCGGTGAACCCGCCGTGGCCGAATGCCGCGTCGCTGAACAGCTCGCCGCGGTTGGACGAGTAGCCGCTCTGGATATCCCATCCGAGGCCGCGGCGCTGGCCGCCTGGCGTCCGTGCGCGGATCATCTCCGCCAGCGTCGCCGGGCTTATGATGCGTGGCGGCGCGGCGCCGGGTCGGCTGCCGCGCAGCAGGGCGTCGCAGTACACGGCCAGATCGGAAGCCGTCGAGAACAGCCCGGCATGTCCCGCGATGCCGCCTAGCAGGGCGCTGCGCGGGTCGTGGACCTCGCCGCGCAGCCACCGGCCGTCGCGCCGTTCGGTCGGCGCCGCGCGGGTCGCCAAATCGGCGCCTGGTTGGAACGTGGTTTCCGTCATCCCCAGGGGCTGAAAAATATTCTTTGCAGAGAACTCGGCCACGTCTTGTCCCGAAGCGCGGCGAATCACCTCGCCCAAAACGAGAAAATTGACGTCCGAGTACACAAACGACGTGCCCGGTTCGTGCTCCGACTTCAAGGCCAAGGTCCGCTCCCATGCGTGCTGAGGGCCGTCCTCGTAGTCGCTCAGCGGATTATCCGGAATCAGGCCGCTGTGGTGGGTGAGCAGTTGCTCGATCGTGATGCGCTCCTTGCCGTTTGCCGCGAACTCCGGAACCACGTCCGCCACGGCGCTCCGCAGCCGCACCTCGCCGCGTTCGACGAGAATCATGATGCTCGTGGCCGTGGCGATCGGCTTGGTGAGCGACGCCAGGTCGAACACTGTGTCGACGGTCATCGGCTCCGGGGTCGGCTCGACCTGCCGCTGGCCGTACGCTTTCAAGAGCCCGACGCCGCCGGTGCGTCCGATCGCGACCACGCAGCCCGGCATCTGCTGCTCGCCGATCGCCCGCTCCACAAACGCATCGATCCGCGCCAGTTGCTCGCTGCGGAGGCCCAACCTCTCCGGCGGCACGACGGGCAACTGCGCCCGCGCCGTCGCACTGAGGAGCACAACAACAGCCGGCAAGAGGCCGAGCGCCACGGATAACGCGAATTTCATGGATTGGGGGCGCGACCGGCGGTCGCTTTATGGGGAGGCGCGACCAGCGGTCGCGGCTTTATGGAGGGGAGGCCGCGTCGGTCCACTCGGCGCGGATGCGGGCGAGCTTGCGGGCGATCGAGCGCTCCACGATGCCGAAGCGCTCGGCGATTTCGGCGTTCGTGAATCCTTCGAGCTTGAACGTGGCGACGGTTCGCAGATCGTCGTCGAGCACGCCCAGCAGGCGTTCGACTTGCTCGGCCACTTCGGCCGCAAACTGCGGCGTGGGCTCGTCGCCCACGAGTTGACCGAGATCGGGCACGGCCTGCTCGGCGGTGCTTGATCGCTTCTTCGCTTGCTGACGCTTGACCTGGTTGATCGCCTTCCGCGCGGTGATCTTCACCAGCAGCGGCCACAGGCCCGTGCGATCGCTGAGTTGCGGGAACCGGCCGGCGCGCGCTCCGTTGAAGAAGCTGTTGAAGGCGCTGAGCACCACGTCTTCTTCGTCGGCGTCCCGCTGCGGGGCGCCGGTGAGCCGCGACCGTGCCAGCGCCGCCAAGCGCGTGAAATAGCGGTTCCAGAGCCGCTCTTGGGCCGTGGAGTCGTCGTCGGCTGCCAGTTGGTGCAGCCAGTGCGTGACCGACTCGTGGCCTTGCGGGTCCATGGATCGATAGGGAGCCAAAAGCGACAATGACGGCGCGGTCTCTCCATTCTAGCCGCTGCCGGCAGCAACCAACAATCTCATGCTCGCGTGAGTTGTGATGCCAAGTTGTGTCGTCGACTCGCGGAGCGAGGCGAAAATTCCTCTCGCGGAGCGAGAGGACTACACTGAGAGGACGACACTGACGGCGAGGGTATAATCGCGGTTTTTCGTTTACGCGGCGCGCTGATGTCCGACGACTCACCATCGCTCTCGCCCGCGGATCTGCGCCTCATCGACGGGGTGTGCGATCGTTTCGAATGCGCTTGGCAATCTGGCATCCCCGTATTGGAAGAGTATCTGGCCGAGGTTTCGCCCGAGGTGCGGCGTCATCTGCTCGCGGAACTGGCGTCGATCGAACTGCAGTATCGCAACCGTTCGCAATCGGGGCAGTTCACGTTTGGTCACTTGATCGCCGCCCACCCGGCGATTGCCGAGGAGCTGCGCGCGGGTGAGGATGCCTTCGATTCGCTTGCATCGGATGGTCCCACCGATCGCGGCGCCAGCGACGTGGTTCTGGCCAGCCTTCGCGAGCCGCAGGGCTTGCACATCCGTTGTCCGCACTGTGCGAGCCCGGTCGAGTTGCTCGCCGACACGCCCGATGAGGATGTGACGTGTCGCGCGTGCGGCAGCACGTTTTGCCTGGTCGATCGCGGGGGCGATGCCGCCGCGCCGGCGAATCTGCGCTCGCTTGGCAGGTTCGAGCTCGTTTCGCGCCTGGGCGTCGGCGGATTCGGCACCGTGTGGAAGGCGCGCGATCCCGAGCTCGATCGCACGGTCGCCCTCAAAATCCCCCGTCGCGGCCAGTTGCGGTCTGAGGAGATCGATTTCTTTTTCCGCGAAGCCCGCGCCGCGGCCCAGCTCCACCATCCGAATATCGTCGCCGTCTATGAGATCGGCCATGAAGACGACACCGTGTTCATCGTCAGCGATTTCGTTCGCGGGGTGACGCTCTCGGAATGGATGAACACGCAAAAGCCCAGCGTACGCGAAGTCGCCAAGCTGTGCACGCAGATTGCCGACTCGCTGGAGCACGCGCACGAGCGGGGCGTGGTGCACCGCGACCTGAAGCCCTCGAACATCATGATCGACGAGAACGGCCAGCCGCGGATCATGGATTTCGGCCTGGCGAAGCGCGAGAGTGGCGAGATCACGATGACGTGCGACGGGCAGATTCTGGGAACGGCGGCGTACATGTCGCCGGAGCAGGCCGAGGGGCGGGGGCACTGGATCGATCGCCGGGCCGATGTGTATTCACTGGGCGTCGTGATGTTTCAGATGGCGACGGGCGAGCTGCCGTATCGCGGCAACTTTGAGGTGCAGCTCACGAGCAAGCTGCTGGACGACGCCCCCGATCCGCGGAAGCTGAACCGCCACGTTCCGCGCGATTTCGCCACGATCTGTCTCAAGTGCCTGGAGCGCGATCCGAATCGGCGTTACGCCGGCGCCGGCGCTCTGGCGGCGGACTTACGGCGGTTTCTCAACGGCGAGCCGGTTGTGGCGCGCCCGCTTTCGCGAGCGGCGCGCGTGGCGCGGTGGGCGAAGCGAAAGCCGGCGTTGGCGACGGCGGCGGCGCTTGCGGCGGTGGTTGCCGTGGCCGGTCCGATTGCCGCGCTCGTCATCGACGCGCAGCGGCGCCAGCTCGACCGGCAGGTCGACGAGTTGGACAAGCTGGTGATCGAGCAGCAGGGTGAATTGCGAACGTTACGCGACGAGAATTCCGACTTGCTGGCAGGCGCGGCGGCCAACGCCGGCCAGGCGGAGTTGCTCAATTGGCGTCGCACCTTGATTGACGAGGTGCTTGAGCGGCGTTTGGCGGAGGCAACGGCGATGCTGTCCGGCGACTCTCTCGGCGTCGTGGAACGGGCACAGCTTCAACTGGCATTGGGGATGATGCTCAGTGCGGTCGATCGGCACGAAGAAGCCGAAGAGCTGTTGGTGGGCGCGCAATCGTCGCTGGAGCGGCTTGGCGAACAGGACGGCGCCGACATGCAAGTCGCCGCGGCGCTTGCCGATTGCTATGAGCAGCTTGCCGGGCTCCGACATGCCGCGGACCGCAGCGGTGAGGCGTCGCAAGCGGCGGCGCGGGCGCTCGAGCTGCGACGCCAACTGGCGAGCTCAAGCGGCGGCAACGCGGCGGCACACGTCGACCTGCTGGCCGCGCACAGCCTTCCGCCGCAAGTGGTCGAGTCTCTCACGGAGATTCCGGCCTTGTCGGAGCAGGTGATCGCGGATTGGCCGCAAGATCCGGCGGCGATTTACGAGGCGGCGTGCCGACTTACGCTGCGGACGCCGTGGCTGAGCGACGCGCCGAAGGAATCCCCTGCGAACCCGTAAGTTCGACCTTTGCAGATTCTATTGAGGTCTGCGCCGTAAATGATCCCACGACCTGGGCGGCTGTCGGCCAGAAAGCAGGCGTTTTTTCTCCTGGCCGACAACTGAAAGCCGGTAGCCAGCGCGGCTCCTTTCGCGGTTCCTCCGAAAAGTGCAAAAGTCGAGCTCAGGGCTGCCGGTACTACGGCGAGGAAACTTGCTCTTCGCCGGAGCGCGTCGCGAGCGCGCGGTATACGGTGAGGTCGAGATCTTCGTCCAGGAGATGGACGCTTCCATCAGCGTAGGCGAAGTGGGCGCCCGCGGGATGTCGGCTGCCGAACGCCAGTTCGTTGCTGCGCACTTGCCGCAGCTCGGCGGGGGCGTCGAAGTCGCGCACGTAGTACACGCGGCGGCTCTCCAGCACGTTGATCGGCCACACCACGTGCTTGGCCGCTGCGACGCAGGCGCTGGACGGCGTCGGCGCCGAGCCTGTCTTGTACCACACAGCGCCGAGGCTCCACAGCTCGGTCGTGTTGAAGATCGACCGCTCGCCGACGGCCAGTGTGTTTGACGTACCGTCGCCAATGTCGGCGACGCTCACCGTGCTTTGCATGTGCAGCACGCCGTCGGTGGCGACGATGCCGCAGGCGATCTCTTCGACGGGCCAGTCCTCGCGCGTCGTGCCGGCGCCGGCGACGCCGACGTAGTTCGAGCTTTCGAGGTCGGTTGTGCTGTCGGTGGGCGGCTCGGCCGTGGGGCAAATGTAGCTGGCCACGACGACGTTCTCGGCATGCGAGCGGACGCCGCCGTCGGCGTCGGGCGCCATGTCGTCGTAGAGTGGCCGCTGGTCCATGTGCGGCAGCACCAGCACGTGCCAGCCGATGCTCTTCTGCCCCGAGCGCGTGTGCATGCGGGCGCCCTCGGGGAACGTGCGGCTCTGGGCGTGGTACGCCTGCAGGGCCAGGCCGATCTGCTTGAGGTTGTTGCGGCAGGAGGCCTGGCGGGCCGCCTCGCGGGCGGCCTGCACGGCCGGCAGCAGCAGCGCGACCAGGACGCCGATAATGGCGACCACGACCAGTAACTCGACGAGGGTAAACCCCCTGGAGTGACTTTCAGATTTGTGTGCCAAGTTGCAAGCCGCTTTGCGAGCGTCGTTGGGCGACACGTGCAACGGGGCGCCGATTTCGCGATGAGCGCGCTTCATCTCGGTTGCCCTCGCGTGCGGTTCGACCGACGGAAATGAAGACTCAGTGCGCCGAGGACACACGCAATCGTCGCGCCGCAAGGTTCTGGAACAGAAAGGACGCGCGTGATCGCGGCCAGCGCAGCTTGCGAGCTGCCGCCGAAGTTTTCAATCACCTCCAGAAACGGCGGGATGTCGGCGAACGTGTTGCTGCCGTCGCCGTCCATGTCGGCCAGAAAGGCGTCGGCCACGTCGCCGGCCAGATAGAATTCGAGATGATACGTGTTGGGATCGCGGATCGCATGGGCGAACAAGGCGACGTCGAGCTCGTCGACCGTGTTGTCGCCGTTCATGTTGCCGCGCAGCTCGGTGTAGGAGACGTTGAAGCCGTTAGAGAGGTCGACATCCGGAATCCAGGAGCCTCCGCCGCCGGAGCCGGAGCCAAGAATTTCGTCGAAGGCGCCGGCGAGATTGCCGGCCGAGATCACGGAGTAACGCGCACCTTCCTGGGGGCCGACGCCGCCGAGGAACGACAGATCGAGCGTGCCGCCAAGCGTCGCGGTTCCGGACACATCGATCTGGTCGATGACGCCCGAGCGAAATTGGATCTCCAGCCGGCTGTCGGAGGCGAGCTTGAGCGCGCCGTTGACATCGAGCCGCTGCCCCGGAGCGAGCGTAGCGACGGCGCCGGTTCCGTCGCCGATGGAAACGTTGCCGTTCACTTCTCCCGTCGCGTTGAAAACGCCGGCTTGAACTACGAGCGACGGGGCATTGATGACGCCGCTGTTGAGATTGATCGTGCCGCCGGTTTGCGTCAGTTGGCCGGAGAGGTTCACCGTGCCGCGGCTGAGGACAGTGACGGATCCCGCGGTGGTCATCGTGGCGGCGGAAATCTGGCTGGCTGCGGGGCCGCCGCCGCCGAGCGTGAGCGTTCCGGCGCCTGCGACAGAGACGCTCGTCACGACGTTCAATCCGCCGGGATTGGCGCCGCCGGTGATCGTCAGGCCGCCGGGAAGCGAGCCTGAGCCGAATTCGGCGGCCATGATCGTTGGCACGGTGCGGCCGGCGATCGTGGCGGTATCGTTGACAATGGTGGCGGTGTCGGCCGTCGTGGGGACGAGATTGAACTGCCAGTTGGCGGGCTCGATCCAATCGGAGGTCGCGCCGCCGCCGTCCCAGAGCACGGCGCCGGCTGGGAGCGCGACGCTGGCCGCCAAGAGGCCTGCCAGGGCTTGCAGGCCGCGCCGCGCCGCTCTGAACGCTGTTGATGAGCTGGGCATCACTGGGGGTTCCCGCGGATTTAACTCCGCGATTGTACCTGATTTCGCCGCAGCCCCGCCAAATGGAGGTAAAAAGGCGGCATTTGGTCCAAACTGGCGTCGAAATTCGTTGGGCCGATTATGCTGAAAAGGGAGATCAACCATGCGACTTGGCCCGTGGCGCCACGGTGGCTTGCCCATGTCCGAACGACGTCATTTTGTTCGTTCTCCGCTTTCGGGCGCTACGAGATTCGCAGCGGCGCTGGCGATTCTGCTTGCCGCGCCGCGGGCCGGCGCCGATTCGATCGTGAATTTCTGGCTGTCGGCCGGCGATGCGGGGCCAAACGTGCCGGTGATCTACGTCGCTCCGGGCGCTATGGGCCAGGTGCAGGTTTGGGCTCGGCCGGCCGAAGGGTATCGCATCAACGCGTTCTCGCTGGACCTGGTTTCCGAGGCCCCGGACGTCGCGGCCCTTAAAAGCGTGAGGGTGATCAATCCGCAAATCTCGGCGATGCCGCCGGTGTTTCGCCATCAGGTGGTGTTCGATTCGATGACGGGCTTGTTCGCGTCGCCACATGAAATCTACGGTTTTCTCGGTCTGTCGTTTTACGACGACGCCCCGGGCCTGCCGAACAGCTCGGGCATCGGCCCGGCGTGCGGCGACTGCTCGATGGCGAGCGGGGCGCCGGCCTGGCACGTGGCGACGATCGAGTTTCAAGCGGGCCTGACGCCCGGGAGTTCGGAGCTGTTTCTCAGCATTGGCGAGCAGGGCGTGTGGCAATCGCCAGGGGGCGCGGTTGAGCTCGATGATCCAAGCGACACCAGCGTCGTCTTCGGGCTGCCCAATGACGCCGTCAACCAGTGGGCCGTGATGGGCGAGGGCGTTGATCATCGTCACACTCCGCAGGGGCTGGCCGACGCGATCGTGCAAGTCGCGTCGGCGGATTTCGATCAGGACGGCGACATCGATGGCACTGATTTTCTGAGGTGGCAACGAGGGTTGGGCGTGGGCGGCACGCTGGCCGAGGGAGACGCCAGCGGCGATGGCGCGGTCGACGCGACGGATCTGGCCGTGTGGCGATTCCAGTTTGGCTCGACGGGCGCGGCCATGCCCGCCGGCTCGGCGGTTCCCGAGCCGACGGGCCTAGCGATGGGCGCCGCCTTGCTGATCGCAATCGCCGCCCACCGCCGCCGCCTGAACGTTCGTTAGACTGCGGCCAGAGCGGCGACTTCGAAGTCCGCGAACGCGTCGTCCCAGAGCGACGCAGCGTCGGACTTGTCGTCGTCGGCCGAGGCGTCGTCCCACGAGGCGAGAGCCGACTCGACCGCTGCGAACTTCGCAGCCTTGGACGCCGGCGCCGCCTCGGAGGCGAAGGCCATGTGGGCTCGCCGCTGCGGGGCTTGCCGCTCGCTGAAGTCGGCGTCGCCGCTCGACAGTCCGGCCAGCGACCCGTAGGCGACCACGTCGAAGCGGGGCTCGTCCTGGTCGTCATCGGCAACGGCCAACGAGGCCTGGGCGATTTCATCGCCGGGGCCCGCCAGCCCGCCGCGTGTTGGGCCGGGCTGGACGCTGTTGCCGAGGTTGCGCTGCCAGACCAGGAAGTCGCCGCCATTGAGATCGTCGCCGTAGCGGGCGTAGAAGCCGAGCGTCGGGTGCGTGAGGTCTTCGCCGTTGACCGTGCCGTTGCCGTCGAAGTCGCCGTCCAGACGTTGCGTCTGGCGGTGCATCTGGGAGGTTTCGATCCCCGCGTAGTTGATGGTCGAGCCGCCGATCGTCATGGCGCCGCTGCCGGCGACGTAGAGCCCCGGCACTTCCGCGGCGGCGTACAGCCCGCCCTTGTTCACTTCGAGCTGGTCGCCCGGGGCGAAGATCGGGAAGTCGCCCTGCACGTTGATCGTGGCAAACGCCGGGCTGGCGATGTTGAATTTGTCGGCGCCGCTGTTGCCGTCGAGATTGAGCGTTGCGGCGCCGCCTGTCCCTTGCACATTGAACGTATCGGCCTGGTGGCCCGCGGCAAGCGACACCGTTTCCATGCCCGCGAAGTCCAACTCTACCGGGATGGCCACATTCTCGAACAGCACGTGCTCCTTGAATCGCGACACGGACGATGGCGTGATCGTGTAGTTGCCGCCGCCGGGGTTCAGGTCGTAGGGGTTGTTCTCGTCGTGGATGTTGAGCGAGTCAGCGCCGGCGCCGCCGTCGACGACCAGGCCGCCGACAGTTTCGAAGTTGCGCGCCGTCGGGCTCGCGTTGACCACGTCGTCGCCGGCGCCGGTCTGAATCGTCGCGCCACCCAGCGGCACGCTCTCGACATCGACCACGTCGCCCTGGGCGCCGGTGCGGAGCGTCAGCTCTTCGACGCTGCTGTAGCCGACGTCGATCGTCGTGGGCAGCAGAATCTGGCCTGAGGGAATCCCGGTATTCCGCGTCACGCCCGACGCCCTCACCTCGTATTGGCGGTCGAGGCCCGGGTAGGTGTACGGATTGTTCTGGTCGTTGAGCACGATTGAATCGAGGCCGGCGCCGCCGTTGAAGACCAGGTCGTCAACGTTCGCGAGGCTCTTGCCGTCCGGGCTGGCATTGAGGATGTCGTTGCCGGCGCCGCCGTTGACAGTCGTCGTGCCCGAGGTCGTGGCGTGCACGCGGATGACGTCGCGAATGTCCGTCGTGGTGAGTTCGAGATTCTCCACCTGCGAGAACTCGACGCCGACGCTCGTGGGCGTGCCATTGGCAATGCCGCCGAGGCTGGCCATGTAGCGCGAGACGCTGCCCGCGTCGGCGTCGTAGTAGGCCGCCATCTGGGGATCGTTGCTCGTCTTGTTGTGGTCGTACAAGCGGATCGTGTCGACGCCGGCCTGGCCTTCGACTTCCAGTCCGTCAACCGTCTCAAGATTGCCGGCCGTTTGGCCGACGACGATCACGTCGTCGCCGTTGCCGGTGCGAATGCGGGTGTTGCCGGAGGTCTTGGCCGCGACGTTGACCACGTCAGCCTGCCCGCCGGTGGTGAGGTCGAGATTCTCGACGCCCGAGAAGCTCACGACGACGGGGAGCACGGCGCCGGGATTCGCCGGGAGCGCCGGGTTCTGACGGAACCGTGCGACCGACCCGCCGGTTACGGTGTACATGCGGCTGAGCGCCGCATTGCTGTAGGGATTGTTCTGATCGCTGATCACGATCGAGTCGTTGCCCGCCCCGCCGTCGAAGCTCATGCCGCCCACGGTCTCGATATTGCGCACGCCGGGCAGCACGTTGACGACGTCGTTGCCGGCCCCGCCGTTGATTTTGAGATCGATGGCGGAGATCCATCCCTGGATGGTGAACGTGTCGTTGCCCAGCCCGCCGTTGAGCGTGAGCGAGTCGAACGTGTCGATCCAGTGGGTGACTTCGACGACGCCGTTGACCACGACTTCCACCGACGGGCGGATGCCGCTGTTGTTGAGGCGGAGGATGAAGTTGTCGTCGCCGGACGTGCCGCCGACGGTGAGGTCGGTCCAGGCGTTGAAATACGCGGTCTTGAGCATGCTGCCGATCGACCCGCCGGGCAGCGTGGCATCGTCGCTGTTCATCAGGTACGATGCCTCGATCCCCCCCGGCATGGTGGCGATGATCGAGCGGAAGTCGCCCGCGGCGCCGCCGGTGGCGCCGTTGTGGGAGTAGTAGTCGCCGAACGTGTCCGAGGAGCGGAACCAGCCGAGCTGTTGCTGGTCGCGCATCTGCCGCGTGGCGGCGGTGAGGATCGAGTTGTCGCGCTGGATGCCATCGGCGAACGTCGCCAACTCGCGGGCGGTGAGCTTCCAGCCAAACGCGCCGCCGGTGTTGGTGAGGTTCGACTGCGACATTCCCGGCGACACCTGCGCCGTGGGCAGGTTGTAGCCCTTGGCCGGGTTCGCCTGATTGGTCATCATGTCCGCGCCGGTAATGCCCATCGGCGTGAAGATTTCGTCCTGCACGTAGTTCTTGTAGATGGCGCCGGAGGTGGCATCGCGGTTGGGGTAGTTGGCGGCCGTCAGGTTAAGGCTCGGGTTGAGGAGCTTCGGCAGCACGACCTTCGCCAGCAGCGAGAAGTTGGCGTTGTTGTAGCTGTAGCCCCAGCGCGGCGCATCGTACACGTCGTCGGCCGCGACGGTGGGCGCCGGCAGGCCGGCCTGCACGAGCGCTCGCAGGTTGGCGAACGTGTTTTGGCCGTATTGCTCAAAGTTCACGCCAATCGGGTTGCCTTCTTCAAGAAACCCGCTGCGGTGGGTCAGCAGGTGCCGCAGCGTGACGTTCTCGACATTGGCGCCGGGGTTCCAGTCGCTGGGCAGGAAGTCTTCGAGCGGTCGGCTCAGCGCCGCGTCGAGCCCGCCGGGCTGCGATTGCAGGATATGGAGGATGGCCGTGGCGGTGACGGTCTTCGACACGCTAGAGATTTCCATCTCGGTCGTCGACGTGAAGTTGCGGATCGGGGCGTCGGCCGCCGTGCGGGCCTGGCCGCCGCTGCCGACGGCCGCAAGCGTGTTGCCGTTGACATTGATGGCATAGCCGAAGCCCACGGTGGCGCCGGCCGAGAGCGCCTCGATGTTGTCGCCCATGAGCTGGGCGTCGAACGTGGATTGGCCCAACAGAACGGCCATCATGCGGCGGTCTTCCAACGGTTCGAACTGGCGGCGGACGAACGACGGCTTGCGGATCGGCTGGCGACGGGGACGTTTGCGGAGGTTCATGGTTCGCTTCCTCTCGAGCCGCCAGGGCGGCGATTGTGGCCGTCCCCACATGGGCGGCAAGTGATTTTGAAGGGCGGCGCCAGCGGGCGCCGCGGAGCGGCGAAGGCCGCCTCCGAAGAGTCAATCAAGAACGGGGCGCGGAACCGGACAGGGAAGCAGGCGAATTTTTTGCCGCGGCGGGAAATTTGGCCGACGGGGGCAACGGGCCCCGTCTTTGGCCGAAGGCCTCCGTTCACCGTAGCCTAGGGCAAGCGCAGCGCCGCCCTAGGATGCGGTTCGGGCGCTCATGCCGTTGGCCGTAGGCCATAATCACAAGCCGCCTCGGTGCGGCGAACCCGTGAGTATGGCCTTCGGCCAAACAATTAAGCTTGTCCCAAGTTCCTGGGGCGGCGCTGCGCTCTGCCCCAGGCTACGGTGGGAGGAGGCCTTCGGCCAAGCGGTGATGCCTGCGCTGCGTTCCAGAGCGCGGTGCTTTGGCTCGGGCAACGGTCTGTCGCCGCTTGGAATTCGCCGATTGATCTGCGACGATCGGAATGCGATGGCCTGAAACGGCGGAGATTGGTTCACGCGGCGCTGCCGCAAACCACGGCGCCAGTCCGCATGGAGAGACCTATGAAAGTGCGTTCCCTGACTCGTGTGCTGTGCATGGCGGCCGTGGCGGCGGCGCCGCCAGCGTTGGCTGAGGAGAACTCCGCGATTGCAATCGCGCCCAAGGTTCCGCCGGGTTTCTCCATCGAGCTGGTCGCGAGCCCGCCGCTGGTGGAGCGGCCCATCGTGGCCTCGTTCGATGACCAGGGACGGCTCTACGTCGCCGAGTCGTCGGGGTCGAACGATGACGTCGAGACGCAGCTTGCCGAGCGGCCGCACCGGATCGTGCGGCTCGAAGACGTCGACGGCGACGGCAAGTTCGATCGCCGCGTCGTCTACGCCGACAAGATGATGCTGCCCGAAGGGGCGTTGTTTCTGGACGGATCGCTCTATGTGTCGGCGCCGCCCAGCATTTGGAAGCTCACCGATCGCGACGACGACGGCGTGGCCGAGGAGCGCGTCGAGTGGTTCGAAGGCAAGACGCTCACCGGCTGCGCCAACGATTTGCATGGTCCCTATCTGGGGCTCGACGGCTGGCTCTATTGGTGCAAGGGAGCGTTTGCCGAGCAGACGCACATGGTGGGCGGCAAGCCGTGGACGACGCGGGCGGCGCACATCTTCCGCCGGCGACCCGAGGGCGGCGAACTCGAACCGGTCATGACCGGCGGCATGGACAACCCGGTGGACGTCGCGTTCATGCCCGACGGCGAACGGATCTTCTCGTCGACGTACCTCGAAGGCGACGGGCGGCGCGACGGGATCGTCCACGCGATCTACGGCGGCGTCTACGGCAAGCGGCACGGCGTGATCGACGGCCATCCGCGCACGGGCGAGTTGATGCCAGGGCTCGTGCTGATGAACGCCGCGGCGCCGTGCGGGCTGGAACGCTACGAGGGCGTCGCGTTTGGCGAGGAATACCGCGATAACCTGTTTCTCTGCCAGTTCAACCTACGACAAGTGTCCCGGCACGAGTTGCGGGCTTCGGGCAGCTCGTTTGAATCGAAGGACAGTGCGTTTGTCACCAGCGAGCACGTCGACTTTCATCCGACGGACGTGCTCACCGATGCGGACGGGAGTTTGCTGATCATCGACACGGGCGGCTGGTACAAGCTGTGCTGCCCGACGTCGCACCTGTGGAAACCGGATGTTCTGGGAGGGATTTATCGTGTTCGACGCGACGGATTCGCGTCGAACGTCGACTGGCGCGGGAAGAACATCGCATGGGACGAGCTGAGTGTACAGACGCTTTGGACCTTTTTGGCCGACGCCCGGTTTGCCGTGCGGCAGCGTGCCGGGCGGGAAATCGTTCAGCGCCGCGATTCCGAGGAGATGCGAACGTTGCTGCGACAGCTCGTGAAGAATGCCGAATCTGCGTCGCAACGCCGCCCATTTTTCGCCTGGAATGGCGACGTCGTCGATCGACATACCGCGGCGCTGGCGCGCGTCTGGACGCTCGCGCAGCTCACGGGCAAGGATGCCAGAACTTTGGTGCGCGTAGCGCTCGAGGACGACGACGAAGTCATTCGTCATGCGGCCATCCAGATCGTGTCGCTCAATCGCGACCAGCAAGCCGCGCCGCGCTTGGTTGAAATCCTGACGGACGATTCCGCGTCGAATCGCCGCGTGGCCGCCGAGGCGCTGGGGCGACTGGGCTACTCGGCCGCCGTTGGCGATCTCCTGGCCGCGGCGAGCCGCGCGACGGACGATCGAATCCTGCAGCACTCGATCATTTACGCGCTCATCGAAATCGGCGACGCCCGCGGCACAGCGGCTGGTTTGACCAGCGCCGCGCCGGGCACGGCGGCCGCCGCGCTCATCGCACTGGACCAGATGCCTGGCGGAACCGTCGAGCCAGGGCAGGTGATTCCGCTCTTGAATTCCCCGGACGACGCTCTGCGGCAGACGGCTCGCTGGCTTGTCGGACGCCATGGCGAATGGGGCGGCGAGCTTGTCGGCTGGTTCCGCCAGCAACTTGCGGACTTGCCTACGCCGGCGCCAAGCGATGCGGCGGCGGCCGAAATGTCGGACGTCGAGTCGCTGTTAGGTTCCTTCGTCAATGATCCTGCAATTCAGGAATTGCTGGCGACGGCGGCGGCGGATTCCCAATTGTCGATGGCCGCGCGGCTTGCTGCGCTGCGCGCGATGGCGCGCTCGCGAGTTGCCGACGCGCCGCCGTCCTGGACGACGGCGCTTGCCGCAGTCATCGACGAGGCCCATCCCCATCTGCTCTCGCCGGCGATTGATGCGGCGCGCCGCGCCAATGGGGTCGAGTCGCCCGATGCGGCGCTCGACGGCGCCTTGATTGCACTCTTGGAATCCACATCGCTGACCACGTCGTTTCAGATCGAAGCGCTCGCGGCCCTGTCGCGAAACGCCCGCGTCGGCGACGCTCAGTTTGACGTGCTTGTCGAGGGGCTGACGTCTGAAGAAACGCGACGACGCGCCAATGCGGCCCAAGCGCTCGCGCGCGTGCGGCTAAGCACGGCGCAACTCGAGCGATTGTGCAGCGCGGCGCCGCGAGCTGGTCTGATGGAGATCAACCAGGTGCTCGCCGCGTTTGCGGACGTCGACGATCGTGCTCTGGGAGAGCGGTTACTCGCCTCGCTGCATGGGGCCCCTGTGTTGGCCTCGGTGAGGTTCGACGTGCTGCGGTCGACGTTCTCCAACTGCGGGCCGGACATTCGGCACGCCATCGACCGCCTGGAGGCCGAAGTCAATGTCGACGTCGTCCAGCAGCGGCAGCGCATCGAGGAGCTGTTAAACCTCCTGCCGAGCGGCGACGTGCGGCGCGGCCATGTCGTTTTTCACAGTTCGAAGGCGGCGTGCACGACGTGTCATCAGCTCGGGATTGGCGGCGGCACGGTCGGTCCCGACCTGTCGCACATCGGCAAGACGCGCACCGAACGCGATTTGCTAGAGTCGATTCTCTATCCCAGCCTGAGTTTCGTGCAGAGCTACGAGCCGGTGTCGATCGTCACAGTTGAGGGAAAGGTCGTTAGCGGGACGGTGCGCGATGAAACCGACGTTCACTATCTGCTGGCGACGGGGCCTGACGAGGAAGTGCAGATTCGCCGTGAAGACGTGGACGAGATCCAACCCAGTCAGGTCTCGCTCATGCCGGCGGGGATGGATCAGGCGCTGACGGCGCAGGAGCTGGCTGACCTTGTGCGGTTCCTCAAGGACACGACGCGAGAATAGTCTGGTCGCCCCCCAGGCACGTTGAGGTTCCCTGCGCTGCTGCGCACCGCCCTGGAGCGTGACGACGTCCGGGGGCCGGAAAGCGCCCTGCCTATGTTCAGCGCGAGCTGAGCGTCGCCGCCTCCTTGGGAGGCTTTCGCCAGCGGCGCAAATCGACGGCGCCAGGGGGACTGAAAACGCGTCAAGATCCAGGCCTTCGTGCGTTGACAAAGCAAGAAATCGCCGGCTATTGTCACCTGCAAGCGCTGTCACAACCGAAACCTCCTGTGACGCGTTTCGTTTTGTTGAGGACCTCCCGCCGTGCCGGCTTCCATTCAAGATGTCGCCAAACGGGCGAACGTTTCCATTAGCACCGTCTCGCGCGTGCTCAATCGGCGGAATATTGTCAACGATCAAACCCGCCGGCGCGTCGAGCTCGCCATCGAGGAGCTGAATTACCGGCCCAACGTCTTCGCGCGGGGCCTGATGCTGCAACAGAGCAATATCCTGGGTTTCGTGCTTCCGGACATTCACGGCGAGTTTTATTCCGAGATCATTCGCGGCGCCAACATGCGGGCCCGCGAACTGAACTACCACCTGATGGTCTCCTCCGCGGGCGGCGACCACGACGGCAATGCGGTGCTGGCGGCGGTCTCCAGCCACGGGCTGGTCGACGGAATCATCGTGATGATTTCGGAGATCGACGCCAAGATCAAAAAGACGCTCTCCGGAGTCACCATTCCGCTGGTGGTGCTCGACGGCGACGTCGAAGGCGCCCGGCACGACAGCGTGGTGATCGACCAGCGTCACGGCGCCGAAGAGATGGTCCGGCACCTCGTCCATCGCTGCGGCGCCAAGCGAATCGTCTTTGTCGGCGGTTTGAAGACCAATCTCGACACGATCGATCGCCTGGCAGCATACCGCGACGTGATGCACGATGCCGGACTGACCGTGGCCGCCAGCGATGTCTTCCACCTCGACTACAGTTACGAGAAGGCATTCGGCCTGGGGCGGGAACAGGTCGACCAATGGGCCGCAACACGTGCGACGATTTTTGCGGCCAATGACGAAATGGCCGCGGGCATAATCGATGCGGCGCTCGAGCGCGGCATCGGCGTGCCCGAGGAGCTACGCGTCGTCGGCTTTGACGATACGCGCGTCGCGCAAATGACGCGTCCGCGGATGACGACCGTTCATGTGCCGATGTCGAACATGGGCAGTGCGGCGGTCGAGCTGTTGTGCCAACGACTGAGCGATCCCCAGCGGCCGCCGACGAAGTTGACGCTGCAGTCGAACCTCGTCGTGCGGGAGTCGTGCGGCGCCGAGTTGATGGCCGCGTTGCAGCCGCCTGCGGCGCCATAGAATCCACGGCGTCCCGCTGTCCCGCTTACTTGTCGATTTCGCGCGGGGCGAGCTTCAAACGCTCGACGGCCCGCTTGGCGTGGGGATGTTGCATAAACAGCCGCCAGATGAGGCCCGTGCGGGCGTTTTCAATGGCCAACAGCATCGGCCCCACATCGATCGCGATGTTATCGTCGCAGGCGACTTGCTGGTCGAGATTAAAGCTATCGGCGAACGCATAGCCCCCAACGGCCGGGTCGCGCCACGCCAGCGGTCGCCCTTCCTTGTCGCGGACCGCACGAAAGGCCCGCAGCGCCGCCAGGCTTTCGGCAGGCGTAAACATGATCGCCGACGCCGCGGCATAAGGCGCGATCGTGCCGCGCCAGAGTTGCTGCTCATCGGCCAGGTTGGGCCGGAGCGACGGCACGATGTAGTTCCATCCCGGCGCGTCCCCGTCCTGGCCCATGCAGGGGCTAAGCCCCCAACGATCATCGGCGAAGCTCTTGTACTGCGGCGCCAAGGCGATGCAGGCGGCGCGGTGCGCCAGCGTTGCGCGGCGGGAGTTTTCGAACCAGTCGACGCGCGGCGCATCGACGCCAAACTGCCGCGGATCATCGGCCGCCAGACCGCGGTAGTTGATCCAACAGTGACTGAAGAAGTAGGTGAACAACGCCCCGTTGTACGACAGCACGTAGGGCGGGTCGCTGCGCCACGCTCCCAGTTGCCGCTCGAGCTGATAGTACGCGGCCGGGTCGACGGTGAATTCGGGCGTGGGGCTGCCGGCCGCGAGAAAATACACCAGTCGTTCCTCGTCGCTGGCGAGACGCCAACGAGCCGGCATCAGCCCGCCTGGGCCGGCGAGGCTGGTCTGGTCGTCCGGGCGCCACGCCATGCTGAGGAATGGCGAATCATCGAGCTGGAAGGCCCGCCAGTTGGTATCCGCGGCGAGGCGATCGACGATTTCTGCCACCTCGCCGCCAAAGTACGCGGCGGCGGGAATGGCGCCGGCGAGGAAGAGCGCGTGATCCACCGTGCTGATTTCATTGCGGTACGGCGGGTACAGGCGGCCCGTATCGACATGCACGAAGTGCAGAAACACGCCGTCGCGGCGATTCTGCTCTCCGACGAGCGTCTGCAAAATGCTGAGCGCCCGGGCGTGGCCTTGGTCCTTCGTGATCCATTTTCGCTCCACCGCAATCGGCAAAGCCGACAACTGAAAGCCCACGCCGGCCAGGCTGGCGACCAGCGTCGTGCGGCGGTCCTTCGCCAGCCCACTGGGCACGCCCGCCTCGTTCCAGAGGTAGTTGAAGCAGCCGCGCTGGACGAGTTCGAGAAACTCGTGGTCCGCGGCGGTGAAGCCATAGGGCGGAGTTTCGGTGCGCTCGACGATGATTTCGGCGCTGTCGGATTGCACGGCGGCTGCTGGACGGTGGGCGAAGACGCCGGCCATCAGGAGCGCGGAAGCGAACATTGCCACAGAGGCGTGCAAGCGAATGACCAGCATTGCGAGAATCCTCGCCCCCATTCGTCGACCAGAGAAGAACAGCAGCGTACAATCGGCTGAAAGCGCTGTCAAAGGGGCGGTCTGGCGCGTGTTTGGCAAGTCGTTTTGACAGTGTGGCCAACGCCGGCATCGTCCCTCGGCGCGGTGCTTCACAACTTGACGACAGCTGCCGCAAGCACGACACGGCGCGGACTCACTCATCGCTGTGGGGGGTCGCACCTCGCACTCGCGTCAATCGGCGCAATCATCGCTCCGTCAGCGTCCGCGCGTCACCCGGGGCTTCACGCGTAACGTACACCGCTCATTGGCTTTGCATTGACTGCAAGGTATGCCTGCCGCGCAATTGCACATGGCCGCAAATTACGCTCGCGGGGTCGGAATCCTTCCTGCGTCAAGCCTTGGCGCACGTTTTGCGAATCCTTCTCGCGCCAAGCTGCGCCTACGACGAAAGCGCTGCTTACGCGGACGCACCTTCTCGGACGGGAACAGATTTCAGGAGGGCCTCGCCATGGCTGCGAGAATTCATCGATCCACAATGTGGAGCGCCGTGGGGCTCGGCATTGTGACAGGCATCGTGATCGGATTGGCTGCCACCGCGGCGCGAGGACAAGCTCCCCCAGAACCCGCGGCCGCCGGCCTCGCTGCGCAGGGCGATCCGCAGGTGCTCGACGAAGGGCCGATTCACGAGGCCTTCGCCGACCCGGTGGCGCTCGACGCTCAGCCGCACATCATCGTCGATCGCGAGCCGCCGGAGCCCGTCGACGAGCTGCCGCCCGAAGTGAGACCCGACGGCGACAACGTCGAGTGGATCTCCGGCTACTGGATGTGGAGCGACGAGCACCTCGACTTCGTCTGGGTCAGCGGCGTATGGCGCGACGTTCCTCCGGGCCGCCGCTGGGTGCCTGGACACTGGGTCGCCGAGGGCGCCAACTGGCTGTGGGCCTCCGGCTTCTGGGCCGGCGCCAACGTGCGGCAGGTGCAGATGCTGCCGCACCCCCCCGCGACCCTGGAAGCCGGCCCGAGCAGTCCCGCCCCGGGCGATAACTTCTTTTGGGTCCCCGGCGTGTGGATTTGGCAGAACAACGCCTACGCCTGGCGCGCGGGCTATTGGTACGCCGGCCAACTCAACTGGGTGTGGGTGCCCGATCACTACTGCTACACGCCGGGGGGCAGCATCTTTGTGGCCGGATATTGGGATCGGCCGATCTGGAATCGCGGTCTGCTCTACGCGCCGGTATGGTGGCCTGCGCACCGGTTTGGGTCTCCCGCGATTTCCTATCGCCCCAGCTACGCGCTCAATACGTCCTTGTTGCTCACGTCGCTCTTCCTCAACACGCGACACTACAACTACTGGTACGGCTACGGCGGATGGCGGAACGACTATTTCCGGCCGTGGTGGGACAATCGCGGCTGGCGGCGCGGCTACGACCCCCTGTGGTCCTACCATCGCTGGCACGATGGACACCGCCACGATTGGGACGATCACTGGCGGCGGCAGTTCGACAATCGGCGCCGCGATTGGGACCGCGATTTCGCCGGCGGCCCCGGACGCGGTCCCGGCGGCGGTCGTTTTGGAGACGGCCGACCGGGCGATGGCCGACCGGGCGACAACGACGGCCGACCTGGGGACGGCAATCGACCGCGACCTGGAAGCCGCCCGTACACGGGTACGAATCCGTTGCTACGCGACGCCAACGAGTGGGCTCGTCGCGGTGACGGGCCGCGCGGTCTTCACGAGCTAACCGACGCGGAGCGAACCGCCGCGCGCGAGCGCATCCAAGAGTTGGACCAGCTGCGCGGGGCGCGACGCCGAGCGGAAACGGGTGGCGTCGCGAGCGCCGATGCCTCTGCGACTGTCGGCGGTCGTCCGATTCGCCGTGGAGCGGGCGCCGGCACGAACGGTGCGGGCGCGGGAGCCGGCGCCGTGGCCGGCAACGACGGTGGCGGACGGTTGGCCACCGGAGTGCCGCCCCGCAATGGCGGTGGAGCGCTCACGGGCGATAGCGCCACGCGGCGCGCCGGCGATCGACCGCGCAGCTTCCAACTGCCGGGCGCCGAAGGCGCCGCGGGAACGGGCGCGGGCGGCGTTGCCAGCGGGACGCCGGGCGGACGCGGCACAGGCCGGGTTAATGGAGGTCGGCCCAGCGGCGACAACACGGGCGGCGCCACCACGGGCAACGGCGCTCGCGGGCGCGGCACGCCGCAGCTCGACACGCGACCCGCCTGGGGCGGCCGTTCCTTTGGCGGGCAGCCGACCGGAGGCCGGGTGATCGGAGGCGACGCCGACGGAACCGGAACCCCCGCGCCTACGACTGGCGGAACCACAGGCGGTCGACCGTTGTGGTCAGGAACGCCGCGTCCCTCATGGCCTTCGGGCGACGCCGGCGCCGGCGCCTCGCCGCAGTATCGTTCGTATCGCGGCGGCGGATCGCCGGGCTGGAGCGGCGGTTCGGTCAACGGCGGCGCCGGCAGCGCGAGGCCCGCGGTCGGCGGCGCGACGCCGCAGGTCCGCGGCAGCCTGCCCGGAGCCTCGAGCGATGGCATACCCTCGGGGCGCGGCGGATACCGCCCTCCTACGCGAGGGAGTTTCAATAGCGGCGGCCCTAGCGGCAGCGCGCCGTTCCAGGGCGGCGGATCCGCATTCCGTGGCGGAGGCGGAGGGTCGCCCGGCGGCGGCCGCGCCATCAGCGGCGGGGGCGGCGGCTCTCCGGGCGGCGGCGCGGCATTTCGCAGCGGAGGAGGCGGCGGTGGCCGCGCGTGGGGCGGCGGCGGTCGGACTGGAGGAGGAGGAAACGGCGGCGGGCGACGTGGTCGCGGCGGCTGAGTTGGCCCCCAACCAACCGGGGTCGCGGGGATCGGGTGAGCCGCGAGCGCTCGCGACTTGCCCCCTCCCCGCTCCCGCGCCGCAGACCTGTGGCGGTCGAAGCCGACTTCGTCTTGTTCAGTTACAGAAGGGGATTTACCACAGTGGGAAAAAAGGACAAGGAGATTCGGAGAGAAAGTATTTCCTAAAGTGAATCGCGACCGTTAGCAGCTCGCGAAAGGTTGCCAATATCTCCTCCTTATTACCTGGACTACCCCGCCTCCGTGTCCTCTGTACCCTCTGTGGTGAATTTCCCCCTTTTCCGCCACGCGTCCCGCTCTTGAATCAACTGCGCCACGATGCTCACCGCGATCTCCCCCGGTTGATTGCCGCCCAGCGCGAGTCCCATTGGGCAGTGCATTGCCGCCATGTGCTCTTTGGTGAAGCCGGCGGCCGCCAGTTCCCGCTCCAGCACCTTGCGCTTGGCCGCGCTGCCGATGACGCCCAGATACGGAAATCGGCGTCCCTGCCGGAAGATTTCCTCGAGGATCGGCCGATCCGTGCGGTGCCCCATGGTCATGCACAGCACGAAGGCGTCGTCGGGCAGCGCGGCGACGTGGGCCGCGGAATCGTCCGTGCAGATCGTCGTCACGCGCCGTGACGGGGCCACGCGGGTCAGCCAATCCTCGCGCGGATCGATGACAGCGATGCGGCACTCCAGCGGCACCAGGCAGTGCACGACCGCTGCGGCCACGTGTCCGGCGCCGAAGATCGCGATGTGCCACTCGCTGTGGTTGTAGGTCTCGAAGTACAGCCGCACGACGCCGCCGCACGTCATGCCGACGTCTCGCTGGAGATTCCACTCGACCAACTGCGCGCGACTCGCTTCGCCCGCGCGCCGGCCAAGCATCGCCTGTGCCTCGGCGATCGCTTTGGCTTCGAGCCGGCCGCCGCCGACCGTGCCGAAGTCGAGCCCGGCGGCGGTGACCAGCATCTTGCTGCCGGCGTCCAGCGGCGTGCTGCCGACGGCGCCCACCAGGGTGACGCTGACCAGCGGCGTGCCGCTGCCGGCCAGCTCGGCCAGGCGCTCAATGAATCCGTGCGGGACAGACATAAGCAGAGTCGACGATCTGCAATCCCCCTCCCTTCGAAGGGAGGGGCTGGGGGGAGGGATTTCTCAACGCTTTGGCAACTCGGAGATTCACGCGCTCCCGTTCTTGCTTTTCATTTCCGCAACCAATTCGCTTACTTTTTTGCGCAGGTCGTCGCTATTCCAGCCTTCCTTCTCGGCCAGTGCGAGCATCCGCCGTTGCAGGTGCCCCTCCAAACGCGCGACCGCCGCGTGCGCGCTCCACGAGAGTTTGGGTCGGCGATTCCGCGCCGGCACGCGCCGCGCCACGGAGGCATAGCGGCTGACCATCTCCGTTGACAGCGTCCCGCCGAGCACCGCGGCGAACTCCTCGCCGTAAATGTCCTCGCCCGCGTTGATGAGGTCGCCGATCCACCACGGGCTCGCGCGCTGGCACCACAGGGCGAATTGCACGGGCCCCTGCCACTCTCCGAGCGGCGGTCGGCCGTCCATCTCGATCGACGCCGGACGAAAATGGAATCGGCCGAGGTTGATTTGCGGATCTTTGGGCATGGGAGGGGCATTTACCACAGAGGGCACAGAGAACACAGAGGCGTCTCTGCATTGTCGCCTGTCGATTTCTCAGCCTCCAACTGTACTACTATCCGCTAAACTTTCCGCGCGCCCGAAAATCTCGTCGCGAGGCGGATTTACCGCAGAGAACGCGGAGGTCGGAGAAGATAAGGAACCGCTGATAAACGCTCATGACCGCTCATAGGGAACATCTGTGAATTCTTCCCTGAGTAGCGCAGATTAGCGTTTATGAGCGTTCTATTGAAGTCTGCGTCGTCAATGATCCGTTGACTGCATGGCTGTCGGCTGTCGGCTCTCCGCTGTCGGCCAGAACGTGGGCCGTCGTCTTCGTCTAGCCGATAGCCGAGAGCTGAGAGCCAGCCCGGCTCATTAGCTGCGCAGTGATCAATAAAAGGTTCTTCTCGGCGTCCTCTGCGCCCTCTGCGGTGAATCTGGTCCCCTGAGCCGCGCAGATTTCGTACAGTTGTTTGTCCCGTTCTGAGCTCTCATCATGTGGTTTCGGCCAGCGGCCGGGCTGTGCTCTCCGTGCCCTCTGTCGTAGGCGAATTCGAACTGCACAGCTTCGTACAGCATAGATTTTAGAACAATTTGCTTTGATAATGAATGGCGTCACGTGTGCCGAGAGCCCGGGAACAAGCTTTGATGATTGAACGAAATTCACACGCAGCCGGCGCATCCTATCCTGCCACCAGGCTACGGCGCTTGCGACGACACGACTGGTCGCGCCGCTTGGTCAGAGAAAGCTCGCTCTCAACGAGCGACCTCATCTGGCCGTTCTTTCTGTGCGAAGGCCGCGGGCGGCGCGAAGCAATTTCCTCGATGCCGGGCGTCGAGCGGCTGTCGATCGACCTGGCCGTCGAAGCGATCGGCGAGGCAGTCGCCCTGGGCATTCCCGCGGTTGCCCTGTTTCCTGCGACCGATCCCCAGTTGAAAACGCCCGAGTGCGAAGAGGCCGTCAATCCGGACAACCTCGTGTGCCGCGCGGTGCGAGCCGTGAAATCGGCCCACAGCAACGCAATTGGCGTGATCTGCGACGTGGCGCTCGATCCCTACTCCAGCCACGGCCAGGACGGGCTCGTGCGCGACGGCTACGTCGTGAACGACGAGACGGTCGCCATGCTCCAGCGGCAGGCCGTCGTGCAGGCCGAGGCGGGCTGCGATGTGATCGCCCCCAGCGACATGATGGACGGCCGCGTCGGCGCCGTGCGTCGCGCGCTCGACGAGGCGGGCTTTCTCGACGTGC